>NZ_CP031167.1:4146000-4500000 GCF_004346925.1 Stenotrophomonas sp. ASS1 | reverse complement strand
AGGCATAAGCGTGCTTGACTGCAAGATCGACGGATCAAGCAGGTAGGAAACTAGGACTTAGTGATCCGGTGGTTCTGTATGGAAGGGCCATCGCTCAACGGATAAAAGGTACTCCGGGGATAACAGGCTGATACCGCCCAAGAGTTCATATCGACGGCGGTGTTTGGCACCTCGATGTCGGCTCATCACATCCTGGGGCTGTAGTCGGTCCCAAGGGTATGGCTGTTCGCCATTTAAAGTGGTACGCGAGCTGGGTTCAGAACGTCGTGAGACAGTTCGGTCCCTATCTGCCATGGGCGTTGGAGATTTGAGAGGGGCTGCTCCTAGTACGAGAGGACCGGAGTGGACGAACCTCTGGTGTTCCGGTTGTCACGCCAGTGGCATTGCCGGGTAGCTATGTTCGGAAGCGATAACCGCTGAAAGCATCTAAGCGGGAAGCGCGCCTCAAGATGAGATCTCCCGGGGCACAAGCCCCCTGAAGGAACCATGTAGACTACGTGGTTGATAGGTCAGGTGTGTAAGTACAGCAATGTATTGAGCTAACTGATACTAATGATCCGAGAGGCTTGACCATATAACCTCAAGTTGCCTTGGCTTTACGACAACGTCGTAAGAGCATCCAAGTGCACGCTACGTCACAAGAACTACGAGAGGCAGGCGCCTTATCCAGCTGTATCGGATGGCGACGCTCCAACCGCCTCCCTGGTGAAATTAGCGCTGTGGAACCACCCGATCCCATCCCGAACTCGGAAGTGAAACGCAGCTGCGCCGATGGTAGTGTGGCTCAAGCCATGCGAGAGTAGGTCATCGCCAGGGTTTACACCCAAAACCCCGCTGCTCACGCAGCGGGGTTTTTCTTTGTGCGCGCGAAATGCGGGTAGTGCCGGCCGCTGGCCGGCAACCCGATGGCGTTACATCGCCCGTTAGATCCAGGCCATACGCGGATAGTCTCCGCGGGCAGCCACAGCGCCAACCAAGGTTGGCGTCTACCGAGTGCAGCCGGACCAACAGTAGGTCCACGCCATGCGTGGATGGGCTGTCCCTGCGAAGAGCGGTGCCAACCCCGGCAGCAGGCCAGACAGTGCGCGTCGCTGTGATTGCCGGCCAGCGGCCGGCATTACCAGTAGATCCACGCCATGCGTGGATGCCCTCCGTGAGGAACCACGGCGCCAACCAAGGTTGGCAGCTACTGGCAGCAAGGCCTACGCAACAAAAAGACGGCGCCCTGCGGGCGCCGTCTTGATCAGGATCGAACTGAAGGCCCGGATCAGGCGGCCTGCGATACCTCGTGCGGTTCCTGCTGACGGAACACCGACACCGCCTCGGTAAGCGTACCCGCCTGCGATTGCAGCTCGCGTGCGGCCGCGGTGGCTTCCTCCACCAGCGCGGCATTCTGCTGTGTGGCCTGATCCATCTGCACTACGGTCTGGTTGATCTGCTCAATGCCGATCGACTGCTCCTGCGACGCCGCGGAAATCTCGCGCATCAGGTGGCTGACATCCTCCACGCCGCCAACAATGCCCTGCATGCGTTGGCCGGCGTCAGCTACCAGCTGGGCACCCTCACCCACCTGGCGGCCGGCTTCGTCGATCAGCTTCTTGATCTCCTGGGCCGCCGCCGCAGAGCGCTGCGCCAGTACCCGCACCTCGCTGGCCACGACCGCGAAGCCTCGGCCCTGTTCGCCGGCGCGTGCCGCCTCCACGGCTGCGTTCAAGGCCAGGATATTGGTCTGGAAGGCAATGCCGTCGATGACGCCGGTGATGTCGCCGATCCGCTTCGAGGCACCTTCGATGGCCTGCATGGTATTCACCACCCGCTGCATGGCTGTGTTGCCGTCACTGGCAGCGCTCTGCGTGGAAGCTGCCAACGCACTGGCCTCACGCGCATGGGCGGCGTTCTGGCGCACGGTGGCGGTGAGTTCCTCCATCGATGCTGCGGTCTCCTGCAGGTGCGCGGCCTGGCGCTCGCTGCGCTCGGACAACGCGCCGTTGCCGGCGGCAATCTCGCTGGCGGCGGTACTGATCGACGCCGCACATTCCTGGATGCGACCGACCATGCGTGCCAACTGACCGGCCGTGGCATTCGCATCGCGCTGGATGGCAGCGAAAGCGCCGTGATACTCGCCGTGCATGCGCCGGTCCAGATCGCCATTGGCCAGTGCCGAGAGCATCTGCCGCACTTCGTTGACGGTGCTGCCGAGCGTATCGAGCAGCTGGTTGATGCCACCGGTCAGCCCATCGAGGAAACTGGCACCTTCAGTGGCCTGCAGGCGCTGGTCCAGATCACCGGCCGCTGCCGCTGCGACGATGCCGGCCACGGCGTTTTCCAGCGCGAGTTCATGGGTGCGGTCATGCCATTCCACGGCGAAGCCCAGGCGCGCGCCCTGCGCATCGAACACCGGGGTGACCACCTGCGCGAAGTGCACCGGGCCGATCTGGACCTTGCCGTTGTGCGTGACCTGCAGGCCGTTGAGGATCGCGCGGATGCGATCCGGGTTGGCGTGGAAGCGGTGGATGCTGCTGCCGACCAGGCGCTCGGCATCGAAGTCGGGGAAGGCCTGGCGCAGTGTTGCCTGCTGGTTGCGCAGCAGGGCCACCACCGAGCGGTTCACGTAACGGATCACGTGGTCGTTGTCGGCAATCATCATCGCGGTGCGCGAGGCATCGAGCGCCTGGCGGATCTGCGCATTCTCGGCATGCGCTTCAGCCTCGCGCCCACGCTGCGCCTGTACGTGGCGGGCGGTATCGGCCAGCGCATGGGCCAGCGAACCGGGTGCATAGGCCGCAGTATCTGCATGTGCGCTCAGATCGGTGCCCGTCGCGATATCGCGCGCCAGTGCCGCCAGGCGGCGCGGGCCGTGGCCAAGCGCCTCGGTCTGCTGGCGCAGGCGCAGCGCGACCTGGCCGAGGAACACGGTCAGGCTGGCGAACAGGCCCGCCTGCAGCAACGTCGGTCCCACGGCTGCGCCGTGCAGCAGCGGTACCAGCAGGGCGAGGGTGCCAGCACCACCGGCCAGCCATACCGGCAGGCGATCGCGGTGGCTGAGCAGCACGCCCAGCAACAGCGCAATCGGCAATGCCGGTGACAGGCTGACGATCGCGCACAACAAGGCCAGCTGCAGCGACAACAGCAATGCCAGGCCATTGCGGGCGACGGCCCGGCCCGCCTGTGGACCGGCCAGCCAGAGGGCGGGCAGTACGGCGGCCGCGGCCAACGCAGCGCCCGGTACGTGGGGCCCACGCAGGGCCAGCACGAGGCCAGCCACGGCCAACGCCGCGCTGCCGATCAGCAGTCGACGGTCAGCGCGGCGCGCGAGCTGCTGCAGATGCGGCATGCGGGCGGTATCGGGGGGACGGGAGGATGCAACGGACATCGGCGACTCCTGGATCAGCAAACGACAACAGCCACGCCGCGGCACACGCAGGAGTGCGTGAGCAGGGCGCGAGCCGGGAATTCGGGGAATGCGGCGCGATCAGCGACGCGGAGACGGGACACCGTGGCCACATCCTGTGGGTGACGGTGCAGCAGAGCGGGCATGCGGACTTCCTTGCAGAACCAGACACACGCCGCAGGCCCGACCGGACCTGCGTGCTGCGGACGCAGGGGCCCGCAACTGATGTATCGGCCGCAAACGCGCGGAGTGAAGCGCGCGGATACGTTTGCTCAGCCGGCGTTGCCGTTGCTGAAGAAGTGCAGGATCACGCCCGCGATCTGTTCCGGGTCTTCCATGTGCAGGTGATGGTTGCCGGCAAACACCGCCAGACGGCCATCGCGCAGGTGCTGCAGGCGATCGCTGCGCATCGGCTCGGGATAGTACGACTGCGCCGGTGTGGCGTAGATCACCTGCGTCGGGCAGGCGATGGCCTGCAGCAGGTTGTCGATCTGGCCTTCGCTGAGGCGGATCGCAGTGGGCAGCATCAGGCGCGGGTCGCTGCACCAGCGGTAACCACCTTCGACCGGCTCCACGCCGCGCTCGACCAGCAGCCGTGCACAGCGCTCGCTGAGCTGGTTGGTCATCATCCGCGCGCGGATCGGCGCGGCGAGGTCGGGGAACACGCGCAGCTGCTTGCGTGCCAGTGCGCGCGTGGCATTGACATGCTCGCGCAGGCGGTTGGCGGTTTCTTCCTCAGGACCACGCAGGCCGCCGAGTGCTTCGATCGCCACCAGCCGTTCGACACGGTCGCTGACCGAGGCGGTGAGGCTGGCGATGCCGGCGCCCATCGAATGGCCGAGCAGGCTGAAACGGTCCCAGCCCAGCGCGTCGGCGACGTCGAGTACGTGACAGATGGCGGCGGCCGTGGTGTAGCTGGCACCGGCCGGCAGATGCGCGCTGTGGCCGTGGCCGGGCAGGTCGATGGCCACCAGCTGCAACGACGACAGGTGCGGCGCCAGCGGCACGAAGCTGGCCGCGTTGTCGAGCCAGCCATGCAGGGCCAGCACGCGCGGGCCATCACCGTGGTTGCGCAGGCCGGCGACGCGCGCGCCACCGACCTCGAGTTCAAACGGTTGCAGACTCATGCCAGCGAGGCCACGGCCAGCCGCGCAAGCGCACGCGCGTGCTCCGGTTCGGCGTTGAGGCAGGGGATGTAGCGCATCGTCGCGCCGCGCTCGGCCAGTGTTTCGGTGAAGCCCAGTGCCACTTCTTCCAGCGTCTCCAGACAGTCGGTGGCGAAGCCCGGACACACCACGTCGATCTGCTTCACGCCGGATTCGGCCAGCGCCCACAGGCTGGGCTCGGCATACGGCTGCAGCCACCGCTCGCGGCCGAAGCGCGACTGATAGCCCATCTGCCAGTCGTCCCTGCCCAGCTCCAGCGCCTTGGCGATGGCCTGCGCACTGGCCTCGCAGCGCTGCGGATACGGATCGCCGGCATCGGCCAGACGCTGCGGAATGCCGTGGAAGGAGAACATCAGTTTCTGGCCGCGACCGTGCTGTTCCCAGTAGCGGCGGATCGAGCCGGCAACGGCGTCGACCCAGCCCGGATCGACCGAATAGTCGCGCACCAGGCTGACGGTCACGCCCGGATTGCGGCGCTGCCAGGCATCGACGCGGTCTTCGACCGAGGCGGTGGTGGTGGTGGAGTACTGCGGGTACAGCGGCAGCACCACGATGCGGCGCGCACCGTCGGCCGCCAGCCGGTCGAGTTCGCTGGCCAGCGCCGGTTCGCCATAGCGCATTGCATGGCGCACCGTCAGGGTCGGCAACAGCGCTTGCATGGCCTGCGCCAGCTGGCGCGTATGCACCATCAGCGGAGAGCCCTCCGGCAGCCAGACCTGGGCGTACTTGGCCGCTGAACGGCTGCTGCGCAGCGGCAGGATCAGTCCGCGCAGCAACGGCTGCCACAGCAGTGCCGGGATCGAGACCACGCGGGGGTCGGACAGGAATTCAGCCAGGTAACGGCGTACGGCGGGGGCCGTCGGCGTCTCGGGCGTGCCTAGGTTGACCGCCAGCACGGCGGTATCGGGTGCGTCGAGCATGAGCGGTATTGTCGCCGATCCGGTGCCGCGCCGGGATGCAGGGTTCGGATTGCAGGCATAGCGCGCATCAATGTGAGCAGGGAACGCTCATTGGGGATTCATGACAACACTACTAATTTCAGTCACTTGCTATATCTTCCTATGGACTGACTTCTGGAGCCTGCCATGCGTCGCCCGATCCAAGCCCTGCTGATCGCCGCCAGCCTGCTGTCCAGCCAGGCCATGGCCGGACCGCAGGAAGACCAGCGTGCCCGCAATGCCGTGCGCGTGCTGGCTGAAATCCAGGAAATCCCTGAACAGGGCATTCCGGACAAATTGCTCGACGAAGGCCGCGCGGTCATCGTCATTCCCGACACGATCAAGGCCGGTCTGGTCATTGGCGGTCGTCGTGGCCACGGCCTGATGTCCGTGCGCATGCCCAACGGTGCCTGGTCCAACCCGGTGTTCGTGAAGCTCACCGGCGGCAGCATCGGCTTCCAGGCCGGCGTGCAGTCCTCCGATGTGGTGCTGGTGTTCCGCAACGACCGTAGCCTGGACAACCTGGTCAACGGCAAGTTCACGCTGGGCGCCGATGCGGGTGTCGCCGCCGGCCCGGTCGGCCGCAATGCCGCCGCCGCCACCGACGGTCAGCTGAAGGCCGAGATCTGGTCCTGGTCGCGCGCCCGCGGCCTGTTCGCCGGTGTCGCCCTGGATGGTGCGGTGCTGCAGATCGACGATGCCGCCAATCTGGACGCCTACGGCAGCAACACCACGCCGCGCATGATCTTCGAAGGCCGCGCGGCCGGTTCGCCGTCGATGGATGTGGTCACGTTCCGCGACCGCCTGGAAGAGGCCACCTACGCCGCGCGTAACAACCGCAGCGGCAACGGCGGTAGCGCGCCGCGCCCGGCAGCGGCCCCGGCGGTTGCTCCGGCGCCTGTTCAGGCAGCGCCGGCCGCCCCGGCCGAAGCCACTACCGCACCGCTGCAGAACGTGCCGCAGAACCCGCCGCCGCAGCAGCAGGGCTTCCAGCCGGTCAACGACGGCGAGATCCGCACGGAAACGCTGGGCGGAAACTGACTTTCGTCACGCGCGCCGGCTGACACCCGGTGCGCTATGCTCGACAGCCTGATCACTAACGTAACGAGCGTCTTTATGGGCAGTTTCAGCATCTGGCATTGGTTGGTCGTGCTGGCCATCGTCCTGCTGGTGTTCGGCACCAAGCGCCTGACCAGTGGCGCCAAGGATCTCGGTTCGGCGGTCAAGGAATTCAAGAAGGGCATGCGCGACGAGGACAAGCCGAACGCGCAGCTGGGCGATGAATCGCGCAGTCAGGACGCCTCGCGCGCCGCGCAGGACGAGCACGACCGTAACGCTCGCTGATCCGGAGCGGTCGCGGTGTTTGATATCGGCTTCAGCGAGCTGCTGGTGATTGCAGTGGTCGCCCTGGTGGTGCTCGGTCCCGAGCGCCTGCCCAAGGCGGCCCGCTTCGCCGGCCTGTGGGTGCGACGTGCCCGTAATCAGTGGGATTCGGTGAAACAGGAACTGGAGCGCGAACTGCAGGCCGAGGACATCAAGCGGCAGATGCAGGACGTGCGCCAGGGCATGCAGGACACCGAGAACCAGCTGCGCGCCAGCGGTGAAGCGATCCGTCGCGAAGCGCAGGAGGCCCAGCAGCAGGGCGATACGCTGGCGCAGGAAGTACGCGCGCCGGCGCCCGCAGATCTTCCGCCGCACATGAGCGCCGTGCCCGACGCCGATGCGCCGGCACAGGAGAGCGTTGCTCCCGAGCCGACGCCGGCGACACCCCCTGAAGCCGGTGCGCCGCCGCCGCAGAGCAGCCCGGAGCGCCAGCCATGAGTGAACAGGATTTCGGCGAAAGCTCGCTGGTTGAGCATCTGGTGGAACTGCGTGGCCGCCTGGTACGCGCATTGCTGGGACTGGGCGTGGTGCTGCTGGGCCTGCTGCCGTTTACCCAGAAGCTCTACAACGCACTGGCCGAACCGCTGGTCTCGCAGCTGCCGAACGGGCAGACGATGATCGCCACCAATCCGGCCGGTGCCTTCTTCGCACCGCTGAAGCTGACTTTCTTCGTGGCCCTGTTCGTGGCCGTGCCGTGGCTGCTGTACCAGCTGTGGGCCTTCGTCGCGCCCGGCCTGTATGCGCGCGAGAAGCGCCTGGCGGTGCCGTTGCTGGTGTCGTCGGTGCTGCTGTTCTACGCCGGCTGCGCCTTTGCCTACTTCCTGGTGCTGCCGGCGGTGTTCCACTTCCTCACCACCTTCAGCCCGGACGTGATCGCGATCACTCCGGATGCGAACGCCTACCTGGACTTCGTGCTGGCGATCTTCTTCGCTTTCGGCGGCAGTTTCGAACTGCCGGTGGCGATGGTGATCCTGGTGCTGCTGGGCTGGGTGACGCCGCAGCAGTTCAAGGAAGGCCGCGGTTACGCGATCGTCGGCATCTTCGTGGTGGCGGCGGTGCTGACCCCGCCGGACGTGGTCTCGCAGCTGATGCTGGCGATCCCGATGTGCCTGCTCTACGAACTGGGCATCCACGCCGCACGCTGGCTGGTGCCGTCGTCGGTAGTGAAGAAACCCGCCGCCTGAAAGAAGAAAAAAAGGGGACGGAGGGGATTAAGTCGTTAGCTGCACACACTGGGCATAAACGACTTAATCCCCTCCGTCCCCTTTTTCCGTCAGGCGTGGAACACGTCGCTTGAGGTCGGCGTGGTCGGGATCGGCGGCGCCGCGCGGCTGCCGCGATGCACGAACATCTGCTTCCACGCGGCGTAGACCGCGCCGACATACAGCGGCATCAGCACCGTGGTCAGCACCAGCTGGGCGATGAAGGCCGCAGCCAGCGGGCCACCGATCAGCATCGCGACCTGGATCACGATCACGAACAGGATGTACATGCAGAACGCGGCGATCAGGCCGAGCGCGGCGAACACGAACATCGCGCCGATGTTCTCGATGCAGCCCTGCAGGCTCAGGCGCAGCGCATGCATGCCGCTCTGCTTGTCGAACACCACCAGCGCCGGCTGGGTGAACATCGCCAGCGACAGCGCCACCGCGCTCAGGAACACCAGCAGCATCCACAGCGCGATGCGCTTGGCCGGCAGGTTGGCGACCAGCGCGGCCGCGTCGTCCGGCTTGATCTGCTGGCCGCTGCGGCTGATTTCTTCCATCTTGGTCATGACCTCGCTGAAGGCGGTGAAGCCCTCGCGGCCGATCATCATGAACAACAGCGCGCCCAGCAGCAGGACCGCCAGCACCTGGATCGCCAGCGGCACCAGCAGGTGGCTGACGCGGTGGTCGCGGATCGGCTGCAGCAGGTGCGAGGCCAGGCCCGGGCGGCCTTCGTCGATCTCGCCCACGGCATACAGCATGCCGCCGAACATGATCGGCGAAATGGCCAGGGTCATGAGCTGTACTGCCATGCCGGCGGCGCCGGGAATCAAGGTCGACAGCAGGGTCACCACCCAGCTCACCAGCAGCCAGGTCAGGCCGATCCGGGCCAGCTGCAGCGGCGCACGCCGGTACAGGGAGAACGTATCCAGCAACCACTGGGCGCCCGCCGAGGCCGGCAGCTTGCGAATCTCTTTCATGGACATCCGGGAAGGACAGGAGGGGGCCGGGCGGCTGCCCGTGCCGCCGATTATCCCTGTTTTGCCACCGGCTGGGCTGAAGACAGCCGCGCCTGGCGGACGAAGCGGCGCAACAGCTGGCGGGCCAGCGGTGCGGCGCTGACCGCGCGCTCGATGCTGCGGGCGCAGCCGCCGTGGCGGCCGATGCAGTCGGCGCGGGCGCGCACGTAGCCGCGCATGTGGTGGGTGGCGAATTCCGGATGGAACTGCACGCCCCAGGCCTGGCGCCCCCAGCGGAACGCGTGGCAGCCATCCAGCGGCGAGCGTGCCAGCACCTCGGCACCGTCGGGTGCGCGCAGCACGGTCTGCAGGTGGGTGGCGTGGGCGGCAAAGTGCTGCGGCAGACCCTGGAACAGCGGATCCTGTGCCGCCTGTGGCTGCAGCTCCAGTTCGATCGTGCCGGACTCGCGCCCGGCCGGGTTGTAGGCCACCTCACCGCCCAGCGCATGCGCCAGCAGCTGGTGGCCGTAGCAGATGCCGAACACCGGCAGGTCGTCGTGGGCGGTCTGGCGCAGCCACGCCGCGCTGCGCTCGCTCCAGTCGGCGTGGTCAGTAACGAAGGCGGCCGAGCCGGTCACCAGTACCCCGGCAAAACCGTGCGGATCGGGCAGGGCGCCACCGTGTTCGACATCGACCACCACCGTCTCATGTTCCTCCAGCCCGGCGGCGACGCGGATCCAGTGCGGAAAGCGCCCGTAGCGGCGCAGCGACGGTACCGGGCGGCCGGTTTCAAGGATCAGGAACGGGGCTGGGTTCATCCGGGGGCGGCAGGACTGACAGGACTTCCTCGATTGTAGTCAGCCCCTGCGCCACCTTTTCAAGCCCGGCCTGGCGCAGGGTTCGCAGCCCTTCAGCCCGCGCGGCACGGGTGAAACCGGCCAGGTCCATGTCGGCGCGGATCTGCCCGCGCAGCCGCGAACCCAATGGCAGCAACTCATACAGCCCGATGCGGCCGAGGAATCCGGTGCGCCGGCATTCCAGGCAACCGACCGGCCGACAGGGCGTGGCGGCATCTGGATATGCAGCCTGGCTATCAGCCAGCACCGCCCAATCGGCCGCGCCGAGGCTGTGCGGCTGCTTGCAGTGCGGGCACAGCGTGCGCACCAGGCGCTGGGCGAGGATGCCGTTGAGGGTGCTGGCCAGCAGGTAATGCGGCACGCCCAGGTCGAGCAGGCGGGTGACCGCCGAGGGCGCGTCGTTGGTATGCAGGGTGGACAGCACCAGGTGGCCGGTCAGCGAGGCCTGCACCGCCATCTGCGCGGTCTCCAGGTCGCGGATCTCGCCGATCATGATGATGTCCGGGTCCTGCCGCAGCAGGGTGCGCACGCCGCTGGCGAAGTCCAGGTCGATGTTGGCCTGCACCTGCATCTGGTTGAATTCGGGCGCGATCATCTCGATCGGGTCTTCCACCGTGCAGACGTTCACGTCCGGCGTGGCCAGCCGCTTCAGCGTCGAATACAGGGTGGTGGTCTTGCCCGAGCCAGTCGGGCCGGTGACCAGCACGATGCCATGCGGGCGCTCGACCAGCGCATTCCAGCCGGCGGCCTCCTGCGGGCTGAAACCGAGCTGGTCGATGCTCTTGAAGGCGGCATCGGGGTCGAAGATGCGCATCACGCACTTCTCGCCGAAGGCGGTGGGCATGGTCGACAGGCGCATCTCGACTTCGCGGCCGCCCGGCGAGCGGGTCTTGATGCGGCCGTCCTGCGGGCGCCGGCGTTCGGCCAGGTCCATGCGGCCGAGCACCTTGATGCGACTGACCACCGCGGTCATCACCGCCGGCGGTACCTCGAACACCTTGTGCAGCACGCCGTCGATGCGGAAGCGCATGCGCCCCATTTCGCGGCGCGGCTCCAGGTGGATGTCCGAGGCGCGCTGCTCGTAGGCGTACTGCAGCAGCCAGTCCACGATATGCACGATGTGCTGGTCGTCGGCATTGACGTCGCCGGTGCGGCCCAGCTCCACCAGCTGTTCGAAGCTGGGCAGGGTGGTGCTGGCCTCGCCGCGCACGTCGCCACGGGCGCCGCGCACCGAACGGGTCACCCCGTAGAACTCCATGGTGTAGCGGTGCAGGTCCAGCGGGTTGACCACCGCCAGCTCGATGCGGCGGCGGGTCAGGTGCTGCAGGTCGCGGCGCCATTCCTGCACCAGTGGCTCGCTGGTGGCCACCAGCACGCGCTCGGCATCCACCGCCAACGGCAGGAAACGGTGGCGGCGCGCGTAGGCATGGGAGACCAGCGCGGTGACCGCGGCGACGTCGACCCGGGTCGGGTCGATGCGCAGGTAGCGGCTGCCGGTGCGCTGCGCCAGCCACTCGGTGAGGCGCTCCAGGGTCAGTTCGCCACCGCCGTTGGCGGCCAGCTTGAGGTTGGACAGCAGTACCAGCGGGTGCACTTCACTGGCGTTGCGTGCGCCCTGCGCGGAAAAGCGCATGCGCTCGCGGTCCTGCTCGGCCACCAGGCCATCGGCGATCAGGGCCGCGGCAATCTGCTCGAACTGCAGCCGTCCCCACGGCAGCGGTACGCCGCCAGCCTCGCCGGGCGTGCCCACCGGCAGCCGATGTTCCATCTGCCTGCTCCTCCCGGGTACGGAATGCCCCGCAGGTCGGCCGTTATACTAACGCACCCCCTTGCCGGCCAAGACTCGTACGCATGTCCGCGACCCCGACCGTTCCGATCACCTTCCAGGGCCTGATCCAGACCCTGAACCAGTTCTGGGCCCAGCAGGGCTGCGTGCTCATCCAGCCGCTCGACCTGGAGGTGGGCGCCGGCACCTTCCACCCGGCCACCTTCCTGCGTGCGATCGGTCCGGAGAGCTGGAACGCGGCCTACGTGCAGCCCTCGCGCCGCCCGACCGACGGCCGCTACGGCGAGAACCCGAACCGCCTGCAGCGCTACTACCAGTACCAGGTGGCGATGAAGCCGGCGCCGGACAACATCCAGCAGCTGTACCTGGATTCGCTGAAGGCGCTGGGCATCGATCCGCTGGTGCACGACCTGCGCTTCGTCGAGGACAACTGGGAATCGCCGACCCTGGGCGCCTGGGGCCTGGGCTGGGAAGTCTGGCTCAATGGCATGGAAGTGACCCAGTTCACCTACTTCCAGCAGGCCGGTGGCCTGGAGTGCCGCCCGGTGCTGGGCGAGATCACCTACGGTCTCGAGCGCCTGTGCATGTACCTGCAGAACTGCGACAACGTCTACGACCTGGTGTGGACCTACGGCCCGGACGGCCAGCCGGTGACCTATGGCGACGTCTACCACCAGAACGAGGTGGAGCAGAGCACCTACAACTTCGAATACGCCGACGTGGAAGAGATGTTCCACCGCTTCGACGCCTGCGAACGTGAAGCGCAGAAGCTGGTGGAAGTGAACCTGCCGCTGCCGGCCTACGAGCAGGTGATGAAGGCCAGCCACACCTTCAACCTGCTCGATGCGCGCCGCGCGATCAGCGTGACCGAGCGCCAGCGCTACATCCTGCGCGTGCGCGCGCTGGCCCAGGCCGTGGCTAGGGCGTACTACGAGCAGCGCGAGAAGCTGGGCTTCCCGGGTGCGAAGAAGGCCTGACGGCCGCTCCCCCCCTTACTCCGGGGCGCCGGACGCGTCGCGCGCTGCGCCCCCACCACAGGATTGAAACGATGAGCCAACTGTCCCCCCTGCTGATCGAACTGGGCACCGAGGAGCTGCCGGTCAAGGCGCTGCCGGGCCTCGCCCAGGCGTTCTTCGATGGCGTTGTCGACGGCCTGCGCAAGCGCGGCGTCGCGCTGGAACTGGGCGATGCGCGCCCGCTGTCGACTCCGCGCCGCCTGGCCGTGCTGCTGCCGGGCGTCGGCCTGGAACAGCCGGAACAGCACAGCGAAGTGCTGGGCCCGTACCTGAACATCGCGCTGGATGCCGAAGGCCAGCCGACCAAGGCCCTGCAGGGCTTCGCCGCCAAGGCCGGGATCGACTGGACCGCGCTGGAAAAGACCACCGACAACAAGGGTGAGCGCTTCGTGCACCGCGCGGTGACCCCGGGCGCGAGCACCGCCAGCCTGCTGCCGGAGATCCTGCGCGAGGCGATCGCGGCGATGCCGATTCCCAAGCCGATGCGCTGGGGCGACCACGCCTGGGGCTTCGCGCGCCCGGCGCACTGGCTGGTGCTGCTGCACGGCGCCAACGTGGTCGAGGCCGAACTGTTCGGCCTGCAGGCCGGCCGCGTCAGCCGTGGCCATCGCTTCCACCATGACCAGGCGGTGTCGCTGGCGCAGCCGCAGGACTACGTTGAAGCGCTGCGCGCCGCGTTCGTGCTGGTCGACCCGAGCGAGCGCCGCGCGCGCATCGTCGCCGAGGTCGAGGCCGCTGCGGCCAAGGCCGGTGGCAGCGCCCGCATCACCGACGACAACCTGGAGCAGGTGGTGAACCTGGTCGAATGGCCGTCGGCGGTGCTGTGCAGCTTCGAGCCCGCGTTCCTGGCGGTGCCGCAGGAAGCGCTGATCGAGACGATGGAGATCAACCAGAAGTTCTTCCCGGTGCTGGATGCCGCAGGCACGCTGACCGAGAAGTTCATCGGCATCGCCAACATCGAATCGAAGAACGTGGCCGAAGTGGCCAAGGGCTACGAGCGGGTGATCCGTCCGCGTTTCGCCGATGCCAAGTTCTTCTTCGACGAGGACCTGAAGCAGGGCCTGGTGTCGATGGGTGAGGGGCTGAAGACGGTGACCTACCAGGCCAAGCTGGGCAGCGTGGCCGACAAGGTGGCGCGCGTGGCTGCATTGGCCGAAGTGATCGCACCCCAGGTTGGCGCCGATGCCGCGCAGGCCAAGCGGGCTGCCGAACTGGCCAAGAACGACCTGCAGTCGCGCATGGTCAACGAGTTCCCGGAGCTGCAGGGCATCGCCGGCCGCCACTACGCCGTGGCCGGTGGCGAATCGGCCGAGGTGGCGCTGGCCATCGACGAGGCCTACCAGCCGCGCTTCGGTGGTGATGACATCGCGCTGTCGCCGCTGGGCAAGGTGCTGGCCATCGCCGAGCGCGTCGACACGCTGGCCGGTGGCTTCGCCGCAGGCCTGAAGCCGACCGGCAACAAGGACCCGTTCGCGCTGCGCCGCAACGCGCTGGGCCTGGCCCGCACGATCATCGAAAGCGGCTTCGAGCTGGACCTGCGCGCGCTGCTGGCCAGCGCCAACGCCGGCCTGGCCGCACGCAACGTGCAGGCCGACGTTGGCGAGCTGTACGACTTCATCCTCGACCGCCTGAAGGGTTACTACGGCGACAAGAACGTGCCAGCCACGCACTTCAATGCGGTGGCCGAACTGAAGCCTGTCTCGCTGTATGACTTCGACCGCCGCCTGGACGCGATCGGCACCTTCGCCGCGCTGCCGGAAGCCGAGGCGCTGGCTGCGGCCAACAAGCGCATCCGCAACATCCTCCGCAAGGCTGAAGGCGACATTCCGGCCCAGATCGACCCGGCGCTGCTGCAGGAAGACGCCGAGCGCGCGCTGGCTGAAGCGGTCACCGCGGCCATCGACGACACCGGCGCCAGCCTGCAGCACAAGGATTACGTGGCTGTGCTGGCGCGCCTGGCCCGCCTGCGCCCGCAGGTCGACGCGTTCTTCGATGGCGTGATGGTCAATGCCGAGGATCCGGCGCTGCGTGGCAACCGCCTGGCGCTGCTGACGATGCTGGGCGAGCGCCTGGGCAAGGTGGCAGCGATCGAGCATCTGTCGAGCTGACGCCCGTATCGGTAGTGCCGGCCGCTGGCCGGCATTGCCACCGCACATCGGATCGGTCTGTGGGTTGCCGGCCAGCGGCCGGCACTACCGGATCACCGCTGGCGGATGTCCATCGGGGTCATTGCCGGCATCGCGCACGATGCCGGCATCCTCGGCTGCGATCACGACGATCGCCACAAAGGCGCGTATTTTGACCGCCACTTAACAACCGATCCCCAATGACGTGATGCATTTCGCATCGTCACCTTCGGTCGGTATGCTGTGCCGCATGCAGCCAAAGAAATACGCCCTGCCGCTGATGGTCCTGTCGCTGGCCGCCACCTCCGTGGCCCACGCGCGCGGCACCATCGACAAGGTGGACATCAAGGGATTGGACAAGGGCGACGACGCCGCAATCATCGAGAACATCCAGGAATCGCTGTCGCTGTACGACACGATCGGCAAGGAACAGGGCGAATCGCGCCTGGAGTACCTGCTGTCACAGGCCGAGCGGCAGACCCGCCAGGCACTGGAACCGTTCGGGTACTACAACCCGGTGATCAAGGTCGAGGCGCCGCGCGAGGACGAGCACGTGCGCGTGCTGATCCATGTCGACAAGGGCACCCCGGTGACCGTCCGCCGCGAGCACATCGACATCACCGGGCCGGCGATGTACGACCAGTACCTGCAGGACGATCTGGCCGCGTTCAAGCCGCGCAAGGGCCAGCGTTTCGAACATACGCAGTACGAAGCCAGCAAGATCACCGTCACCCGCCGCCTGGCCGAACGTGGCTATTTCGATGCCGACTACACCCAGCGTCAGGTGCAGATCACCCGTGCCGACAACGCCGCCGACATCGACCTGACCTGGGACAGCGGCCGCCGCTACAACATGGGACCGGTGCGTTTCGAGCAGGACTACTTCGTCGACAAGCTGTTCGATCCGCTGGTGTACTGGGAACAGGGCAGCTACTTCCACGAGGGCAAGCTGGACCGGCTGCGCGAGTCGCTGACCAAGCTGGACTACTTCAGCGTGATCGACATCCAGCCGCGGCCCGACCAGGCCGATGCGAACGGCGAAGTGCCGGTGGATGTGAAGCTGACCCGTGCCAAGCGCACCATCTACACCGCGGGTCTGAGCTACGGCAGCGAAAGTGGCCCGGGTGTGCGCGGTGGCATCGAACGGCGGTGGCTGAACAACCGCGGCCACAAGATGAACACGCAGCTGGACTATGCGCAGAAGCGCAAGAGCCTGGTCACCAGCTACCGCATTCCGGCCTTCAACTGGCTTGATGGCTGGTACACCTTCGCTGCCAGCGCCTACGACGAGCAGACCGACTACATCGACCTGCGCAACTTCAAGCTGATCGCCAGCCGCAGCGGTGAGATCAACGAACACTGGACCGCGATCGCCTCGATCAACGCGCTGCGCGAGCGCTGGCGCTATGCCTCCGGCACCGAATTCACCGACGCGGTCTACAACACGTCGACGCTGGTGTACCCGCAGATGGTCGCCGACTACGTCAACGTCGATGACGAACTGTTCCCGCGCAAGGGCATCAGCGGTACTGCGACGATGCGTGCCGGCGTTGAAGGTGCCGGTTCGGACACCAGCTTCGTGCAGGCCAATGCCGTGCTGCGCTGGTACATCCCGGTGGGCGAAAGCAACCGCCTGATCCTGCGCGGCGAGGGTGGCACCACCTGGACCAGTGATCTGGTGGCGATGCCGCCCAGCCTGCGCTACTTCGCCGGTGGTGACCGCAGCATCCGCGGCTATGCCTATCGCGAGGTGGGCCCGCGGACCCCGGCACCGGACAAGTACGCGCTGGGCGCCAAGAACCTGGTGATCGGCTCGGCCGAGTACGAGCACTACTTCAATGGTGGCCCCTGGGGTGCGGCGGTGTTCGTCGATACCGGCAGCGCCTTCGACAACACCATCGATCTGCATACCGGCGTCGGCTTCGGCGTGCGCTGGAAATCGCCGGTGGGCCCGGTGCGCGTGGATATCGCGCATGGCCTGAACAACCCGGATTCGCAGTTCCAGCTGTACCTCAACATCGGAGCGGACCTGTGAGTACGCCCGCACCCACTCCGAACCCGACCACGCCGCCGCGCGTGCGCTTCTACCGCCGCCGCCGCTTCTGGGCCTGGTCCGGTGTGGGCGTGCTGGGCCTGGTGCTGCTGGCCCTGCTGGCGGTGTACTGGCTGCTGCAGACCGTGGCCGGCCGTGACGTGCTGCTGGCGCAGGTGGTGGCACGGCTGCCGGTGGGCGCCAGCTTCACCTGGGACAAGGTGGACGGCCCGGTGGCCGGTCCGCTGACCCTGTACAACGTCGACTTCCGCTACGACGACATCCATTTCCACGCCGAGCGCGCCCATCTGGAGCCGGACCTGCGCCCGCTGCTGGGCCGCAAGCTGCTGCTGGACAAGCTGGAACTGACCAACGCGACGCTGAACCTGGCCAAGAGTGACGAGCCGTTCAAGCTGCCGTCGTGGCCCGATTCGCTGCCGCAGATCGAAATGCCGTTGGCGATCCAGGCCGATGCCATCGCCATCGACGGCTTCCGCATCAGCCAGGCCAACGAGCCGGTGATCGACATCAGTCGCGTGCGCGGCGGCATCGAGATCGCCAATGGCGAGTTCCAGGCACACAAACTGGTGGTGGACAGCGACATGGGCAATTTCACCGCCCAGGGCCGCTACATCCCGGCCAAGGACTACGACACCGATGTAACCGTCACCGCGGTGCTGCCGGCGCCGCGTGGCCGCACGGCCGCCACCGTCGGCCTGGTCGCCCGCGGTGACCTGTCGCACATGGAAGTGGCCGTAGCCGGGCGCGCGCCGAAGCCGCTGCACGCGATGCTGGTGTTCGATGGCCGCACCGATCCGAGCTGGAGCGCCAGCATCCGCAGTGACGAGCTGGATCTGGCGCTGCTGTCGCCGGCACTGGCCAGCTCGGCGATCGCGCCGCTGGCACTGGACTTCACCGCCGCCGGCAAGGGCGGCAACGCCAACCTGCGTGGCAAGGTGAAACAGGGCGATCAGGAACTGGAACTGGCACCGTCGGTGGTGTCGCTGCAGGACCAGGTGCTGAAAGTCTCACCGCTGCTGGTGAAGGGTCTTGGCGGTGAGGCGCGGCTGGAAGGCACCGCCGATTTCAGCCAGGAAGACCAGCAGAAGCTCAACTTCTCGGTGGTCGCACATGACCTGACCTACGTGCCAGCGGCGGACCCGAACACCGCCGGCAGCGCCCCGGTGCCGGTCACCTTGAAGGAAGCACGCTTCGGCCTGGCCGGTACCCTGAAGGCCTGGGCGGCGATCGGCCGCGCCGAGGTCGAGCGCGACGCGCAGAAGGCACAGCTGCACTTCGATGTGCGCGGCAACGATCAGGCCGCGTCGATCCATCAGCTGCAGGCGCAGACCCCGGGTGGCCAGCTGCAGGTGGAAGGCCAGGTGGCGTGGGCACCGCAGCTGGACTGGGATGCCAAGGCCACGCTGAAGGACTTCGACCCCGGCTATTTCGTGCCGGGCTGGAATGGCCGCCTGTCCGGCAACCTGGCCTCCAAGGGCCGCCAGCTGCCGCCGCCGGCAAACGCACCGCCGGGTACCGCCGGCACGTTGGAAGCCACGGTCGATCTGCCGTCGTTGAAGGGCGTGCTGCGTCAGCGCAACCTGGACGCACAGGGCAAGTTCGCGCTGCAGGGCGCGCAGGGCCAGGGTGACCTGAAGCTGTCGCTGGGCAGCAGCCGGGTGACCGCTTCGGGCAAGGTCGGTGACCGCCTCGACATCGATGCGCGTTTCGAACCGCTGCAGCTGAGTGACCTGCTGCCGGGCGCCGATGGCGGCCTGCGTGGCCAGGTACAGGTGAAGGGCCCGCGCGATGCGCCGGACATCACCGCCGACCTGGTCGGCAACAACCTCAACTGGGACGGCTACGGCGCCGAGAGCGTGAGCATCAAGGGCCACCTGCCGTGGCGTGGCGACAGCGGCACGCTGGCGATCCAGGGCCAGCAGGTCAATGCCGGCATGCTGCTGGAACGCTTGAATGTGGATGCGCAGGGCAGTGTCTCCAACCTGCGCCTGGCCGCGCAGACCCGCAACGAGATGGGCGCGATCGAGCTGCAGGGCAGCGTGCGCCAGCAGGGCGCGCAGTGGCGCGGCGAGCTGGCCGCGCTGCGCATCGCACCGGTGAAGGGCGATGCCTGGTCGCTGCGTGCACCGGCGGCGTTCGCGATCAACGGCAGCAACTACACGCTGGGCGAAGCCTGCCTGGCCGCTGCCAGCAGCGGCACACTGTGCGCACACGCCAACTGGCCGCGCGAGGGCCTGGTGGTGCGCAGTGATGCGCTGCCACTGGCGCTGGTGCAGCCGTGGTTGCCGCCGCAGTCCGGCCGTCGCATCTACCTGCGTGGCGATGTCAGCCTGGATGCGCAGATCCGCCCGCGCGGCAACGCCTGGGAAGGCCATGTGGAAGTGCGCTCGAAGGAAGGCGGCGTGCGCCTGGGTGAGAACCGCAATGCCGTGGGGGACACCACCCGTGGCGAGCTGGTGCGCTACGACCAGTTCTCGCTCAAGCTCGACATGACCCCGGCCAGCATCAAGGGCTACCTGGGCATGGGCTTCCAGGGCAACGGCTTCGTCGACGCCAGGATGCAGACCGGCTGGGAAGCCAGCGCACCGCTGAACGGCGAGCTCTACCTCAACATGTCGCGGCTGTACTGGCTGGAGCTGTTCTCGCCGGACATCGTGCGACCGACCGGCCTGATCGAAGGCCACGTCAGCCTGCGCGGTACGCGTGGCCAGCCGTCGCTGGGCGGTGACGCGCAGCTGAGCAACTTCAAGGGTGAATTCCCGGCACTCGGCCTGACCTTCGACCAGGGCAAGGGCAGCTTCGTGGCCCAGCCCGATGGTTCGGCCAAGATCACCGCGCAGGCCAACTCCGGCCAGGGCACGCTGTACGTGGATGGTGGCCTGTCGTGGTTCGGCGATGCACAGCCGCTGCAGTTGAAGATCCACGGCGACAACGTGCTGCTGTCCAACACCAGCGAGCTGCGCATCGTCGCCAATCCCAACCTCGACTTCACCCTGGCCAAGGCCGCGATGGAGCTGCGTGGCACCGTGCACGTGCCCGAGGCCGACATCGATCTGGAGCGCCTGGACCGCGGCACCTCGGTGTCCGAAGACGTGGTGGTGCTCGACCCGGCCGATCCGGAAGAGTCGCGTACCTCGCCGCTGGACATGGAGCTGACGGTCAGCCTCGGTGACAAGGTGAAGATGACCGGCTTCGGCCTTAAGGGCGCACTGACCGGCAAGATGCAGGTCTGGGCCAAGCCTGGCCGCGAGATGACCGCCAATGGTGGGCTGGAAGTGAGTGGCCGCTACAAGGCGTACGGGCAGGACCTGACCATCACCCGCGGCAACCTCACCTGGAACTACAACGCGGTGTCCGACCCGCGCATCAACATCCGTGCCGAGCGCCGGATCGGTGATGTCACTGCTGGTATCGACGTGACCGGGCGTGCGCAGCAGCCGCGTGCGGACGTGTGGTCTGACCCGGCGATGTCGCAGTCCGAAGCCCTGGCTTATCTGGTGCTGGGACGCAGCCTGACCGGCGCCAGCAGCGACCAGACGCAGCAGGTCAATGCGGCCTCGGCGGCATTGTCGGCCGGCAGCGGCCTGCTGGCCTCGCAGCTGGGTGCCAAGCTGGGCCTGGACGATGCCGGCGTGAGCCAGTCGCGCGCGCTGGGTGGCTCGGTGATCGGCGTCGGCAAGTACATCTCGCCCAAGCTGTACGTCGGTTACGGCGTGTCGCTGGTCGGTGCCGGTTCGGTGATCACGCTGAAGTACCTGCTGCGCCGCGGCTTCGACGTGGAAGTGGAATCGAGCACGGTGGAAAACCGTGGGTCGATCAACTGGCGACGGGAGAAATGACCAGGTCGGGGGCGGCACCCTTTCCTTGAAAGGGATCCGACCCCGGCTTCTTCAGCTGCGGCGGAGCCGCTGGCGGTAGCCGAACAGGTCCATGCTCCACAGCAGCAGCGCACCCAGCAGGGCCGGCAGCACGCTGAGCACGGACAGCATCACCAGGAATGACACTGGCAATGCCATGCGGACGGGCTTGCCCCGGCGCAGCTGGTAGCGGATCCACGCTGTTGTCAGCACGGTCCAGGCCAGCAGCCAGCACAGCGGTGCCAGCCACAGCGAAGGCGAGGGCACCCACAGGTAGACGGCGGTACCGGCCGCTGCGATGGCAGCGCAGGCGACCGGCAGCGTCAGCCAACGCAGCCGGGAAGGTGGCAGGGACGGTTCTTCAGGGGCGCTCTGCCAGACGAACAGATGACGCAGGCCAATGGCCAGCAGAGTGCCGAGCAGTGGCGCCAGCGCTGCCGTACCCAGCACGATTGCCTTGCGCTGCTCCTCCGACTGGTAGGGCAGCAGCATGCTGGCGATCTCGGTGGTGGCCAGCGCGATGAAGGCCACCAACGTCAACACCAGGCTTGCCAAGAGTGCACGCAGCAATGACAGTTGTGCCGCATTGAGGTGGGTGACATCGCTGGCGCCGGTCCAGAAACTGGCTTGGCCCGGATCGATGCCGGGCGGTACGGGGCGGTCTTCCTGGCAGCCGAGTACGTCCATCAACGCTGCGGCCTGGCGCGGCACGCGCAGCGGCAGCGCGGACATCAGGTTGTGCAGGTGCGAACGCGGTTCGCGTAGCTGTTTGAGGCGGCTGGCAGCGTCATCGTGGCTGGTCCAGCGTCCGCCACGCGCCTCCATCTGCTGGGCCAGCATGTCGATCTGCGCGGGCAGCTGCAGCCAGTCCTGCCAGGCGTGTTCGGCCAGCTCGCGCAGTTCGCCTGGTGACAGGTCACAGTCCGCTTCGTCCCAGCCGAAGGCCTGGTAAAGCGCCGCTGCTGCGGACAGGTTCATGGGGGCCTGCCGCGCGCGCAGCGCCTGCAGCACCCTGGCACTGGCTTCATCGCGCTCGTCCAGGGACCACTGGCTGCGCAGGCCCTGGAGGTATACCGCGAAAGACTGCGGGTCGGTGGCTTTGGCGCGCTCCAGCAGGTCCGTCCAGTGGCTCATGGGGTTGCCTCATGTGGGGACAGCAGGTTTGAACGATCACGGTCTGCATTGCCCGGGGAGCCGGAAGGCGCCCCGCGGAGGATGGCGATGGTGGCCAGCAGGGCGCACGCCAGAAGCAGTGCCAGAGCCACCGTTCGCCAGGTGAAGCGCCTGCGGGACGGCACGGAACTGTGCAGGGCGTCGCATGCGGCCGCCCAAAACATGACCTGCCTGCGCTGCAATGGGGGCGGGGGCGACACGTGCGCCATGACAGGCAAGCTGACCAGGTAATGCAGCGTTCCATGCATCTCGCGCCGTGTGCGCGCGGATAGCGCTTGGACGCGCGCGCGCAGTGGGCGCCAGGGTCCACTGAGCCGGGCGACACGAATGCGGGCCTGCGCCACCGAAACCGGCGCATCCTCGCAATGCATGTAACGGGCGAGTGCGGCCTCGTTGCCTGGCACCAGCAACCAGCACACGTGCATGCTGCGGCCGAGGGAGGCCATGTCGTAGCACTCGCGGATATTGTCCCGGTCATACCAATGGAAACGGTCGGCCAGCTGCTCGAAGTTCGCCTGCGGGAACGGCGTGGTGCCCTTCATCAGCCGTTGCCAGGTTGCCAGCTTCACCGCGCCGGCATCCGCAGGTGCCGGCAGTTCCGGGGACTGCTGCAGCCAGGCTGCGAAGTCTGCCGGATCGCGCTGCTGCCCGTTGCGGACGATGCGGTCGGCAAGCGCCTCGGCGGCGGATGGCCCTGTTACTGCGGTTTCATAATTCATGCGTCGTGATTCCTTGCGGCTTGCCACGCAGGATCTCCGCTGCTGAGCTGTGCGTAGCGGGCACGTTCACAGAACTGCCCCATCGGCGCGTTTCACGCCGATCAGCGAATGCGTGGTGCCCAGATCGATTCCTGCGATCATCGATCCTTCCCTGGTATCCGTGCCTGATTCTAGCCAGCATCGGTGCCCCCAACCATCGGCCGTTGCCCCATCCGGCCCCAGCGGCTATGGTCCCGGGCTGTTCTGTCGTACCGGATTGCCCCATGTCACCACGCAAAGCCCTTCCCACCGCCCTGGCCCTGGGCCTGACCCTCGCCGCCGGTGCCCACGCCGATGAAGGCATGTGGATGCCGACCCAGCTGCCGGAGCTGGCCAAGCCGCTGCAGGCCGCAGGCTTCAAGGGCAATCCGGCCGACCTGGCCAATGTCACCGCACCGCCGCTGAGCGCGGTGGTGCGTGCCGGTGGCGGCACCGGCTCGTTCGTATCGTCGGACGGCCTGCTGCTGACCAACCACCACGTGGCGATGGGCGTGATCCAGTACAACAGCTCGCCCGAGCACGACCTGATCAATGGTGGCTTCATCGCCAGGGACCGCGCCGACGAGCGCCCGGCCAACCCGGACTTCCGCGTGCTGGTCACCGTCGGCTTCGACAAGGTGACCGACCAGGTGCTGGCGCAGGCGCGTGGCAAGACCGGCCGTGCCTACTTCGATGCGGTGGATGCGGCCAGCAAGCAGATCGTGGCCGAGTGCGAGAAGGACGGCAGCGTGCGCTGCTCGGTGGCCAACATGTACTACGGCACCGATTTCTACCGCATTGCCCAGCTGGAGCTGAGCGACGTGCGATTGGTCTACGCGCCGCCGCGTGCGATCGGCAACTATGGCGATGAAATCGACAACTTCATGTGGCCGCGCCATACCGGCGACTTCACCCTGCTGCGCGCCTATGTCGGCAAGGACGGCAAGCCGGCCGCGTACAGCAAGGACAACGTGCCCTACCAGGCGCCGGCGCACCTGCAGATGTCGGTGGAAGGCCCGAAGGAAGGTGACTACGCGATGCTGGCCGGTTACCCGGGGATCACCTATCGCCACCGTACCGCGGCCGAATTCGCTGGCCAGATCGATACCGTGCTGCCGCGCCGCGTATCGGTGTTCCAGCAGATGATCGACACCATCGAGGCCGCCAGCGCCAAGGACGCGCAGGCGCGCACCCGCTACGCCTCGCAGCTGCAGTCGCTGAAGAACAACCGCAAGCGCGCTGCGGGTGAGCTGGAAGGCCTGCTGCGCAGCGACGCCAAGGCCCAGCGTGCCGCCGACGAGACGGCGATGCTGGCTGCCACCGACCGCAAGTACCAGGGCGATATCAAGGCGCTGCTGGCCAACCTGTCGCAGGGCGCGGCGGTGGGCGAACGTGACCTGCTGCTGGACCAGATGGCCGCACAGAGCCAGCTGCTGCGCTCGGCGCTGCTGCTGGAACGCCTGCGTATCGAATCTGCCAAGCCGGACGCGCAGCGCGAGAGTGGTTTCCAGCAGCGCGACCAGGCGATGATCGAAGGCGTGCTCAAGCAGGTCCAGCGCCGCTACGCGCCGGAGGTCGAGAAGGCGCTGCTGACCACCCTGCTGACCCGTTACCAGCAGCTGCCGGACGCGCAGCGCGTGGCCGAGTTCGATACGGCCTTCGGCCGTACCCCGGAGCAGCTGGCGAAGGCACTGGACACCCTGTACGCCGGCACCCAGCTGGGTGAAGAGGCACAGCGCCTATCCCGTTTCGCTGCTGCGCGCGAAGGCAAGGCGCTGGCCGCCGATCCGCTGATCACCGTGGCCGCCCCGCTGGTGGCCGCGCAGCTGCGCATCGAGAACGAAAGCAAGACCCGCGAAGGCGAGCAGCTGCGCCTGCGCCCGGCCTACATGCAGGCGCTGTTCGCCTGGCGTGCCAAGCAGGGCCGCGCGGTGTACCCGGATGCCAACCGCACCCTGCGCATCAGCTACGGCAAGGTCGAAGCGCTGCATCCGCGCGACGGCGTGACCTACTCGCCGGTGACCACCGTGGCCGGCATCGTCGAGAAGAACACCAACGCCTATCCGTTCGATGCGCCGAAGCCGCTGCTGGCCGCGATCGGCAAGGGTGACTTCGGCAGCACCGCCGACCCGGCGCTGAAGACCCAGACGGTCAACTTCCTGACCAACTTGGATACCACCGGCGGCAACTCCGGCTCGCCGGTGCTCAACGCCAAGGGCGAACTGATCGGCCTGAACTTCGACAGCAACTGGGAATCGGTCAGCGCCAGCTGGTGGTTCGACCCGCGCTACAAGCGCGCCGTGCACGTGGACATGCGCTACCTGCGCTGGCTGCTGGCCAAGGTCTACCCGGCGCCCGAGCTGCTGAAGGAAATGGGCGTGCCGGCCCAATAAGAAGCCGGCCACGACCAACGGTCGTGGCCCGCACCGCGTAGGCCCCCACCTTGGTGGGGGTGGTTGCCCCCAACGAGCCCGCACCCCCGGCCATGCCTGGCCTACACTGCGGGTTCTTCCGACGGAAACGCGCGCGTGGTCTCCAGCTGGATCCTGCTGCTGGTCTCGGTTGCCTATGCTGCGCTGCTGTTCGGCGTGGCGTGGTGGGGTGACCGTCGGCCGATGTACCCCGACCGGCCGTGGCTGCGGCCGGTGGTCTACAGCCTGGCACTGGCCGTGTACTGCTCGTCGTGGACGTTCTACGGCGCGGTCGGCACCGCCGTGCGCAACGGCGTGGGCTACCTGCCGATCTACATCGGCCCGCTGCTGCTGCTGTTGTTCGGCTGGCGCATCATCGAGCGCCTGGCGCTGATCGCGCGCAGCCAGAACGTGGTGTCCATCGCCGACTTCATCTCTTCGCGCTTCGGCCGCTCGCGGCGGCTGGCGGCGCTGGTGGCGATCATCGCGCTGATCGGCATCATTCCGTACCTGGCCCTGCAGTACAAAGCGGTGGCGATGAGCCTGCAGGTGCTGACCGGCAACACCGGCCCGACCGGCTTCTTCACCGATCCCGCGCTGTACGTGGCGCTGCTGATGGCGTTGTTCGCCACCCTGTTCGGTACCCGCCAGGTCGATGCCACCGAGCACCACCACGGCATGATGCTGGCGATCGCCTTCGAATCGGTGATCAAGCTGCTGGCCATGCTGGCCGTGGGCGTGTTCGCCTACCTGTGGCTGAGCAACCGCACCGACGCGGTGGTCGAGTCGGTGCATACGCTGTTCACCGGCCTGCCGCCGGTGGGCTTCATCTCGCAGACCCTGCTCAGCTTCTTGGCCATCATCTGCCTGCCACGCCAGTTCCACGTGGCCGTGGTCGAGTGCGGTGACGTGCGCGACGTACGCCGCGCGCGCTGGATGTTCGGTGGCTACCTGGTACTGATCTCGGGCATGGTGCTGCCGATCGCCACCGCCGGCGTGACCCTGTTCGGCACCGGCGGCAGCGTCGCCGACGACTCGATGGTGCTGGCCCTGCCGCTGGCCGAAGGCCGCAACGCGCTGGCGCTGATCGCCTATGTGGGCGGCTTCTCCGCTGCCACCGGCATGGTCATCGTCTCGTCCATTGCGCTGGCCACCATGGTCAGCAACGACCTGGTGATGCCGGTGCTGCTGCGTCGCAGTGGCGACCATCAGGAAGCCGCCGACGTTGCCTCGCGCGTGCTGTGGATCCGCCGCCTGGCGATTCTGCTGCTGGCGCTGATGGCGTACAGCTACTACCGCACCAGCAGCAACGACAGCACGCTGGCCTCGTATGGCCTGATGGCGTTCGCAGCGGTGGCGCAGTTTGCGCCGGGCCTGATCGGCGGCCTGTACTGGCGCGGTGCCAGCCGGCGCGGCGTCGAGGTGGGCATGCTGCTCGGCTTTGCCACCTGGCTGTACACCCTGCTGCTGCCGGCGATGACGATGGCCGGCTGGGTCGATGCTGGCTGGGTGCAGCACGGCCCGTTCGGCATCGAGTGGCTGCGCCCGCAGCAGCTGTTCGGCATGACCGGCTGGGACCCGCTGACCCATGGCACGTTCTGGTCGCTGCTGGTCAATGCGGCGACGATGATGCTGGTGTCCGCACGCTGGCGGCCCGGTGTGGACGAGCGGCTGCGCGCCGCGCCGTTCCTCGACCCGTATGCCGAGCGCCCGTCGGTGGCCGGTGGCTGGCCCGGTCATGTGCACGTGGGCGACCTGCTGGCACTGGCCTCGCGCGTAGTGGGTGAACGCCATGCGCGACGTTCGTTCTTCGAACAGGCGCAGTCACTGGGCCGTGAGCTGCAATCCTCGGCACCTGCCGACCGTCCGTGGGTGCAGTTCACCGAGCGCCTGCTGGCCGCCTCGATCGGTGCGGCATCGGCGCGCCTGCTGCTGACCAGCCTGCTGCGTGGCTCGGGCATGGACCTGGGCGAAGTGGTGGCGGTGCTGGACGAAGCGGGGCAGGAGCTGCGCTTCAACCGCGAGATCCTGTCGACCACGCTGGAGAACATCAGCGCCGGGGTCAGCGTGGTCGACCCGGACATGCGACTGACCGCTTGGAACCGGCGTTACCAGGACATGTTCGGCTACCCCGACGGCATGCTCTACGTGGGCCGCCCGGTGGCCGACCTGATCCGCTACAACGCCGAGCGCGGCGAGCTGGGCGAGGGCGATATCGAGGTGCAGATCAACCGCCGCATCGGCTACATGCGCGCCGGTTCACCGCACGTGTTCGAGCGCACCCGCAGCGACGGCAAGGTGATCGAGATGCGCGGCCAGGCACTGCCCGGTGGCGGCTACGTGACCAGCTACAACGACATCACCGACTACAAGCACGCGGAAAAAGCACTGTTGGAGGCCAACGAGACGCTGGAGCAGCGCGTGGCCGAGCGCTCGCATGAGGCCGAGGTCGCGCAGCAGTCGAAGACCCGCTTCCTGGCGGCGATCAGCCATGACGTGCTGCAGCCACTGAACGCCGCACGCCTGTTCGCTTCTGCGCTGCGCGACAGCGATCACGTGAGCGATGAGCAGAAGCACCTGGCCGAGCGTGTGGATGCGTCGTTGCGTGCGGCCGAAGAGCTGCTCGATGGCCTGCTGGATGTGTCGCGGCTGGATGCCGGCGGCCTGCATCCGGTGATCGGCGAGTTCGACGTGAGCGCGTTGATGCGTGAGCTGGCCGCGCAGTACACCCCGGTCGCGGCTGGCCGCGGCCTGCGCCTGGACCTGTTCGCACGCCCTGCGTGGGTGCGCAGTGACCGCCGCCTGCTGCGCCGCGTGCTGCAGAACTTCCTGGCCAATGCGCTGCGCTACACCCGCCAGGGCCGCATCGTGCTGGCCGTGCGCCAACGCGGCGATGAAGTGGAACTGCAGGTGTGGGATACCGGCCCCGGCATTCCCGAGCACCACATGCGGCAGATCTTCGACGAGTTCCACCGCTACCAGCAGCCGTTCGACTGGGGTGAACAGGGGCTGGGCCTGGGCTTGTCGATCTGCCAGCGCATCTCGCGCCTGCTCGACCATCGCCTCAATGCGCGCAGCCGGGTCGGCAAGGGATCGATGTTCTCGATCATCCTGCCGCGGGTCGCACCGCTGCCGGGCTACACCGAACTGGCCGCGCCGGTACAGGCCGTCGCTGCGCCAGTACGCAGCGATTCGCTGGCGGGCCTGCGTGTGCTGTGCGTGGACAACGACGAGGAGATCCTCGACGGCATGCGCGCACTGCTCGGCCGTTGGCAGGTGCAGGTGATCACTGCGGCCACCGTCGACCAGGCGCTGGAGAAGATCGCCGAGCGCCCGCAGGTGATGCTGGTGGATTACCACCTGCACGACCGCATGGACGGCCTGGATGCGCTGGTAGCGCTGCGCGAGGCGGCCGGTTACCCGCTGCCGGGCGCACTGCTGACCGCCGATGGCCGCGACGAGCTGAAGCGGATGGCGCGCGAACGCGGCTACCGCGTGCTGACCAAGCCGATCAAGCCGGCCTCGCTGCGCGCCTTCCTCGGCGCGCTGCGCGACGCTCAGTAGTGCCGGCCGCTGGCCGGCAACCACGCAATCGCTCGCTCTCGGCGTTTTACCCCAGGCCGTGCAGGTGTTCGTACAGGATCGTCGCGCCGATGATCACCAGGATCACGCCGCCGATGATCTCGGCACGCTTGCCGACCATGCTGCCCAGCACGCGGCCGAGCATGATGCCGGCGGTGACCATGGTCAGCGTGCACAGGCCGATGACCGCTGCCATCACGCCGATATGCACGTCCATGAAAGCCAGGCCGATGCCCACCGCCATCGCGTCGATGCTGGTGGCGAAACCGGTCAGCGCCAGCTTCCAGAAGCCGTGGTGCTGCGAGGGGTCTTCGTCTTCGTCGGCACTGTCCGGGCGCAGGCCGTTGTAGATCATGTGGATGCCCAGCGCGCCGAGCAGGCCGAACGCGATCCAGTGGTCGAAGGCTTCGACATACTGCAGGGCGGCGCGGCCGAGCAGCCAGCCGATGATGGGCGTGATCGCCTCGATGACGCCGAAGATGATGCCGGCACGCAGTGCGTCGCGGAACACCGGCTTGCGCATGGCCGCGCCCTTGCCGATTGCAGCGGCGAAGGCATCGGTGGACATGGCAAAGCCGATCAGGAGGATCGAAATGGGGGACATGGGCGGCGGCTGAGGTCGGGCTAGGACGGACGCACGGCCTGCGCTCGCGCCCAACCTGACGTTGCGCGCGCGGGCCGCTGGTCTCGCCAACCATCATGGTTGTCCACGCCACGGCGCACTGGCCGAGTATGTTGACGTGGACGATTCCTGCGTAGGAATCCGGCTACTCCCCAAGGGGACGCGCAGCTTAGCATCGCGATTCACGCGCGGCGCATTTCCAGCGAAACGCGCAGGCAGGGCTGGTTTGTATAGCGATGGCTATATCGAGAGCGCAGCCGTGCCTGGTAGTGCCGGCCGCTGGCCGGCAGGTGCACCATCAAAAGCGTGCCAAGCAAGCTTGGCACCTACCGGAGCAGTGCCTGATGGTGCTGGGCCATGCCTGGAGGCCTGGGACCATCCGGACAGCCTTCGCGAACGAAAGCGATCAACGTGCGGATACTTTCGATTCTGTTGAGGGCAGGGTGAGAGGTTGCTCATCGGCTGGGCGGGTCATTGAACTGATCTGGAACTGACACCAGTCACGCATGATCTGCAGATTCGAGACCCGCTGCGGATCGTCCTCCCCGCTGGGCCCCACTGCACGAATGCGCAATGCAGCGATGCTTCTCTCGAGATCGTCGACATGGGTGAACAACTGCTCATTGGCTGCATATTCAAGATCGGCGAAGAGCCGCTGGTACCTTGAATAGCCGAGATCGGGCATGAACCTGCCACTCACGCGCCAGGATTCATATCGGAAGCGCTGGACTACACCAATCTTCAAGCCGTCGGTATCGATCAGTGTCCAGGTGTCCATCGTTCCGGGCGGGAAGTTGGAACGTCCAGCTTGAGACCGAATCCATCATCCCGCCAGAGCTGATTGCGTCATCGGCGGGGCTGGGCAAAAGTGCCAAGCAAGCTTGGCACCTACCGAAGCGATTTCAGGCGGCTTCAGGCCAATGCCGGCCAGCGGCCGGCACTACCTTCAGTCTTCTTCCGGCGGCAGCACGATGGCGTCGTCGTCGATCGCCAGCTTGCCGGCCATCAGCACGGCCTGGGTGCGGTTGGTCACGCCCAGCTTGCGCAGGATGGCGGTGACGTGGGCCTTGATCGTCGCTTCGGAGACGTTGAGGTCGTAGGCGATCTGCTTGTTCAAGCGGCCGGCGCCGAGCATCTGCAAAACGCGGAACTGCTGCGGGGTCAGCTCGCGCAGGCGCTGGCCGACTTCGCGTTCCTCGCTGCCGGTGGGCGGCACGTTGTGCGCTTCCGGCGGTGCCCAGGTCTCACCATCGAGGATGGTGCCCAGTGCGTGGCCGATGGTGTCCGAATCCGCAGACTTCGGAATGAAGCCCAGCGCGCCGTGGTCGAGCGCTCGGCGCATCACCGTGGCTTCTTCGCGCGCGGACACCACGACCACCGGCAGCTGCGGATGCAGCGAGCGCATGTGCACCAGCGCGTTGAAACCCTGCGCACCGGGCATGTTGAGGTCCATCAGGACCAGGTCGGCGTCGTTGTGCTGGTCGGCCAGCGCGTACAGCGCTTCCACGCTGTCGGCTTCGAACAGCTGCACGCCGGGGATGACCCGCTGTACCGCCCCACGCAGGGCTTCGCGGAACAGCGGGTGGTCATCGGCAATCAGGAGGGTGGTCATGGGTCGAGCTTATCGATCAGGAAAAAGAGCGACGTGATGGCAGGTGCAGGACGGGTCGGACACGGCCGGGTCCCTCCTCCCGGCCACGTCCCTGGCGCGTCCTGCGCCTGCGGTCACGCCATCAGCGCACCTTGCGCTCGTCCACCAGCGACGCCACCACCGACGGATCGGCCAGGGTCGAGGTGTCGCCGAGCTGGTCCGGCGCGTTCTCGGCGATCTTGCGCAGGATGCGGCGCATGATCTTGCCCGAGCGGGTCTTCGGCAGGCCCGGCGCCCACTGCAGGTGGTCCGGCGTGGCGATCGGGCCGATCTCCTTGCGCACCCAGGCGACCAGCTCCTTCTGCAGCTCATCGCTCGGTGCTTCTTCGGCCACCAGGGTGACGTAGGCGTAGATGCCCTGGCCCTTCACGTCGTGCGGGAAGCCGACCACGGCCGCTTCGGCCACCTTCGGGTGCGAGACCAGAGCGCTTTCCACTTCGGCGGTGCCGATGCGGTGGCCGGACACGTTGATCACATCGTCCACGCGGCCGGTGATCCAGTAGTAGCCGTCTTCGTCGCGGCGGCAACCGTCGCCGGTGAAGTAGCTGCCCGGGTAGGTGCGGAAATACGTATCGATGAAACGCTGGTGGTCGCCGTACACCGTGCGCATCTGGCCCGGCCAGGAATCGCGGATGATCAGGTTGCCCTCGGTTGGGCCGTCCTGGATCTCGCCATCGGCATTGACCAGCGCCGGCTGCACGCCGAAGAAGGGCAGGGTGGCCGAGCCCGGCTTGAGGTCCATCGCGCCGGCCAGCGGCGAGATCAGGATGCCGCCGGTCTCGGTCTGCCACCAGGTATCGACGATCGGGCAGCGACTGTCGCCGACCACCTCGTAGTACCAGCGCCAGGCTTCCGGGTTGATCGGTTCGCCGACGCTGCCGAGCAGGCGCAGCGACGCGCGCGAGGTCTTCTTCACCGGCTCCTCGCCTTCGCGCATCAGTGCGCGGATGGCGGTCGGGGCGGTGTAGAAAATGCTCACCTTGTGCTTGTCGATGACGTTCCAGAAGCGCGAGGTGTCCGGGTAGTTCGGCACGCCTTCGAACATCAGTGAGGTCGCGCCGTTGGCCAACGGGCCGTACACGATGTAGCTGTGGCCGGTGACCCAGCCGACGTCGGCGGTGCACCAGTAGATGTCGTCCTCGCGCAGGTCGAACACCGCTTCATGGGTGTAGGCCGCGTACAGCAGGTAGCCGCCGGTGGTGTGCAGCACGCCCTTCGGCTTGCCGGTGGAACCGGAGGTGTAGAGGATGAACAGCGGGTCTTCCGCGTTCATGCGTTCCGGTTCGCAGGTAGCCGGCTGGCTGTCCACCACATCGTGGAACCAGCGATCGCGCGGCGCCTGCATGTCCACCGCGCCACCGGTGTGACGCACTACCAGCACGGTTTCAACCGTGTTCGTGCCGGGCAGCTTCAGCGCGGCATCGACGTTGGCCTTCAGCGGAATTTTTCGACCACCGCGCAGACCCTCGTCTGCGGTGATGATCAGCTTGCTCTGGCAGTCGCTGACGCGGTCGGCGATCGAGTTCGGTGCGAAGCCACCGAACACCACCGAGTGGATCGCACCGATGCGTGCGCAGGCCAGCATGGCCACGGCGGCGTCGACGATCATCGGCAGGTAGATGGTGACCCGATCGCCCTTCTTGACCCCGAGGTTGCGCAGCGCGTTGCCGAGGCGGCAGGTGCGCTCGTACAGCTCGCGATAGGTCACGTGCTGCGCCGGTGCGTCCGGGCCGTCCGGCTCGAACAGCAGGGCGGTCTTGTCGCCACGCTTCTCCAGCTGGCGGTCCAGGCAGTTCACGCTGGCATTGAGCTCGCCATCTTCGAACCACTTGATGTGGAAATCGGACAGGTCGTAGCTGACGTTCTTGATCTTCGTCGGCTTGCGCATCCACTCCAGGCGCTCGGCGGCCTTGCCCCAGAAACCATCCGGGTCGGTCACCGAAGCCTGGTACTGCTGTTCGTACGACGTCTTGTCGATGCGTGCCTTGGCGGCGAACTGCGGATCGACGGGGTAGATATCAGCCATGGCACCCTCACTTGCACGTTGACTTTGTATGTGCGGTCGCAGCATCGCAGCGACCGATCCCCTTCAGTTTGCCCCATCCACCCCCGGCCGCGTCACCACTCTGGTTAGACCATGGTCGAAAGTGAGCGCCCAGCAGGGCCGGGTTCGACCAATGGCGAATAGCCGCTATACATAATCGCCCCGCAGTCTCGGCTCGACCGTGCCCCACGCGCGGCATCACCTTGCCACTTGGGAGAGAGGGCAACATGAGCCACCGTACGTTGAAAGCCGTGCGCAAACCTTTGGCGGCCTGCCTGTTGGTCGCCCTGGTCGCACCGGGCATGGCGTTCGCTGAGACCGCCAAAGAGAAAGCGCTGGAAGCACGCGTTGCCGAACTGGAACGCCAGGTCCAGCTGCTGCTGTCTTCGCAGCAACAACAACAGACCCAGATCAGCCAGACCCAGCAGGCGGTGACCGAAGTCCGCACGGTGCAGGCCGAGCAGAAGCCGGTCGCCTCGGTGCCGGCGGGCAAGCAGCCGATCCAGGTCACCACCATCACCCCGGGCGCCGCACCGGGTACCACGGTCAAGATCGGCGGCTTCATCAAGGCCGATTTCCTCGCCACCCAGACCAGCGATGGCCAGCTGGCCGACGACGCCACCGGCCGCTCGCTGTACCTGCCAGGCCAGACCCCGGTGGAAGGCGCCGGCGGCAGCGGCAGGCGCTCGGGCACCGATTTCAACGCCCACGCCAAGTTCTCGCGCTTCAACCTGGGCATCGACAACGTGAGCGAATCGGGCAACAAGGCCGGTGCGTTCTTCGAGATGGACTTCTTCGGCAATTCGCTGGGCAACCAGACCGCGACCAATACCTACGGTGTGACCCTGCGCCACGCCTACATGTACTGGAACAACTGGATGGCCGGCCAGACCTGGTCCAACTTCATGGATGCGGCCGCACTGCCGGAAGCGGTCGACTTCGTCGGCCCCACCGACGGCGTGATCTTCGTGCGCCAGGCCCAGGTGCGCTACACCCAGGGTGGCTTCAGCGTCGCGCTGGAAAACCCGGAAACCACCACCCTCACCGGTACCCGCCACCCGGTCACCGGCGCCTGGACCAACGCCAGCGCCAACTCCGATCGTGGCAGCCTGCCTGATCTGACCATGCGCTATGGCTGGAAGGGCAACTGGGGCACCTTCGGCGTCGGCGGCATCGTCCGTCAGCTGAAGGTCGACAACCAGGCCACCGGCGCCAAGGCCGACAAGGTGGCCGGCGGCCTGACCCTGGGCGGCAAGTGGGTGATGGGCGACAGCGATTCGCTGCACTACCAGCTGACCGGCGGCGAAGGCATCGCCCGCTACATCGGCCTGGGCATCACCGCCGACAGTGCCTACGACGTTGCCCGCGACGAGCTCAACCCGACCGGCGTGCTTGCCGGCTACGTGGGCTGGCGGCATGCGTTCTCGCCGAAGCTGCGCACCAACCTGATCTACGCGCGCAGCGACTACGACAACGACAGCATCCTCGGCCCGCTGGTGACCAAGAGCGTGCAGAGCATCCGCGGCAACATCTTCTATTCGCCGCTGCCCAAGGTCGATATCGGCGCCGAGCTGATGTACGGCCGCCGCGAAGTGGAGAACGGCAACAAGGGTGACATCACCCGATTGCAGTTCACCACGAAGTACAGCTTCTAAGAGCGTGCCGGCCAGCGGCCGGCACCTACCGAGATGGGGTGCCGGCCAAGGTCGGCATCTACCGAGATGGGGTGCCGGCCAAGGTCGGCATCCACCGAATTGAGTGCCGACTAACGTTCGGCACCCACCAACAACGATTGCTTCGGAGGGGAAGCGTCCCATGTCCAGTACACCCAGCACCGCCCATAAAGCGGGCACCCTGACCAAGGGCCACAAGAAGGTCATCTTCGCCTCGAGCCTCGGCACGGTCTTCGAGTGGTATGACTTCTTCCTGTACGGCTCGCTCGCCGCCATCATCGCCAAGCAGTTCTTCAGCGGCGTCAATGAAACCACGGGCATGATCTTCGCCCTGCTGGCCTTCGCCGCCGGCTTCTTCGTGCGTCCGTTCGGCGCGGCCTTCTTCGGCAGCCTCGGCGACCGCATCGGCCGCAAGTACACCTTCCTGGTCACCATCCTGATCATGGGCATCTCGACCTTCCTGGTCGGTGTGTTGCCCAACTACGCCTCGATCGGTTTCGCCGCACCGGTGATCCTGATCATCCTGCGCCTGGCCCAGGGCCTGGCGATGGGCGGCGAGTACGGCGGTGCCGCCACCTACGTGGCCGAGCATGCGCCGGACGACAAGCGCGGCCTGTACACCAGCTTCATCCAGTGCACCGCCACGCTCGGCCTGTTCATGTCGCTGCTGATCATCCTGGCCTGCCGCTACTTCCTCGGCAACGAAGCCTTCGAAGCCTGGGGCTGGCGCATTCCGTTCCTGGTCTCGATCGTGCTGCTGGGCGTGTCGGTGTGGATCCGCCTGCAGCTGAGCGAATCGCCGCTGTTCCAGCAGATGAAGGCCGAAGGCAAGGGCTCCAAGACCCCGTTCCGTGACAGCCTGAAGGGCGGCAACCTGAAGCTGATGCTGCTGGTCCTGCTGGGTGCCGCAGCCGGCCAGGCCGTGGTCTGGTACGGCGGCCAGTTCTACGCGCTGTTCTTCCTGAGCAGCATGCTGAAGGTCGATGCCACCACGTCCTACCTGCTGATCGCTGCCGCGCTGGCGCTGGGCGTGCCGTTCTTCATCTTCTTCGGCTGGCTGTCCGACCGTATCGGCCGCAAGAAGATCATCCTCGCCGGCTGCCTGCTGGCCGCCGTCACCTACATCCCGATCTTCAAGGGCCTGACCCACTTCGCCAACCCGGCCATCGAGGAAGCCCGTACCAACTCGCCGGCCCTGGTCATTGCCGATCCGAACACCTGCTCGTTCCAGTTCGATCCGGTCGCCGTGCGCAAGTTCACCAGCTCCTGCGATATCGCCACCGCTGCGCTGACCAAGGCAGGCGTTCCGTATGACGTGCAGCCGGCTGCTGCAGGTTCGCTGGCCATGGTGAGCGTGGGCAGCAGCCAGGTCACCTCGTATGAAGGCGCGGGCCTGACCAAGGAAGAAGGCAAGGCCAAGGCCGATGCCTTCGGTGCCGGGCTGAAGGGGGCACTGACCACCGCGGGCTACCCGGCCAAGGCTGATGGGTCGCGCATCAACTACGCCGGCACGATCTTCATGCTGTGGCTGCTGGTGCTGTACGTGACCATGGTCTACGGCCCGATCGCCGCCTACCTGGTCGAACTGTTCCCGACCCGTATCCGCTACACCTCGATGTCGCTGCCGTACCACATCGGCAACGGCTGGTTCGGTGGCTTCCTGCCGGCGATCTCGTTCGCGCTGGTGGCCGGTACCGGCAACCTGTACTACGGCCTGTGGTACCCGATCGGCATCGCGCTGATGTCGGTGGTGATCGGCGGCCTGTTCCTGCGCGAGACCAAGGACGTGGATATCACCAAGTAACCGGCGTGCCGACCAACGGTCGGCACCCACCGGGTTTCGGGGGCCGCGGTGCAGACCGCGGCCCTCTTTTGGTAGTGCCGGCCGCTGGCCGGCAAATGCACGATGTCTGCCGGAGATCCATGGGGCTGCCGGCCAGCGGCCGGCACTACCATTGCGTTGCACAGCACGCCGTATAGTCGGCCCATGACCACCACCACGCCGACCGAGCTCCCCGCCATCCTGCACACCCTGCGCAGCGCCTGGCAGTCGCAGCGCCCGTCGCTGGACCAGCGCGAGAATGACCTGCGCCGCCTGCGCGAGGCACTGAAGCCGCGCTTGGACGAAATGGCGCAGGCCATCGCCGAGGACTTCGGCCATCGCGCCCACACCGAATCGAAGCTGGCCGATGGCATGAGCGTGCTGTCGGCCATCGACCACCTGCGCCGCCACCTGCGCCGCTGGTCGAAGCCGCAGCGGGTGGGCGCCGGTTGGCGACTATGGCCGGCGCGCGCGCAGCTGCGGCCGACGCCGTTGGGCGTGGTCGGGGTGATCTCGCCCTGGAACTACCCGGTCACGCTGGCATTGGTGCCGCTGGCCACCGCCATTGCCGCCGGCAATCACGTGTTGCTCAAGCCCTCCGAACACACGCCGTGCACCAGCGCGTTCCTGGCCGATCTCCTGGCCAGCGTGTTCCCGCCCGATCGGGTGGCGGTGGTGCAGGGTGGGGCGGATGTGGCGGCGGCGGTGTCATCGCTGCCGCTGGACCATCTGCTGTTCACCGGCTCGACGGCGGTTGGCCGCAAGGTGATGGCGGCCGCCGCCGAGCATCTGGTGCCGGTCACGCTGGAGCTGGGCGGCAAGTCGCCGGCGATTGTCTGCCGCGATTTCCCACTGGATAAAGCCGCAGCGCGGCTCGCCACCGGGAAATGGTTCAACGCCGGCCAGACCTGCATCGCGCCGGATTACGTGCTGATCGATACCGCGCGCCAGCGCGAGTTCGTGCAGGCGCTGCAGCAGCAGGTGCGCGAGCGCTATGGCGACTTCAGCGATGCCGACGATTACACGCGCATCATCAACGAAGGCCAGTACCAGCGCCTGCAGGGCTACCTGGCGCAGGCGCGCGAACGCGGTGTACCTGTGATTCCGCTGGCTCAGGTGGACGATGCGCGGGCTGATCGTGAGCGCCTGCTGGTGCCGACCGTGGTGCTGGACCCGCCGGACGACCTGGACCTGATGCGCGAGGAGATCTTCGGGCCGATCCTGCCGGTGCGCGCCTACCCGGACCTGCAGGCCGCGCTGGGCGACGTGCTGTCCCGCGACCGGCCGCTGGCGCTGTATCCCTTCAGCCATGACACGGCCACGGTGGAGCGCATCCTCGGCCAGGTGGTGGCCGGCGGGGTGACGGTCAACGACACGCTGCTGCACTTCGCCGCCGATGGCCTGCCGTTTGGCGGGGTGGGAGCCAGCGGGATGGGCGCGTACCACGGCCGGGCCGGGTTCGATGCGATGAGCAAGCGGCTGCCGGTGCTGTGGCAGTCGCGCTGGGCGGCCAGCGACCGGCTGCGGCCGCCGTATTCGAAGATTGCCGGGTTGTTGAAGTTCCTCTTGCGGTGATCGGGTTCCGGTAGTTGCCAACCTTGGTTGGCACACGGTGATTGCTGGCGCCAACCAAGGTTGGCGTCTACCGGGGTATAGGGGCGCCCATCAAGGCCCACCCGGGTAGAATGCCCCCATGAAGATCGCCTCGTGGAACGTCAATTCGCTCAATGTCCGCCTGCCGCACCTGGAGCAGTGGCTCAAGGACTTCGGCCCGGACATCGTCGGTATCCAGGAAACCAAGCTGGAGGACCACAAGTTCCCCGATTCGGCGCTGATCGCCGCGGGCTACCGCAGCGTGTTCGCCGGCCAGAAGACCTACAACGGCGTGGCGCTGCTGTCGCGTGAGCCGGCGCAGGACGTGCAGATCGGTATTCCCGGCTTCGAGGACGAGCAGAAGCGCGTCATCGCCGGTACCTTCGGCGACCTGCGGGTGATCAACCTGTACGTGGTCAACGGCCAGGACATCGGCACCGACAAGTACGACTACAAACTGCGCTGGTTGGAGGCGGTGCATGCGTGGATCGCCGAAGAACTGCAGCGGCACCCGAAGCTGATCGTGATGGGAGACTTCAACATCGCCCCGGACGCGCGCGATGTGCACGACCCGGAGGTGTGGAACGAAAACCACATCCTGACCTCCACCGCCGAGCGCGGCGCGCTCAACAAGCTGCTGCAGCTGGGCCTGCACGATGGCTTCCGCCTGCACAACGACGAGGCGGGCACCTTCAGCTGGTGGGATTACCGTGCCGCGGGCTTCCGCCGCAACCTGGGCCTGCGCATCGACCTGACCCTGGTCTCCGACGCGCTGAAGGGCAGAGCGGTGGCCTCGGGCATTGATCGTGAGCCGCGCACCTGGGAACGCCCGAGTGACCACGCGCCGGCGTGGGTGGAAGTAGAGTCGAGCTTGCTCGACTGATCTCCCATGCAGTCGAGCAAGCTCGACTCTACAGAACGGGGCCCGGCGATTGCCGGGCCCCGTTCTGAAACATCTGCCGGCCAGCGGCCGGCACTACCCTCAGATCACCGTATGCTCTTGCGGGTGAACAGGTTGACGATTGCCAGCAGGATCACCGCACCGATCAGCGAGAACAGGAAGGTGCGGATGGTGATCGCTTCGTTGATGCCGCCGCCGAACAGCCAGCCGGAAATCAGCGCGCCGACGATGCCGACCACGATGTTGAGGATGATGCCCTGCTGGGCATCGCGCTTCATGATGATGCTGGCCAGCCAGCCTACGATGCCGCCGACGATCAGCCAGATGATGATGCCCATGATCGAACCTCCGGTGGGGAACTGTGACCAGTTGACGCGCACGGCCGTGAACCCGTCGTGGAATTGCGTGATGGGCGCGTGCGGATGAGCCTGCCAGCCACCCTCGACGGCCCGTGGCGCTTCGGCCCGGTGACGGTCTGGCGGCGCCCACATGTGCCGGGCCAGCGCGGCGAACCGCAGGCGCGGCAGGTGCTGGCGCAGGCGCTGGGCGCCGACCCGGACACGCTGCCACTGGTCCGTGATGACAAGGGCCGACCGGAGCTGAGCGGCGCGCTGGCCCACTACGGCACTGGCTGGAGCCACAGTGGCGAGGTGCTGCTGGTGGCACTGGGCGAGGGCGTGCGGTTGGGCGTCGACCTGGAGCTGCTGCGGCCGCGGGCCCGCCTGATCGAGATCGTGCAGCGCTTCTTCCACCCCGAGGAAGTGGCCTGGCTGGAAAGCCTGGACGAGGCCGGGCGCGAGCACTGGTTCTTCCGCGTGTGGTGCGCCAAAGAAGCCATGCTGAAGGCGCACGGGCAGGGCATCTCGTTCGGCCTGCACCGCCTGCAGCTGGCACCGGGGGCCGATGGCGCCCTGCACCTGCGCTGGTGCGACCCGGAACTGGGCGAGGCCGCGCGCTGGCACCTGCACGAATGGCAGGCCACCGGCCAGTTCCGTGCGGCATTGGCCTGGTATCCACACTGAAGCGGGGAATCAGCGCGCAAAACCGGCGATAATGGCGGCATGAGCGAACACCCACTTCCCGCCAGCGTGGCTGCCACGCTGGAACAGGGCCTGGCCAGCATGGGCCTGGACGCCGCGCTGGCGCCGCCGCTGCTGCGTTACCTGGCCCTGCTGCACCGCTGGAACGGCACCTACAACCTCACCGCCATCCGCGATCCGCAGGAGATGGTCACCCGCCACCTGCTCGATTCACTGGCGATGCAGCCGTTCGTGGCCGATGGCAGCCTGGCCGACCTCGGCACCGGTCCCGGCTTGCCCGGCATCCCGCTGGCGATCGCCTGCCCGGGCCTGCAGGTCACTCTGGTGGAGAGCAACGGCAAGAAGGCGCGCTTCATGCGCGAGGCCGTGCGCCAGCTCGGTCTGGGCAATGCCCGCGTGGCCGAATCGCGCGCCGAGGCGCTGGACGAAGCTGGCCACTACGACCAGCTGACCGCGCGTGCGATGGACACCCTGGCCGGCATCGTCCGCGTCGGTGGCCATCTGTTGCGCCCCGGCGGCGTGCTGTTGGCCATGAAGGGCGTCTACCCGCATGAAGAGATCGCGGAGCTGCCGGCTGGCTGGCAGGTGCGCGAGGTGACCCCGCTGAGCGTGCCCGGCCTGGCCGGCGAACGCCACCTGGTCACTGTTACAGGTCCCTGATTCCCGTCGCCAGCCCCTTGTGGAACAAGAGGTTGGCGATCCACGATTTCCGCAAGGGCCCGGTTGTACGCATAATGACCGGTCCCAGCACACGTCGACGAGGCACACCCGCATGGCCCGCATCATCGCCATCGCCAACCAGAAGGGTGGCGTCGGCAAGACCACGACCGCCGTCAACCTGGCCGCTTCCCTGGCCAACGCACCCAAGCGCGTGCTGTTGGTCGACCTGGATTCGCAGGGCAACGCGACCATGGGTAGTGGCGTGGACAAGCGCGAGCTGGTCTCCTCCACCTACGATCTGCTGCTGGGCGAGTCCAGCGCCGCCGATGTGCGCGTGCAGACGGCCGAAGGCTACGACCTGCTGCCGGGCAACATCGACCTGACCGCGGCCGAGATCCAGCTGATGGCGCAGAGCGAGCGCGAGCAGCGCCTGAAGCGCGCGCTGGCACCGATCCGCGACGAGTACGACTACATCCTGATCGACTGCCCGCCGGCGCTGTCGCTGCTGACGCTCAACGCGCTGGCCGCCGCCGATTCGGTGATCGTACCGATGCAGTGCGAGTACTACGCACTGGAAGGCCTGAGCGCGCTGGTGGAAACCATCGAAGCGCTGCGTGCCAACCTCAACCCGGCGCTGGAGATCGAAGGCGTGCTGCGCACCATGTTCGACGTGCGCAACAACCTGGCCAACGCGGTCTCGGCCGAGCTCACCGAGCACTTCGGCGACCGCGTGTTCCGCACCATCGTGCCGCGCAACGTGCGCCTGGCCGAGGCGCCCAGCCATGGCCAGAGCATCGTCGGCTACGACCGCGCCTCGCGCGGTGGCGTGGCCTACCTGGGCCTGGCCGGCGAGATCATCCGCCGCAACAACGAACGCAACAAGGCCGCCAAGGCCGTGGAGACCGTCTGATGACCAGCAGCAAGCCGGCAGCCAAGAAGCGAGGCCTCGGCCGTGGCCTGGATGCCCTGCTCGGTCCCAAGGGGGCGGTCAGCCAGGTGCAGGCCACCACTGCGGTGATCGAGCCGCTGCCGGGTGAGGTGCTGCGCAAGCTGGCCGTCGGCCAGCTGCAGCCGGGCAAGTACCAGCCGCGCCGCGAGATGGACGAGGGCAAGCTCTCCGAGCTGGCTGATTCGATCAAGTCGCAGGGCGTGATCCAGCCGATCCTGGTGCGCCAGCTGCCGGCGGGCAACTACGAGATCGTCGCCGGTGAACGCCGCTGGCGCGCCTCGCAGCTGGCCGGCCTGGACGAAGTGCCGGTGGTGGTGCGCGAGCTGGAAGACCGCACCGTCATCGCGATGGCTCTGATCGAGAACATCCAGCGCGAAGACCTCAACCCGCTGGAAGAAGCCGAAGCGCTGCAGCGCCTGATCAGCGAATTCACCCTGACCCATGCCGAGGCTGCCGAGGCCGTCGGCCGCTCGCGTGCGGCGGTGTCCAACCTGCTGCGCCTGCTGGAGCTGCCGGTGGCAATCCGCCTGCTGCTGGAAACCCGCCGCCTGGAAATGGGCCATGCCCGCGCGCTGCTGACCCTGGCCCCCGAGCTGGCCGGCAAGCTGGCGCAGGAAGCGGCCGATGAAGGCTGGTCGGTGCGCGAGGTCGAGCGCCGTGCGCAGGCCTTCGCCGCCGGCAAGGTGCCCAGCAACCGCCCGGTGGCCACGCCGAAGGTGCAGCAGGCCGACATCGCCTCGCTGGAAACCGAGCTGTCCGAAGCGCTGGGGGCCAAGGTGGCGATCAATCACGGCCGTGGCGGCAAGGGCAAATTGATCATTCATTACACCGACCTGGATACCCTGGACGGCGTGCTGGAAAAGCTGCGTACGCGCCAGGGCTGAGCCCGGCGCAGCGCCAGGGGATGCGGCCTGTTCCTGCCGCGTCCTGTAGGTGACAGGGAACGCACCGCCGCGCGCGCCGGGGGATGCACTGCTCTCCGGTCCGTGGCCTCATCCAGGGAGCAGGACATGAGCAACGAATACGAGTACGAGGACGTCAGCCCGGACGGTACCCAGATACTGAGGCACCGGCGCGAAAAGGACTTTGTGCTCGCCATCGGCGAAGAGCAGCACATCGAAGCGATCAGCGGCCATATCGAGCGCCATCTCGGACCGATCGCCACGGTCCTGCACGAACTCATTTCCGACCTGGTGCACATTGACGTGCACGTGGTGCCGGCCAATGACCACTGCCCGTACCTGCGCCTGGTCACCTCCGGCATGAGCGACCTGCCGATGACCGTGCCCGCCGAGGTGGACGCGGATGTGCCGCGCTACATGGAGCTGATGGTGACCCTGCCGGCCGACTGGCCGATCTCCCAGGACGCCTTCGAGGACGAGCGCAATTACTGGCCGGTGCGCCTGTTGAAGGGCATGGCGCGGTTGCCGCATGAGTACGACACCTGGCTGGGCTTCGGCCACACCATTCCCAACGGCCATCCCAGCGAGCCCTACGCGCCGGGCGTGGGTTTCGACGGTGCCATCGTGCTGTCGCCGGTGACCGCCCCGGAGGACTTCGCCACGCTGGCGCTGGAGGACGGCAGAACCATCAGCTTCATGAGCCTGGTTCCGCTGTACCCGGAAGAGATGGACCTGAAGCTGAAGAAGGGCGCCGACGCCCTGCTCGACCGCTTCGATGCGAAGCAGATCAACGATGTGATCGAGCCGGGCCGGGTCAACGTCGCCAGGAAGCGTTTCGGTTTGTTCTGAGACCGGTAACATCAGGGGCCTGAATTTCTGCTTCCGGGCCCCTGCCATGACCATCCTGCTTACCGGCGCTGCCGGCTTCATCGGTGCCTATACCGCCCGCGCGCTGCTGGAGGCGGGCCAGCCGGTGGTCGGCCTGGACAACTTCAACGACTACTACGACCCGCAGATCAAGCGCGACCGCGTGGCCGCGCTGTGCCCGACGCTGGACCTGCGCACCCTGGACCTGACCGACCAGCAGGGCCTGGCTGCGCTGTTCGACGAGGTGAAGCCGACCGCGGTGATCCATCTGGCTGCACAGGCGGGCGTGCGCTATTCGCTGGAAAACCCGCAGGCCTACGTCGACAGCAACCTGGTCGGCTTCGTCAACATGCTCGAGCTGTGCCGCCACCGTGGCGTGCAGCACCTGGTCTATGCCTCCAGCAGCTCGGTCTACGGTGATTCGGCCACGCCGCCGTTCTCCGAGGACCAGCGCGTGGACCAGCCGCGCTCGCTGTATGCGGCCACCAAGGCGGCCAACGAGCTGATGGCCTACACCTACGCGCAGCTGTACGGCCTGCATGCCACCGGCCTGCGCTTCTTCACCGTGTATGGCCCGTGGGGCCGGCCGGACATGGCACCGTTGCTGTTCTCGCGCGCGGTGCTGGCCGGGCGGCCGATCGACGTGTTCAACGAAGGCCGCATGCAGCGCGACTTCACACATGTCTCCGACATCGTGTCCGGTATTCTCGGCGCGCTCGCGCATCCGGCCGATGGTCCGGTACCGCACCGGGTGTTCAACCTCGGCAACCATACGCCGGTCGAGCTGGAGCGCTTCATCAGCGTGATCGAGCAGGCCGCCGGTCGCCCCGCGCAGAAGGTCTACAAGCCGATGCAGCCGGGCGACATGGTGCGCACGATGGCCGATACCCGGCGCGCTCATGACGCATTCGGCTTCGACGCGGTGACCCCGATCGAAGCAGGGTTGCCCCCCGTCGTGCAGTGGTGCCGCGAGTATTTTGGCGACCGCGCCTGAGGAGGGATCCTCACACAGCCGGATTCATCTTCGGATAACCTCGGCTTCGGAGAATGCGCGGTCTTTGTCCCCCTTTGGCCGAGTGCCTTATGAGCCAACCCGAGCTTTCCGTTGTCGTCCCGGTGTTCAACGAACGCGACAATGTCGCCCCGCTGGTTGCCGAAATCACCGCCGCACTGCGTGGGCGGCTTCCGTTCGAGATCGTCTACATCGACGACCACTCGCGCGATGACACCCTGGCGGTGCTGCAGGGGCTGAAGGCGACCACGCCGGAACTGCGGGTGCTGCACCACGTGGACCAGAGCGGGCAGAGCACCGCCGTGCGCACCGGCGTCAAGCACGCACGTGCGCCGTGGATCGCGACCCTGGATGGCGATGGCCAGAACGATCCGGCCGACATTCCCAAGCTGCTGGCCGCGCGCGATGCCGCCGAGGCGCAGGTGAAGCTGTTCGCCGGCTGGCGCGTCAACCGCCAGGACAGCGGCAGCAAGCGCTGGGCCAGCAAGTGGGCCAATGCCATCCGTGCACGCATGCTGCGCGACGATACGCCCGATACCGGCTGCGGCATCAAGCTGTTCGAGCGCAGCGCGTTCCTCGACCTGCCCTACTTCGACCACATGCACCGCTACCTGCCGGCGCTGATGCAGCGCGCCGGCTGGAAGACCACCAGCGTGCCGGTCAACCACCGCCACCGTACCGCCGGTGTCTCCAAGTACAACAACCTCGGCCGCGCCCTGGTCGGCATCCGTGACCTGCGTGGCGTGGCCTGGCTGATCACCCGCAGCAAGCGCACCGCGGTGGAGGAGCGTTGATGGATCTGGAGCTGCACTGGCTCGACCAGCCGCTGACCTGGTTGTACTGGACCGGCCTGCATGTGACCGGCTGGAAGCTGATCGGCTATACCGGCGCGCTGATGTTCGGGGGCCGCTGGCTGGTCCAGTTCATCGCGTCCAAGCGTGCGGGCAAGCCGGTGATCCCGCGCCTGTTCTGGTACATGAGCGTGGTCGGCAGCCTGATGACGCTGAGCTACTTTCTGTTCTCGGCCAAGCAGGACTCGGTGGGCGTGCTGCAGAACCTGTTCCCGGCGTTCACCGCGCTGTACAGCCTGCAGCTGGACATCAAGCACCGGGGCTGGAAGCGGGACAAGGCCAGCCACTAGGTCTTCGGGGCCTCATCCGGTAGCTGCCGACCTTGGTCGGCACATCTGTATCCGGGCCCGGCCCATCCACGCATGGCGTGGATCTACTGCTTGCCTGGCTACCGTGCCTGGTAGCTGCCAACCTTGGTTGGCACACGGGGAAATCCAGCGCCAACCAAGGTTGGCCGCTACCGGGGCCCCGGCCTGCTGCGCAGGCAGGACCTTCGTCCCATGCCACGGGCCGTGGGCGGTGCCATGATCGGGGTCTGCCTTCCCGGGAACCTGTGCTCGTGAAAACCCGTCTTGCTGTTGCCCTGCTGATCGCCCTGTCCGCCCCCGCCGTGGCGCTGGCCGCGCCTCCCGCCACCGCCGCACCGGCCAGCGTGGCCACTGAATCGCCCGCCGACGCCGCCTTCCGCGCGCTGTACGAGAAGGAATGGAAGTGGCGCCAGCAGGGTGGCGGTGAAGCCAGCGAGGACGAGGACGCCCCAGCCAACGCCACCCGCATGCCCGACGTCGGCCCGGCCGCGCAGCAGGCGCGCCTGAAGGTGTGGGATGAAACCCTGGCTGCACTGAAGAAGATCGACCCGAAGACCCTGTCGCCCGACAACCAGGTCAACTACGCGATCTACCGTGACCAGGTGTTCAACCTGGCCGAAGAAACGCGTCTGCGCGGCTACGAGATGCCGTTCAACGCCGACTCCTCGTTCTGGTCCAACCTGTCCTTCATGGCCCGGCGCGAGATGAAGACCGTGCAGGACTACCAGAACTACATCGCCCGCCTGAATGATGTGCCGCGCTACTTCGGCCAGCAGACCGAAAACATGCGCGCCGGCCTGAAGCGAGGTTTCAGCGTGCCGCGCGCGGTGCTCGATGGCCGCGAGGTGTCGATCGCCACCGTCGCCGAGCTGAAAGACCCGACCGAATCGCCGCTGTACGCGCCGTTCAAGAAGCTGCCCAACAGCATTCCGGCCGCCGAGCAGGCCAGGCTGCAGGCGCAGGCGCGTGAAGCGATCAGCGGCAAGGTGGTGCCGGCGTTCCAGCAGCTGCGCACCTTCTTCGTCAACGAGTACGTGCCGCAGGCGCGCACCACGCTGGCCGCCGAAGCGATGCCCGATGGCAAGGCGTACTACAAGCAGCAGATCCACGAATACACCACGCTGGACCTGTCGCCGGACGAGATCCACCGCATCGGTCTGGATGAAGTTGCACGCATCCAGAAGGAAATGAACGACATCATCAAGCAGGTGAAGTTCAAGGGCAGCTTCGCCGAGTTCCTGACCTTCCTGCGCACTGATCCGCAGTTCTATGCCAAGACGCCGGAAGAGCTGCTGTCGCGCGCCGCATGGATCTCCAAGCGGGCCGACGGTCAGCTCGGCAAGTACATGACGCTGCCGCGCGCGCGCTTCACCATCGTGCCGGTGCCGCCGGACATCGCGCCGTTCTGGACCGCCGGCCGCGGTGGCATGGGCACCTACTGGCTCAACACCTACAACCTGCCGTCGCGCCCGCTGTACAACCTGCCGGCGCTGACCCTGCATGAGTCCGATCCGGGTCACGCGCTGCAGGGTGCCATTGCCGCCGAGCAGAAGAACCTGCCCGAGTTCCGCCGCAACGCCTACATCTCCGCCTACGGCGAAGGCTGGGCGCTGTACTGCGAGAAGCTGGGCGTGGAGATGGGCATCTACGAAACCCCGTACGAGGATTTCGGCCGCTTGACCTACGAAATGTGGCGCGCCACGCGTCTGGTGATCGATACCGGCGTGCACAGCAAGGGCTGGACTCGCGAGCAGGCCTTGGCCTACCTGCGTGACCACACCGCGCTGAGCGAGCATGAAGTGACCACCGAAGTGGACCGCTACATTTCCTGGCCGGGCCAGGCGCTGAGCTACAAGCTGGGCGAGATCGCCATCGTGCGCCTGCGTGCGCAGGCCGAGAAGGAGCTGGGCGACAAGTTCGACATCAAGGGTTTCCACGACACCCTGCTCAAGCAGGGCTCGGTGCCGCTGCCGGTGCTGGAACAGCAGATCCAGGCGTACATCGCCGAACGCAAGAAGGCCTGACCGTTCCAAGGTAGTGCCGGCCGCTGGCCGGCAACCCGCATGCACCGCAATTGTTCGACATTGCCGGCCAGCGGCCGGCACTACCCCTGATTGGAAAACGGGGTCGGATCGCAGGATCCGACCCCGTGGTCTTTCAGCCCACCGCCCTTGGCTTGGCCACCCGCGCTGCAAAGGTCGGCAGCACCAGCAGGGTCAGCACGGTGGCGGTGATCAGGCCACCGATCACCACCGTCGCTAGCGGCTTCTGCACCTCCGCACCGGAACCGCTGGCGATCGCCATCGGAATGAAGCCGACGATCGCCACCAGCGCCGTGGTCAGCACCGCACGGATACGGCTCGATGCACCGTTGATCGCCGCCTGCAGCGGCAGGTCACCGGCATCCAGGCGTTCGCGGATCGCCTGCATCAGCACCAGGCCGTTCAAGGTGGCCACGCCGGACACGGCGATGAAACCAACCGCCGCCGACACCGAAAACGGCATCCCCCGCAGCAGCAGCGCGAGAATGCCGCCGACCAGCGCCAACGGCACGCAGCTGAACACCAGAATGGCTTCCTTGCCGCTGCGCAGCGCCATGAACAGCAGGCTGCCGATCAGCAGGAACACCACCGGCACCACCGTCGCCAGCCGCTTCTCCGCGCGCTGCAGGTTCTCGAACTGGCCACCCCAGGTCAGGTAGGCACCCGGCGGCAGTGCCACATCGGCCACCGCTGCCTGCGCTTCGCCGACGAAGCCGCCTAGGTCGCGGCCACGCACGTTGGCCTGCACCACCACGCGGCGGCTGCCGTTGTTGCGGCTGATCTGGTTGGGCCCTTCGCTCACCGTGATGCGCGCCACCGACGACAGAGGAATCACCAGCCCCGATGGCGTAGCAATCGGCAACGACGCCAACTGGTCCGGATCGTTGCGCGAGGCATCGTCCAGGCGCACCACCACGTTGAAGCGGCGATCACCTTCGAAGATCTTGCCGGCCGCGGTGCCACCAATGCCGGTGGACAGTGCATCACTGACGTCTGCGGCAGTCAGGCCGTACTGCGCCGCCGCCACGTGGTCGATCGCCACGTTGAGCGTAGGCAGGCCGGAGATCTGTTCCACCCGCACGTCGGCCGCGCCGTTCACCGCACGCAGCTTCAACGCCACCTGGTCGGCCACTTTCTGCAGCTGGCTGAAGTCATCGCCGAAGATCATCACCGCCAGGTCGGTACGCACGCCGGAAATCAGTTCGTTGAAGCGCAGCTCGATCGGCTGGCTGAATTCGAAGCTGTTGCCCAGCTGCTGCCCGGCCAGCTTTTCGAAGCGTGCTACCAGTGCATCCTTGCCCAGTTTCGGATCCGGCCAGTCCTTGCGTGGCTTGAGCACGATCACGCTGTCGGAGATGTTGGTCGGCATCGGGTCGATCGCCGCCTCTGCGGTACCGGTGCGCGAGAACACGGTTTCCACTTCCGGCTGTTTGGCAATCGCCTTTTCCAGTGCCAGCTGCATCGCCAGCGACTGCTCCAGAGACGTCGATGGCACGCGCAGGGCCTGCATCGCCACGTTGCCTTCGTCCAGCGTCGGCATGAACTCGCGGCCCAGCAGCGAGAACGAGCCGATGCCCACCACCACCATCATCACCGCACCGGCCAGCACCGTGCGCGGATGCGCCACGGCCTTGCGCACCATCGGCTCGATGCGGGCACGCAGCACGCGGATCAGCGTGGTTTCGTGCTCGCCATCGTCAGTATGTGTATCGCCGTCCTTCACCTTGGGCTCGCGCACCAGCAGCGCGGCCATCGCCGGCACGAAGGTGAAGGAGAATATGAAGGCACCGACCAGGGCCAGCATGAAGGTGGCTGCCATCGGGTGGAACGTTTTGCCCTCCACGCCCTCCAAAGTAAGGATCGGCGCGAACACCAGCAGGATGATCAGCTGGCCGAAGGCCGCAGGGCGCGCCATCTTCATCGCCGAATCGGCGGCCACGCGCAGGCGTTCCATCGCGGTCAACGCACGGCCCAGTTCGGCGCGGCGCTGGCCCAGCATCAGCAGCGTCGACTCGACCACGATCACCGCACCGTCCACCAGGATGCCGAAGTCCAGCGCACCCAGGCTCATCAGGTTGCCGCTGATGCCGAAGCGGTTCATGCCGATCACCGCGAACAGGAACGACAGCGGAATGACCAGCGCGGTGATCGTTGCCGCACGCAGGTTGCCCAGCAGCAGGAACAGCACCACCACCACCAGCAGTGCGCCCTCGGTGAGGTTCCTGGCCACGGTCTTGATGGTGGAATTGACCAGCACGCTGCGGTCCAGCACCGGTGCCGCCACGATGTCGGCCGGCAGCGATTTGTTCACCTGTTCCAGGCGCGCCGCAGCTGCCTGCGCCACGGTGCGGCTGTTGCCGCCGGCGATCATCAGCGCGGTACCCAGCACGGCTTCATGGCCGTTGCGGCTGGCCGCACCCAGGCGCGGTGCGCGGCTCAGGTCGACGTCGGCCACATCGGCCACGCGTACCACCACGCCATTGCGGGTGGCTACCGGGGCCTGTGCGAGATCGTCGGTGGTCAGCGCCAGGCCGTCAGCACGTACCACCAGGCCCTCGCCGGCACGCTGCACGAAACCGGCACCGGCCTGCACGTTGGAACGCTGCAGGGCAGTGACCAGATCGGCCAGGCCGAGGCCGTGCGCGGCCAGCTTGGCACTGTCCGGATGCACGCCGTATTCCTTGACGTAGCCGCCGACCGTATCGACGCCGGCCAGCCCCGGGCTGGAACGCATCTGCGGCGCGATGATCCAGTCCTGCACGGTGCGCAGGTAGGTGGCACGTTCTTCCGGCGTGCGAAGCAGGTTGCCTTCCGGCGTGCGGTAGACCTCGCCGGCCTGCCAACCCGCTTCACCGGGCTTGGCCAGCTTGGCCGGATCGAACGCCGTGAAGTCCACCGTCCACATCAGTACCTCGCCGAGGCCGGTGGTGACCGGCGACAGCATCGGCGACGCGCCATCGGGCAGGTCTTCCGATGCCTCGCGCATGCGTTCGGCCACCTGCTGACGCGCGAAGTAGATGTCGGTCGCATCGGTGAAGATCGCGGTGACCTGCGAGAAGCCATTGCGCGACAGCGAACGCGTGGTGGTCAGGCCGGGAATGCCGGCCAGCGCGGTTTCCAGCGGATAGGTCACCTGCCGCTCGATCTGTTCCGGGGTCAGTGCAGGTGCCACCGTGTTGATCTGCACCTGGCGGTTGGTGATGTCCGGCACCGCGTCGATCGGCAGCTTGCCCAGCTGGAACAGGCCCACGGCAGCGATCAGCGCCGCCATGAACACCACCAGCCAGCGGTGGCGCACCGCTGTTTCAATGATCAGCTTGAACATGGTCGCCTCCTCAGTGGCCGTGCTCGGCTTCGCCCTTGGCCAGTTCGGCCTTGAGCAGGAAGGCGTTGGCACCGACGATGCGCTCGTTGCCGGTCAGCCCACCGAGGATCTCGATGCGGTCGCCGGCACGGCGCCCGGCCAGCACCGGCTGCGCCTTGAAGCCGCCGTCGACGGCGACGAACACCGCGCTGCTGCCATCAACGTTCTGCACCGCATCGGCGGGCACGCTGAGCGAACCGTCCTGGCCTTCGGTGACCACCACTGCCGAAACCGGCGAACCGGCCGGCGGCAGCGAAGCGTCCACCGGCGTGGCGCGGATCACCGCGACGCCGCCCTGCTGGCGTACATCGGCGGCCGAACCGGTAACGGTGGCGGTGAAGCTGCCACCCGGCACGCTCACTTCCAGCTTCATGCCCGGCGTGACCTGTGCGGCCAGCGCGGGCGGCGCGGTGAACACCAGTTCGTTCATCGCCGGGTCGGCGACATCGGCCACCGCGCTGCCGGCAGCGACCACGCCGCCCGGGGTGACCTGCACGTTGCCGACGATGCCGGCCACCGGACTGGTGATGCGCACGCGGCCACTGGCATCGGGCGCACCGTTGGCGGCGGCCTGGGCCTGCGCGGCAGCGGCCTGGGCCTGTGCCGCCAGCGAGCGGGCGCGCGAGGCCTCCAGTTCCTGGCGCGCGACCACGCCCTGGTCGACCAGCGCCTTGTCGCGGCCATAGGCCAGGCGCGCGGCTTCTGCTTCGGCCGAGGCGGCCAGCGCATTGGCGCGGAACACCGCGGCCTCGCCACTGACCACGATGGCCAGTGCCTGGTTCTGCTTCACCGCCGTGCCCGGCGCGACCAGCACGCGCTCGACGCGGCCGGTCACCGTGGAGGCAACCGAAGCGCGGGCGCCCACGGTGGGCTCGACCCTGCCGGACAGCCGGGTCGAGCCACCGCCACCGCGACCGATCGCGACCACTTCGATACCGGAGGCCTTGATCTGCTCCTGGGTCAGCTGCACCACACCTTCATCGGCGTCGGCGGGGGCTTTGGCGGTTTCCGCCTTGGCCTCCTTGCTGTCGGCGGCATGGCCGTGGCCATCGTCGGTGCCGGCCTTGGCCGCAGCGGGGTCTTCATTGGCAGGCGTCTGCGCGTTGCCAGCGCAGCCGGCCAGCAGCATGGTCAGCAGCACGCCGCCGATCAGCGGGAAAGTACGGGAGAGAGTCATTTGGCCTCCACAAAAGGTGCGCGCCCCTCAAGGCGGGCAAGATCGATTTCGGCGCCGACGCGCGACAGGCGCGCATCCACGGCGGTGCCGCGGGCGGCGATGAGGGCGCTGCGCGTGCTGCGTAGTTCCAGCTGCGAGATACGTCCGGCGTCGAAGCCGACGCGGGCCAGGCGATACGCCTCTTCGGCGGCGACCACGCTTTCATCGGCTGCGCGGGTCCGGCTTCCGGCGGCTTTCAGTCCGGCTACGGCGGAGAGGCGCGCGGCCTCGCTGTCGCGGCGCTGCTGGTCCAGGCGGGCCTCGGCCGCGCGCTGGTCGGCATTGGCGGCGCGGATGCCCCCGCGGTTGCGGTCGAACAGCGGGATGCTGAGGCTGACCCCGAGGTTGTAGGCACGCTCGCCGCCTTCGCGGAAGCGGGTCTGTGCGGCGGTGACACTGAGGTCGGGCAGGGCGCGCTTGCGCTCCACGTCGACCAGCTTGCCGGCCGCATCGGCTTCGGCTTCGGCGATGCGCACCGCCAGTGCCACGTCGGTGGCGCCACGCGGCAGCGGCGGGGCCCGGTCGAGCAGGCTGTTGTCGATCGACTGCACCGGTGCATCCAGCAGCGCGGCGCCAGCCAGGCGGGCCAGCGCGGCGTCGCGGAAGGCCTGTGCCTCATCCAGCGCAGCGCTGGCGTTGGCCACTTCGCTCTGCGCCTGCACCGCACGCAGCTGCGGCTCGCGGCCCTGCTTGACCATCGCGTTGACGGCGTTGGCGTCGTCGCGGGTGAGGGTCAGTGCCTCTTCGGCCAGGCTGTAGCGGCGCAGTGCACTTTCCGCCTGTGCATAGACCACCGCCAACTGGCTGGCCACATCGCTGCGGCTTTGGGCGCCACGCAGGTTGGCCGCCTGTGCCTCGGCGCGGGCGGCACGGACACGCGCGCTACGCTGGCCCCAGACCTCCAGCGGCTGGGACAGGGTGAGCACGGTATCGGCCTTGCCCATGCCGCCATAGGAGCCGGTGCCCCAGGCGTTTTCGGCGGAGTAGGAGAGGGAAGGATTGGGCAACGCACGGGCCTGGTCGGCACGCGCATCGGCGGCCTCGGCCAGTGCCGTACCCACACGGGTACCGGGCAGCTGGTCCAGGCGTTCAAGCAGGGTGTCGTAGGAGGGGGCGGCTTGCGCCGACGCCTGCATTGCCGGGGCAAGGCCCAGCAGTACAGCGACGACCAGCCCGGCCGCGCGCGGCGACCGAGGTGTCAGGATCGACATAGGGGGATTCCGGTTGTGAGTGAAACGGGAGCCCGCGATTGCGGGACGCGCTCAACTCACGCCCGGGGGGGACGCGTCAATTCATCCTGGGCGACCGCATAGGTCGCCACGTCGCCGGCATTCATCCAGCGCGCCGGCAGCGGCGTACCGAAGGCGGCGAAATCGTTCGCCGGCAGGCTCAGCGTGGAGTGGTGGCAGTGGTTATGCGTGCAGGCACCCGTGTGCTTGCTGTCGCTGTCGCTGTCACCGCCTGCATCGTCCGCGAGGGATTCGACATGGGCGCTGCTGGCATGCGGTTCCACCGCACACACCAGTGCGTCGGCCACCGGCACGACCACGAATGCCGCCATCAGCAGCATCATCAGGTACGTACGCAGTTGGCGGGTGATCCGGCGCATGGGGGGGAGGCTAGCAAGCGGTTTTCGCCGGATACAATATCAATGGCCACCTCGGGAATTCGTCGGAACCTCCCGTTCAGGTGCGCCGGGCACGCCAGCTCTGGCAGGTGCCGACCTCCTGCCCTGGTGGGTGTCGACCTTGGTCGACACGCTTTTCGACCTCCGACGCATTGCCGGCCAGCGGCCGGCACTACCCGTATCACGGCAGCTCCGCGATCACCTTGATCTCGAACTGGAACCCGTACAGCCAGGTCACGCCGACTGCCCTGGTAGGTGTCGACCTTGGTCGACACGCTTTTCGACCCCCGACACCTTGCTGCCGGCCGTCGGCCGGCACTACCGCCGGTCTGCAGACAGCTTCGCGATCACCTTGATCTCGAACTGGAACCATACAGCCAGGTCACGCCGACTGCCTTGGTAGGTGTCGACCTTGGTCGACACGCTTTTCGACCCCCGACACATTGCCGGCCAGCGGCCGGCACTACCCGTATCACGGCAGCTTCGCGATCACCTTGATCTCGAACTGGAACCCATACAGCCAGGTCACGCCGATACCGGTCAGGGTCGGGTGCGGTGCTTCGCCCCAGTACTCGGGCACGATCGCCCACGCCTTCTCGAAGTTCTTCTCGGGGTCGACCAGGAACACGGTCACGTCGACCACGTCATCGAAGCTGCAGCCGGCGGCAGCCAGTACCGCATTGAGATTTTCGAAGGCGCGGCGCACCTGCGCTTCGAAGTCCGGCTCAGGCGAACCATCCTCGCGGCTGCCGACCTGGCCGGAGACGAACAGGAAGCCATTGGAACGGATCGCCGGCGAGTAGCGGTTGCGCTCGTACAGGGCCTGGCGGCCGGCGGGGAAAACGACATCACGCTGTGACATGGGGAAGATCCCGTGGGAAAGAACGCCATCCTCCCCGCCAGCGCTGTCTGGATAAACCGCGATGATCGGCCTAGATTGATTGCCAATTCCAAACAATCATGGCCAGCCATGGACCGTTTCGAGGCGATGCGCGCCTTTGCCCGGGTAGTGGAAACCGGCAGCTTCACCCGCGCCGCGCAGACCCTGCAGATCAGCCGCACCACGGCCACCCAGCTGGTGCAGCAGCTGGAGGCGCACCTGCGGCTGCGGTTGCTCAACCGCACCACGCGCCGGGTCAGCGTCACCGCCGATGGCGCGGCCTATTACCCGCGCATCGCCCGCCTGCTGGCCGAGCTGGAAGAGGTGGAGGGTGGACTGGGCGACGCGGCCACCCAGCCGCGTGGCCGCCTGCGGGTCGATGTGCCCGGGCCGTACGCGCGCTTGCGGCTGGTACCGGCGCTGCCGGATTTCCAGGCGCGCTACCCGGAGATCCAGCTGGACATCGGCGTGAGTGACCGCGAGGTGGACGTCATCGCCGACAACGTCGATTGCGTGATCCGTGGTGGCACTCCAGCCGACCCGGCGCTGGTGGCGCGGCCGCTTGCTGCGCTGCCGATCGGCTTCCACGCCAGCCCGGGCTATGTGCAGCGCTTCGGCGTGCCGACCGACCCGCGCGCGCTGGAAGGGCCGGACCACCACATGGTCGGTTTCCTCAGCCCGCGCAGTGGCCGCGCCCGCGTGTTCACTGCACAGCGTGGCGATGAGCGCGTCGAGGTGCAGGGCCGCTATACGGTCGGCTTCGATGATGGAAACGCCTATCTGGCCGCTGCGTTGGCTGGGTTGGGCGTGGTGGCGCTGCCCAGCTACATGGCCGAACCGCACGTGGCGCGTGGTGAGCTGCTGCCGCTGCTGCGGGACTGGCAGCTGCCACCGATGCCGATGCATGTGATGTTCCCGCCCAACCGGCACATGAGCCAGCGGCTGCGGGTGTTCATTGATTGGGTGGTGGAAGCGTTGGGGTGAGTGCATCGGTCGCGTGCGAAAATCCGGCTGCACGTACTGGAGAACGCACACCCTGATGAGCCGCATCGTCGCACTGGATACCGAAACCACCGGCATCTCCCACCGCCTGGGGCACCGGGTGATCGAAATCGGTGCCGTCGAACTGATCGATGGCCAGCTCACCGGCCGCCAGTTCCACACCTACCTGCAGCCGCAGCGCAAGGTGGACTGGGGCGCGCAGCGCGTGCACGGCATCAGCGACGCGATGCTGGTGGGCAAGCCGCTGTTCTCCAGCAAGGCCGCCGAGCTGCTGGAGTTCCTGCGTGGCAGCGAGATGGTCGCGCACAACGCCACCTTCGATGTGGGCTTCCTGGACAACGAGCTGCGCCTGGCTGGCATCCCCGGCACGCTGGCCCAGCATTGCCGCATCACCTGCAGCCTGAAGCTGGCGCGCGGGCGCTGGCCGGGTCAGGGCAACAAGCTGGACGATGTGCTGCAGCGCCTGCGTATTCCCGGCAACCGTGGCCTGCACGGCGCGTTGAAGGATGCCCATCTGCTGGCCCAGGTGATTCCGCATTTGCGCTGAGGCCTGGTCGGCGTTACATCGGCCGCAACCAGCGCTCGATCATTACCACGCCACATGCCACCCCGTCCTCACTGTTCATCGCCACGCCCAAGGCCGCCGCGCGTGCGCGTGTTGCTTCGGTTGCAGCGAAGGTGATGGCTGCTGCCAGCGCTGCTGCATCCAGTCGCTTCGGTGACAACGGTGCCGGTGCTACGCCCAACCGATACAGGCGATCGGCCCAGAAGAACTGATCTGCGGCGAACGGCATCACCAGTGAAGGAATGCCGGCGCGGCAGGCCGAATGCGTGGTGCCGCTGCCACCGTGGTGGATGGCGAATGCGCAACGCGGGAACAGCGCTTCGTGTGGGGTCGGGCCCAGGACGAAGACAGAATCGGGCAAGCGCATCGCAGGCAGTCCCACCCAGCCGGGAAACAGCAGGACACGGCGCGGTGCCAACGCCTGCAGCAGGGCCGGCAACACGCGTTCGCGATCAAAGCCGGTCATGCTGCCGAAGCCCAGATAGACCGGCGGCGGTCCGGCGTCGAGGAAGGCCTGCAGATCGGCCGGCGGCGTCCAGGGCGCATCAGGAAACCGCCATTGGCCACAGACGATGTGGTCGGCCGGCCAGTCCGTCGGTGGCGGCAGCAGCTGCGGCGAGATGCCATAGAGCATCGGCAGGCCGGACCACAGCGAGCGGCGTGGCGATTGCCCCAGCTGCTTGCGGGCCTCGTTGATCGGCTGGCGGAACTGGCGCCAGATCAGGCCGTTGACCAGCCCATAGCTGGCCCGGTTCAACCAGCCCGGCGAGCGTCCCGGCGGCAGGAACGGGGAGCGGAAGGCACGCGTCGGGGTCAGCGGAATCATGCCGGTCCCGATCACCGGCAGACCCCGGCGTTCGCCCACACTCATGCCGACAAAGGCCGCCAGCCCACCCGTCAGGATCGCGTCGCAACCCTCGGCCGCCGCGTCCGCCTGCCGCATCCAGCCAGTGACATGCTGCAGCGCCATCCGTGCCAGTCCGCTACTGGCGGCGGCAACACCGTTGCCACGCGAGACCAGCGCGACCACTTCGTCATGGATATCACCTTCCAGGGACGCATGGGGCACATTCAGCGCCTGCGCGCTGCCCAGCGTGCCGCCATCGGCCAGCAGTGTCACCTCGTGGCCTGCGCCAATCAGCCCATGGCAGAGCATGGCCAGCGGACGCGTATCGCCTTCGGTTCCGTAGGTCAGGGCCAGCAGCCGCATGGAAAGCTCCGCAGTGAACCGGGCCAGTATGCCGGTTGGTGGGCTCCCGGCCCTCCCGGTTCAGTCCCGGCCTGTGGGTAACTTGCGCAAGTGCTTGAACCCGTGCATAATGCGCGGCTCGCTGTGTCCGGTTTTCTACCGGGCGGCGCCCCCGGGAGCACGTCCCCGGCCGCCCAACGCCAGCGTAACCCTTTGATTCTCTTGACGTGTGGTGGGCAACCATCGAGGCCGCCGTCTCCCGGGCTACGGGCTGACACAACTTACTATCGAGGTGCGCAATGTCCCGCGTATGCCAGGTTTCCGGCAAGCGAGTGCAGACGGGTAACAACGTCTCGCACGCCAACAACAAGACCCGTCGTCGTTTCCTGCCGAATCTGCATGAGCGCCGCTTCTGGGTTGCCAGCGAAAACCGCTGGGTGAAGCTTCGTGTTTCCGCGCATGCACTGCGCACCATCGACAAGAACGGCATCGATTCCGTTCTGGCTGAGCTGCGTGCGCGCGGCGAAAAGGTCTGAGGAGTAGACGATCATGGCAGGCAAGCGCGATAAGGTCCGTATGATTTCGACCGCTGGTACCGGTCACTTCTACACGACCGACAAGAACAAGAAGAACACCCCGGGGAAGATGGAATTCTCCAAGTACGATCCGGTCGTGCGTAAGCACGTCCCGTACAAGGAAGGCAAGATCAAGTAATCCGCAAGGATTGCTGATCCCCGCGAAAAAACCCGCCCTTGTGGCGGGTTTTTTCATGCCTGGCATCCAGATGGTGGGTGCCAACCTTGGTTGGCAACTTGTCCCGCCCCCGGTAGGTGTCGACCTTGGTCGACACGCTGTCCCTTCACCCGGTAGGTGCCAACCTTGGTTGGCACGCCGTCCCCACCCCCGGTAGGTGTCGACCTTGGTCGACACGCTGTCCCCCACCCGGTAGGTACAAACCTTGGTTGGCACACGGCTTCAAAGCAGTCGAGCGTGGCTCGACTCTACACACCCCGCTGGGCAGAATGGCCCATCACCTCCCGACGGGCGACGCGATGCTGTTCGAGTGGTTGCTGGGTTCCTACCTGCTGCTGATCGACTGGCTGATCCGGCTGGTCGCGCTGTGCTGGATCCCCACCCGCACCACGCCGGGGGCGGCGCGCAGCTGGCTGCTGCTGGTCGGCTTCGTGCCGCTGCTGGGCCTGCCGCTGTACCTGCTGTTCGGCCACCCGTGGCTGTCGCGCGAGCGCATCCGCCGCCAGGCCGAGGCCTCGCAGGTCATCCGCGAGGAACAGGCGCTGCAGCATCGCCTGCGCTGGGCCCCGCAGCCGGACACCGCCAGCGCCGAGATCGTGCCGCTGGTGCAGCGCCAGGGCGACTTCATGCCGGTGCACGGCAACGCGGTGGACCTGCTGACCGACTACGACGAATCGCTGCACACGCTGATCGCCGACATCGACCAGGCCGAAGACCGCGTGCACCTGCTGTACTACCTGATGTTCGATGACGCGGTGGGGGAGGCGGTGGTCGAGGCGCTGCAGCGCGCAGCGGCGCGTGGCGTGCAGTGCCGGGTGCTGCTCGACGCGGTAGGTGCCAAGCGCGGCCTGCGCGCCTATCGCAAGCGCCTGGAAGCGCGCGACATCGAAGTGCGCGCGATGCTGCCCGGTGGCCTGCGCTGGCGCCGCAGCGGGCGCATGGACCTGCGCAACCACCGCAAGATCGCGGTGATCGACAACGAAGTGGCCTACGTCGGTTCGCAGAACCTGGCGGGCCCGCAGTTCGTGCCCGGCCACCCGAACCGCGAGCTGGTGGCGCGCGTGCGTGGCCCGGCGGTGGCGCATCTGGAAGCGGTGTTCGCCAGCGACTGGTACATGGAAACCGGCCAGCGCCTGGACGTGATCGCCGATGTACCCGAATGCAGCGACGACATCGCCACCCAGCTGCTGCCCAGCGGCCCGGCCTACCCGTACAGCAACGCACGCGACGCGGTGGCGGCGCTGATCCACCTCGCACGGCGGCGGCTGGTGATGGTCACCCCGTACTTCGTGCCCGACGAAGCCACGCTGAGCGCGCTGCGCATCGCGGCGCTGTCCGGCGTGGACGTGCAGCTGATCCTGTCGGCCAGCAACAACCAGCGGCTGACCTCGTGGGCGCAGGAGGCGTACTACGACGAGCTGCTGCGCTGTGGCGTGCGCATCGCCCTGTACGAACCGCAGTTCCTGCACGCCAAGCACATGAGCGTGGACGAGGACATCGCCGTGCTCGGCTCGATCAACATGGATATCCGCTCGTTCGCGCTGAATGCCGAAATCGGCCTGATCTGCTACGACCGCGCGCTGGTGCAGCAGCTGTGCGCGATCGAGGACGGCTACCTGCGCGAGTCGCGACAGCTGGACCTGCAGCAGTGGCGCAGCCGCCCCACGTGGCGGCGCAGCCGCGAAGGCATCGCACGGCTGGCCGATGCGTTGATGTGAGGAAGGCTAGTGAAAAACCGTTGTTCGATTTATTGAACATTATGTTGACAGGGAGCTACGGCCGTCATGAGCAATGAAAATCATGGGCTGCGAATATTCGATGAAGGCGGAAATTTGCTCATTGAGGTTGGGCCATATGTTGTTGATGACGTGCAGGGCTTTGCTGCTGCCGTAGGGGCTGTCGCTTCGACTTGGGCTCAAGCGGAGATCAATCTCTACTGCCTATTTGCAGTACTGCTGAACACGACGCCGGAGGTAGCAGAGGCGAGGCTCAAGAAGTACGGCACTGCGAAGAAGGCGACCGATGAAGCACGGAGGATCGCGGTCGAGAACTTGAGCGGTCTGGAGCTGCAAATTGTCAACGAAGCCTTGGATTCACTAGACGCAGTTCGGCTCCTGCGCAATAGGGTTCAACATGACACTTGGGCACGAAAGGCAGCGGACAGAAATCGCCTCTACCGTGTTCACCGTGATCAATACCTTGCCTTTTCACTAAAGCTACTGGATGTCCAGCAATTGGCTGGAACACCTGGTGAGAGCGAAGCGATAAGGGAAGCCATGAGGTTCCCAGGGGAGATATCAGAGGGGTACTCCGTTCCAGAGGTCGAGAAAATCGCTGGCGATATCGATGCAGTCAGCAAGCTCCTGCTACAGGCAATGTTCACCATCCGGATCAGTCAGGTGAGAGCATCTTCCTGAGCTAGCGCTCCCGGATTGCCGCCTCTTGCCTTCTTCGGATCTTTGGACTTCGACATAAGGCTGTGCCCATCCCGCCCATTTCGGCAATCCGGCCCGTCATCGCCGATGGCCTACAATCGGCACATGACTGATTCACCGCGTAATGGCGAACTGGACCTGGCAATCATCGGTGGTGGTGCGGCCGGGGTGCTGGTGGCGATCCAGGTACTGCGCCAGGCCAAGGCGCCGCTGGCGCTGGCCATTTTCGAACCCGCCTCGCAGCTGGCGCAGGGCATCGCCTATGCCACGCCGTGGCCGGAGCATCTGCTGAACGTGCCGGCGGCGAAGATGAGTGCGTTTGCCGACCAGCCCGGCGATTTCCTCGACTACCTGATGGCCGCCAACGCCTACCCGGGCGAGGCGCGCGAGGTGCTGGGCGAGCGTTACGTGTGCCGCCACTACTTCGCGGCCTACCTGCAGCAGCGCCTGCAGGACGCTGCCGCAGCCAGCCCGGCGCAGCTGCAGGTGATCGCGCAGCCGGTACTGGGCCTGCAGCCGGATGACCACGGCTACCAGCTGACGCTCGGCGATGGCCACACGCTGCACGCCGCGCAGGCGGTGCTCGCCACCGGCAACAGCATGCGCCCGCTGCCGGTGGCCGGTGCCGATGCGCTGCCTGCCGATGATGTGATCGAGGCCTGGGACTACGACGGCGTACGCACCCTGGCCGGCGAACAGGCTGTAGCCATTGTCGGCTCCGGCCTGAGCATGGCCGACACCGTGCTGGCGCTGGTCGCTGCCGGCCACACCGGCCCGCTGCACGTGATCTCGCGCCACGGCCTGCTGCCGTTGCCGCATGCGCATGGCGGCCTGCCCAGCTTCGACCCGGCCACGTTGCTGCCGATGAACCTGCGCCAGCGCCTGCACGCATTGCGCGGGTTCGCACGCCAGACGCAGGCCGACGGCCTGCCGTGGCAGGGCGTGATGGACCGCATCCGTCCGCACGGGCAGGCGCTGTGGTGCAGCCTCGACGCGGCCGACCAGCGCCGCTTCCTGCGCCATGTGGTGCGCTATTGGGACGTGCATCGCCACCGCATCGCCGAAGAAGTGGATGCGCAGCTGCAGTCCCTGCAGGACAGTGGCCAGCTGCGTATTCACCGGTCCCGCCTGCAGCGCGTCTGGCGCGACGGCGATTCACTGCAGCTGTCCGGCCGCGATGCCTCGGGCAATGAACAGCAGTGGATGATCGGCGGGGTGATTAACGCCACCGGCGTGGAGACCCGCGCCAGCGCACTGCGCAATCCGTTGCTGCAGCAGCTGCAGGCCGATGGGCTGGCACGCCCCGGCCCGCATGGACTGGGGTTGGACAGCACGGTGCCGGGCGATCGCCTGCGCGCCGCCGGTGGCCAGCCGCAGGCACGGCTTGGCGTGCTCGGCAGCCTGCGCATCGGCAGCCTGTGGGAAAGCCTGGCGGTGCCTGAACTGCGTCAGCAGGCGCAGGCACTAGCAACCCAGGTGGTCGCAGGAGCCGCGACGGCGATGCCGTAAAATGAGGGCATGGATGTCTCCCACCTGCTTGATGGCCTGAACCCGGCCCAGCGCGAAGCCGTCTCCGCTCCCCCCGGCCACCACCTGGTGCTGGCCGGTGCCGGTTCCGGCAAGACCCGCGTACTCACCCACCGCATCGCCTGGCTGCATGAAGTCGATGGCGTGCCGACCCACGGCATTTTCGCGGTGACCTTCACCAACAAGGCGGCCGGCGAAATGCGCCACCGCATCGACGCACAGCTGCCCAATGGCAGCCGTGGCATGTGGATCGGCACCTTCCACGGCCTGGCCAATCGCCTGCTGCGCCTGCACTGGCAGGACGCGAAGCTGCCCGAAGGCTTCCAGGTGATGGACTCGGACGACCAGCTGCGGCTGGTCAAGCGGGTGGTGCAGGCGCTGGAACTGGACGACGGCAAGTACCCGGCCAAGCAGATCGCGTGGTGGATCAACGCGCAGAAGGACGAGGGTCGCCGCCCGCAGCACATCCAGCCCGAGCCGCACGACGCCTGGCTGGAAACCATGCGCCAGGCCTACATCGAGTACCAGGCACGCTGCGACCGCGCCGGCCTGGTCGACTTCGCCGAGCTGCTGCTGCGCGCGCACGAACTGCTGCGCGACAACCCGGCCCTGCTGGCGCACTACCGCGCGCGCTTCCGCGAAATCCTGGTGGACGAGTTCCAGGACACCAATGCCATCCAGTACGCCTTCGTGCGCGTGCTGGCCGGCGATTCCGGTCACGTGTTCGTGGTCGGCGACGATGACCAGGCCATCTACGGCTGGCGCGGCGCCAAGGTCGAGAACGTGCAGGGCTTCCTGCGCGACTTCCCGGGCGCGCAGACCATCCGCCTGGAACAGAACTACCGCTCCACCGCCAACATCCTCGGCGCCGCCAATGCGGTGATCGCGCACAACCCCGACCGCATCGGCAAGCAGCTGTGGACCGACAGTGGCGACGGTGAGCCGATCGACCTGTACGCCGCCTACAACGAGATGGACGAGGCACGCTACATCGTCGAGCGCGCGCGCCAGTGGGTGCGTGACGGTGGAAGCTATACCGAAGCGGCCGTGCTCTACCGCAGCAATGCGCAGTCGCGCGCGCTGGAAGAAGCGCTGCTGAGCGAACAGGTGCCGTACCGCGTGTACGGCGGCATGCGTTTCTTCGAGCGCGCCGAAATCAAGGACGCGCTGGCCTACCTGCGCCTGCTGTCCAACCGCAACGATGACGCCGCCTTCGAGCGCGCGGTCAACACGCCCACCCGTGGCATCGGCGACCGCACGCTGGACGAAGTGCGCCGCGAGGCGCGCGCGCAGGGTATTTCGCTGTGGGAAGCGACCATGCTGGTCACCCAGGGCAGCGCGCTGGCCGCGCGTGCGCGCAATGCGCTGGCCGGCTTCCTGGTGCTGGTCAACGAGCTGCAGGCGCAAACCGTGCACATGACCCTGGCCGAGCGCGTGGACCACGTGCTGGCCCGCTCGCAGCTGCGCGAGCACTGGAGCAAGGAAAGCCGCAACGCGCTGGACTCGGAATCGCGCACCGACAACCTCGACGAACTGGTCTCGGTAGCCTCTCGCTTCGTGCGTCGCGCCGATGACATCGAGGAAGTGGGCGAGGACATGGACGAGCTGGTCGCGTTCCTGGCCTATGCCGCGCTGGAGGCCGGTGAGGGCCAGGCGCAGGCGGGCGAGGACGGCGTGCAGCTGATGACCCTGCACTCGGCCAAGGGCCTGGAGTTCCCGCTGGTGTTCCTGGCCGGCCTGGAAGAAGGCCTGTTCCCCAGTGCACGCTCGCTGGAGGAAAGCGGGCGGCTGGAAGAAGAGCGCCGCCTGGCCTACGTCGGCATCACCCGCGCGCGCCAGAAACTGGTGCTGAGCTACGCCGAATCGCGCCGCATCCACGGCCAGGACAACTACAGCCTGCCGTCGCGCTTCCTGCGCGAGATTCCCCGCGAGCTGCTGCACGAAGTCCGCCCGAAGGTGCAGGTCTCGCGGCCGGCCTCGATGGGCGCCAGCCGGGTGATGGGCCATGCCTCGATCGAGGCACCGCCGATCAAGCTCGGCGCACTGGTCACCCATCCCAAGTTCGGCGAAGGCATGGTGACCGACTACGAAGGCAACGGCGCCCACGCCCGCGTGCAGGTCGAGTTTGCCGATGCCGGCAGCAAGTGGCTGGTGATGGCGTATGCCAACCTGACGGTGATCTGATCACTGTCGAGGGGGGCGGGAATTCCTGTAGAGCCGAAGGTAGCGGCAGGAGCCGCTGCCAACGTCGCTTGCGACGGCCCGAAGGGTGCCGGTCAGGACGACCGGCATAGCCATGCTCGGCTGCTTGCAGCGGGAAAAGTCAGTCGAGCACGGCTCGACTCTACAAAAGCGAGTATCCATGACCCGCAACGTGCTCTTCCTCTGCAGCCAGAACCGCCTGCGCAGCCCCACCGCCGAGCAGGTATTTGCCGATTGGCCGGGCATCGAGACCGCCTCAGCCGGGTTGCTGGCCGACGCCGAGGAAGTACTCAGCCCCGAGTTGCTGCAGTGGGCCGACCTGGTGTTCGTGATGGAGAAGGCGCACCGCAACCGTCTGTCCAGCCGTTACAAGGCATGGCTGAACGGCAAGCGGGTGATCTGTCTGGATATCCCCGACGACTACGACTACATGGACCCGGTGCTGGTGGAGCTGCTCAAGCGCAAGGTGGCGCCGTTTCTGCGTTGACGGGCTGTTGTAGAGTCGAGCTTGCTCGACTGCCTTGTGCCACGCTAGAAGCAGTCGAGCAAGCTATGCCGGTCGTCCTGACCGGCACCCTTCGGGCCGTCGCAAGCGACGTTGGCAGCGGCTCCTGCCGCTACCTTCGACTCTACAATGGGGCCTGACATCTTCCAGGAACGCCCCCATGACCGAACCCACGCTGCACGTCACCGTGAAGTTGAACGCCCGGCTGCAGCCGGAGCATCGCCACGAACTGTTCGAGGATCCGCTCGATGCGCTGCTGCAGGCAGCCCAGGTGGGCGAGCTGACCGGCGGCGGCACCGCGATGTCCGACCTCGGCGAGGTCGAATACGGCGATATCGAAGTGGCGCTGGTCGATGCGGCCGGCGTGCCGAAGCTGATCGACCTGCTGGAACAGCTGGGCGCGCCGAAGGGTTCGCAGCTGCAGGGTGCGGGCGAGGCCGACCGCAGCTTCGGCGTGACCGAAGGCCTGGGCATCTACCTGGACGGCCTGACCTTGCCGGACGAGGTCTACGAACAGTGCGATTCCAACCACGTGTTCGAGCAGCTGTCGGAGAACATCGATGGCCTGGGCGAGATCTGCAGCTGGTGGCAGGGCCCGACCGAAACGGCGCTGTACATGTATGGCGAATCGTTCGAGGCGATGCGTGATGCGATCGCTGAATTCGTTGCCAGCTACCCGCTGTGCCAGAACGCGCGCGTGGTGCAGATCGCCTGAGCGACGTTGTCGTAGAGCCGAAGGTAGCGGCAGGAGCCGCTGCCAACGTCGCTTGCGACGGCCCGAAGGGTGCCGGTCAGGACGACCGGCATAGCCCACGCTCGGCTCATGCACCCGAAGCCGAGCTTGGGCTCGGCTCTACAGAAGAGGGCGGGCCGGGCCCTTCCCCCGGACCACATGACGATGCGCACACGCCGCTGCGCGGCGCCGGATTGATCCTGCTCAAGGCGCGGCCTGCACATCCGGTGTGCAATGGTGTTGTTCCCATCTGGCAGACCGCCACGGAGCCCCACCATGTACAAGCGCATCCTGATTGCCACTGACGGGTCCGAGCTGGCCGACAAGGGCCTGGCCAAGGGCCTGGAGCTGGCCAAGGACCTCAATGCCGAGGTCGATATCGTCACTGTTTCCGAGCCGTGGGCCGTCGGTATGTACGACGCCATGGGCTGGAGCGTCGGCTACATGAACAGCCCCGAGTACAAGGCCGACCGCGAGGAAGGCGCGCAGAAGGTGCTGCAGCCGGCGCTGGCCAAGGCCGCCGAGCAGGGCATCACCGCCAATCCGGTGCACGTGCTGGACCGTTACGCCGCCGACGGCATCATCGAGACAGCAGGGGAGCGCAACAGCGACCTGATCGTGATGACCTCGCATGGCCGCCGTGGCGTGACCCGCGTGCTGCTGGGCAGCCAGACTGCCGAAGTGCTGGCGCGCAGCACGCTGCCGGTGCTGGTCATCCGCTGATCCACACCCACTGATTCAAGCGTTCCCGGGGAGGGGACCCGACGCCGGCCGCAGGATGCGCGCCGGCGTTGTTCTTTCTGGGGGGGCGGGAGGCTCATATCCACGCATGGCGTGGATCTACTGATAGGCGGTCACCCACGCATGACCTGGATCCACGTCCGTTGTCCCGGTAGATCCACGCCATGCGTGGATGGGCCGTGCCGATCGCCTTGATGGGGTCAGAGCCCTTTCCTGTGGAAAGGGATCCGACCCCGCCGCATCACCAGCTGTACAGCTTCCAGTACACCGGCGACACGCCGTCCTTGTCGTTGTCCATGCGGCCGTCGCCGTTCTTGTCGTACATGTAGAACGGGGCGCCGCGCGACGGGGTCACCTTGACCATGCGCAGCTGGCCGGACACGCGGTATTCCTCGATGGTGTCACCGTTGTCCATGGTGCGCTTGGACACATCCGCGCCCTTGACGTCCACCGGGGGAGCGCCCGCGCCACCCATGCTGGCGCAGCCAGCGAGCAGGAGCAGGGAAGCCAGCATCAGGGTCTTCATCGGCGGGGGCCTTTGCCTGGAAAGAGCCTTGATTATGCCCCATCGCCGCGGCTGTGCCGTGTCGTCGCAGTGCAGGCACGGGCGCGTAGAATCGACCCATGAGCAGATTAGTCCTGATCGACGGGTCCAGTTACCTGTACCGCGCGTTCCACGCGCTGCCGCCCCTGTCCAATGCACAGGGCGAACCCACCGGCGCGCTGTTCGGCGTGGTCAACATGCTGCGCTCGACACTGAAGGAGCGCCCGGCCTACGTGGCGTTCGTGGTCGATGCGCCGGGCAAGACCTTCCGCGATGACCTGTATGACCAGTACAAGGCCAACCGCCCGCCGATGCCCGACGAGCTGCGCAGCCAGGTCGAACCGATGTGCCGCATCGTCGAAGCGCTGGGCATCAGCATCCTGCGTGTTCCCGGCGTGGAGGCCGATGATGTGATCGGCACGCTGGCCCTGCAGGGCGTGGCACAGGACCTGAAGGTGACCATCTCCACCGGCGACAAGGACTTTGCCCAGCTGGTGCGGCCGGGCATCGAGCTGGTCAACACCATGACCGGCAGTCGCATGGATTCCGATGCCGCAGTGATGGAGAAGTTCGGCGTGCGCGCCGACCAGATCATCGACCTGCTGGCGCTGATGGGCGACACCGTCGACAACGTGCCGGGCGTGGAGAAGTGCGGGCCGAAGACCGCTGCCAAGTGGCTGGCCGAGTACCAGCACCTGGACGGGGTGATGGCGGCCGCGCCGACCATGAAGGGCAAGATCGGCGAGAACCTGCGCGCCGCGCTGGAGCGCCTGCCGCTGAACCGTGAGCTGGTGACCATCCGCACCGACGTGGAGCTGGACGCCGGCCCGACCACGCTGGCCCTGCGCGAGCAGGACGTGCCGGCGCTGACCGAGCTGTACACGCGCTACGGCTTCACCCAGGCGCTGAAGGAACTGGGTGCGCCGCTGCCGGCGCCGGCTGCCGCCAGCGAGGCCACCCCGAGCCTGCGCGGTACCGCCGCAGGCTTCGCCCGTGGCAGTGCCGAGGCGCCAGCCGCTGGCACGCTGGATCCGGCGCTGGCCGCACCGGGTGAATACGAGACCGTGCTGACCAGCGAGCAGCTGCAGGCCTGGGTCGAGCGCCTGCAGCAGGCCGAGCTGATCAGCTTCGACACCGAAACCGATGCGCTGGACGCGATGCGCGCGCGCCTGGTCGGCGTCAGCCTGGCGGTCGAGCCGGGCAAGGCGGCCTACATTCCGGTCGGCCACGATTACCCGGGTGCGCCGGCGCAGCTGCCGATGCAGCAGGTGCTGGATGCGCTGCGCCCGGTGCTGCAGGACCCGGCCAAGAAAAAGCTGGGCCAGCATGGCAAGTACGACCTGCATGTGCTGCGCCGCCACGGCGTGGACGTGCAGGGCTACCACGATGACACCATGCTCGAGAGCTTCGTGCTCAATTCCACCGCCACCCGCCACGACATGGATTCGCTGGCCCTGCGCTACCTGGGCTACAGCACCATCAAGTTCGAGGACGTGGCCGGCAAGGGTGCCAAGCAGATTCCGTTCTCGCAGGTGGGCATCGACGAAGCCAGCCGCTATGCGGCCGAGGACGCCGACGTCACCCTGCGCCTGCACCGCGCGCTGCAGCCGCAGCTGCTGGCCGAGCCGGCGCTGGACAGCGTGTACCGCGACATCGAGATGCCGCTGGTGCCGGTGCTGACCACGATCGAAGCCAACGGCGTGCGGATCGACACCGACGAACTGCGCCGGCAGAGCCAGGACCTGTCCTCGCGCATGCTGGCCGCGCAGCAGAAGGCCACCGAGCTGGCCGGCCGCAGCTTCAACCTGGATTCGCCCAAGCAGCTGCAGGCGGTGCTGTTCGATGAGCTGAAGCTGCCGGCGGTGGTGAAGACCCCGAAGGGCCAGCCCAGCACCAATGAAGAGGCGCTGGAGGCGATCGCCGACCAGCACGAGCTGCCGCGGGTGATCCTGGACTACCGGGGCCTGGCCAAGCTGCGCAGCACCTACACCGACAAGCTGCCGGAGATGGTCAACCCGGACACCGGCCGAGTGCATACCAGCTACCACCAGTCCGGTGCCGCCACCGGCCGCCTGTCCTCGTCGGACCCGAACCTGCAGAACATCCCGATCCGCACCGAGGATGGCCGCCGCATCCGCCGCGCGTTCATCGCCCCGGAGGGCTTTCAGCTGCTGGCGGCCGACTATTCGCAGATCGAGCTGCGGATCATGGCCCACCTGTCCGAGGACCCGGGCCTGGTGCGTGCCTTCGAGCAGGGCGCCGACGTCCACCGCGCCACTGCCGCCGAGGTGTTCGGGCGCACGCTGGAGGAAGTGACCCCGAACGAGCGCCGCGCGGCCAAGGCGATCAACTTCGGGCTGATGTACGGCATGAGCGCCTTCGGCCTGGCGCGCAACCTGGGCATCGACCGTGGCCAGGCGCAGGACTACGTGGCGCTGTACTTCAGCCGCTACCCGGGCGTGCGTGATTTCATGGAGCGGATGCGCCAGCAGGCCCGCGACCAGGGCTATGTGGAAACCCTGTTCGGCCGCCGCCTGTACCTGAACGACATTCATGCACGTAACCAGGGCCTGCGCGCCGGCGCCGAGCGCGCCGCGATCAACGCGCCGATGCAGGGCACCGCCGCAGACATCATCAAGCGCGCGATGGTGGACGTGGACCAGTGGCTGCGTGACAGCGGTGCACCGGCACGGATGATCCTGCAGGTGCACGATGAACTGGTGTTCGAAACCGAAAGCAGTTTCGTCGAGGAGTTGCGTTTGCAGGTGGTCGAGCGCATGTCGCAAGCGGCCAAACTGCGGGTGCCGCTGGTGGTCGATACCGGCATCGGCAACAACTGGGACGAAGCACACTGAGGGTGTTTCAGGCCGAAAACGACGTGAATTCGTTCATTCGTCAGAGGTTTCTGACTCAATCATGAATGTTGCCCTGATGGAGGTTCATTAAATTGGGCCCCTTCACGAACCGTTAGTGTTCGGAGTGCTTCTATAACTCTCAACAGGCGCAACGCCTGTTGTGGATCTCTCCCATCCCCTGGAGCAGATCTCGGAACGGGGACTCCTCCCCAAGTGCCCGTTCCCCGGCCCCGTTGACCTCCCCCTGGTCAGCGGGGCTTTTTATTTGTGCCGTTGCCAGACGCCATGGCCTGCGCCACGCTGGGCCACCGCTCCGCAGGGGAAGACAATGCCCGACCTGTTCGCTCTGGCCATGCCGTGGTGGGAGTTCATCCTGCGCGCGGTGGTGGTGTATGTCGTGGTGCTGGGCATGGTCCGGCTCGGTGGCAAGCGGGCTCTGGGACAGATCACGCCCTTCGACGTGCTGCTGATCGTGTTGCTGGGCAACGCGGTACAAAACGCGCTGCTTGGCACGGACACCTCGCTGGGCGGAGGCCTGCTGCTGGCGGCCACCCTGATCGTGCTGAATTACGGGGTGGGCTGGCTGACCACCCGGAATCGCCGCATGGAGCGGATGATCGAAGGAGAGCCCACCGTGATCGCGCGTGATGGCCGGCTGCTGGAGGGTGTTCTCCGCCGCGAACTGATCAGCCCGGCCGATTTCGACGCCGCGCTGCGCCAGCAGGGCGGGCTGCGGATCGAAGACGTGCAGGTCGCGCTGCTGGAGACGACCGGGCACATCACGATCATCGCGCGGAAGCACAGCTGATCTTGTAGCGCCGGGCCCAGGCTCGGCCGCCCTTCACCGCCTACGCGTGCCCACCAGGCCCTTGCCCAGCGCGACGACATCCATCAGAGCCAGTCGCGCGGCACCAGGTAATCGGCCAGGCGTGCCTCGGCGCTACCCGCTTCCGGGGTGAAGCCGTACTCCCAGCGCACCCGCGGCGGCAGGCTCATCAGGATGCTTTCGCTGCGGCCACCACTCTGCAGGCCAAACAGCGTGCCGCGGTCGTAGACCAGGTTGAATTCCACATAGCGGCCGCGTCGGTACAGCTGGAACTCGCGTTCGCGCTCGCCGTAGGCGGTGTCCTTGCGCTGCTGCACGATCGGCAGGTAGGCATCCAGGAAGCCATCGCCGACCGCACGCAGATAGTCGAAATCGCGCTCGAAGTCGCCGTGCAGGTCGTCGAAGAACAGGCCGCCGACGCCGCGCGTTTCATTGCGGTGGCGCAGGAAGAAGTACTCGTCGCACCAGCGCTTGTGCGCGGCATAGCGTTCTTCGCCGAACGGGGCGCACAGGTCGCGCGCGACCCGGTGCCAGTGCTGCACGTCCTCGTCGAACGGATAGAACGGGGTCAGGTCGAAGCCACCGCCGAACCAGCTGGCCACCACTTCGCCGTCGCGCTGCGCCTGGAAGAAGCGCACGTTGGCATGGGTGGTCGGCACGTAGGGGTTGAGCGGGTGGAACACCAGCGACACGCCAGTGGCACGCCAGGAGGCGCCAGCCAGTTCCGGACGGTTGGCCGAGGCCGATGGCGGCAGGCGGCTGCCGGCCACGTCGGAGAAGCCGATGCCGGCCTGCTCGAACACCGCACCGTCGCGCAGCACGCGGGTACGCCCGCCACCGCCCTCGGCCCGCTGCCACAGGTCTTCCTGGAAGTGGGCCTGGCCATCGACGGCCTCGATCGCCGCACAGATGCGGTCCTGCAGGTCGGTGAGGTAGGCGCGCACGCGCTCGAATTCGTTCATGGCGCGTACTTTACCGCAGGGCCCGCCCGAAGCTGCGGGCAGGCCCTGGCCGGCTCAGCGCTTGCGGTTGGAGTTGCGCGGCGCCGGAGCGTCGTCCTCGGCTGCCTCGTCAACCGCCTTCTGCAGGGCACCACCCAGCGTGATCAGCTCCCAGTTCTGGGTGCCGAGCACGTCGCAGGCCACATGCAGGCCGCTGCGGTCGGCCTTGCACAGCTGCTCCAGGGTTGCCCGTGCGTCCAGTTCCGCGCCGTTGCCCTGCGCGGTCACCAGGTTCTCGCACCCTTCGCGCACGCCGGCGCGGCAGACCGTGGTGTAGTGTTCGGCAGCCTGCAGCCAGTTCCCGGACAGCGCAAGGCGGTTGCCGAGAATGTTGCAGCCCTGCAGCTTGCCCTGCGCGCAGCAGGCTTCGGCACCGCCCTCGTTGGCCAGCGCCAGCGGGCAATCCTGCGGCAGTGGCAGCACCTTGAACTGCTTCGGTGCACTGCACCGGGTCGGGCCCTCGCCGGTGGGGACGAACACCTGGAAGCGGGTCCAGTTATCCAGGCCCAGCAACTGGCCGCCGGGCAGCGGGCGCAGCACGAAGTCGCCGTCCCGGTCGTGGTGGATGCGGATGTCGCCCGCTTCGACGCGTGCGCGAAGATGGCTGCTCCAGCCCACACCGACCAGGCCGGCGTCACCGAAGTCCAGCGTGTCCATCAGGCCGCCGTCGGACCGGTAATTGCCGCAGGGCAATGCAGTTGCGGGCTGCGGTCGCAGCGATGCGCCCACTGCCTGCAACGCCGGCAGGCGCTCGCAGGTGGCGGTGTCATTGCCGGGGGTGCAGGCTGCAGCCAGGGCCTGCACCGCCTGCTGGGGATCTCCCGCGTCCCAGGACAGCTCAGCCACGCGGGTGCAGAAACCGCCGTGCGCTACCTCGCGGCATAACCGCAACAACTGTTGCCGCCGCTCAGCTGGAATGATCACCGGCACGGTCGGCGCCGTCATCGTCACCATGGCTTCGGTCATGGCGGCCGTCATCGCGGCCTTGACCAGCTGCTCCTGCGCCGCCGGGTCGGCCTCGAGTGCGGCGGCACACGCCGGGGTTCCCTGTTCGAAGCCACCGTTGTCACAGGCGGCGGGGAGTTTGATGTCGGACAAGGCGGCGTCGAGCGCTGCCTTTGCCAGGGCGGGATCGGCCTCGACCGTGGGTTTGGCCTCCTCGTGCCAACGATCGGCCAGTTGCAGGCACATGCCGGGCACGCCTTCCCGGCACCCTGCTTCCAGCGCGGTCGGGGTCGCTTCGCGACGGTTGTCCAGGCACGCGGCCGCATCGGCCAGGCAGCTGCCATCAACCGGCGTGGCGGCTGCGGCGCACTGTGCTGCCGCCTGCAGGAGGTAGACCGTGCCATCTACCTCGACCGTGCGGCCACGATCGCGCACCTGCAGCGCGCTGGGCAGGCCGTACTCCAGGTTCACCAGCTGCAGCTTTCCGTCGATCTGCTGGAACGCGACCGGAGACGGCGCACTGCCGAAGTGCTTCTGCTCGCCGCGGTTGGGTGAGCTGATGCGCAGCGTGCTGCTGCCTTCATCGGCCTTGAACAGGCCGCATTGCGGCGATTGTGCGGCAGCCATCGGCGCGGCCAGCAGCAACGCCCAGGCCAGCCAGCGGCGGCGCGGTGCGGGTGAATGCATGTCGTCTCCTTGACGATCGAACGGGAAGCTCCTGGCGCTACGGCGAACCCTGGCCCTCGCGCGGGGGCGTGCATTGTGCCGTGCCGGGCACGAGCTGGTAACGCTGGTAGGCCGTCTGGTTGTCCATGCCGAGCAGGTCGCCGTTGCCGAGCTGGCGCAGCACAAGGGTTTCGCCGTTCTGCTGCAGCTGGACGGCGCCATCGTGCAGGCGGGCACGCGCGCCATCACCGAAGTCGAGCATGTCGATCACGCCACCGTCGGCCTGGTAGCGGCCGCACGGTACCTGCTGCAACGGCACCAGGCGCAGGTCGGCGCCGAGTTCACGCAGTGGCGCGGTACGTCCACAGGCACTGATGCGGCCTGCATCGCAGACCACCTGCAGGGCCTGCACTGCCAACGCAGGTTCCAGCGCGTTCAATTGCTGCGCGGCCACTTCCACGCAGAGGCGGCCACTGCGGTGCTGCAGGCACCGCTGCTGCAGCTGATCGCGAGCAGCGGCCTGAAGCGGCGAACCCAGCGTGTCTTCGTCTTCCTGCTGCAGGCGTTGATTCACCCGCTGCATGGCGGCAGCCAATGCATCATTGGTCAGCGCCTCGCAGGCCTGCGGGTCATGCCCGGGCGTGTGTTCGCGGCAGGCAGGCGGGCGTTCAAAGCCCGTGGCACCGACGTCGTCGGTGGCCTTTGCTGGGCTGCCATCCCGCAGTTGTCGCAGCAGCGCCGAGCAGCCCGCGCCAACGCCTTCGTCGCACGCGCGCTGGATCTGGCCGGGCGAAGCCGCGGGCAGCTGCGCAATGCAGTGGCTGCCGGCGGCGCGGCAGCTGCCGGCAATCGCGGCGGGTTCGCTGGCGCAGCCCCGGGACTGGCGCAGCGTGTAGACCACCACGTCGTCTTCGATGCGCTGCCCATCGGCGCTGATCCGGACCGGCAGTGCCACGCCATCGTCGAGCATGACCAGTCGGGCCTGCGCCGCACTGCGATCAACCCACAGCGGCCCCGGCTCGCTGCCGTCGTCGCGGCGGTAGCCGCTGCTGGGTGATGTGAATATCAGCGCCATGCCACCGTCGGTGCTGCGGTATTCGCCACAGCGCAGCGCATCGGCGGCGGCAGGCAGCGCGGCGAACAGCAGCAGCGCGGGGAGAAGGGTCAGCAAGCGCATGCGACGGTCCTTGTCGAGCGGAAAAGGGGTGTGGCTCAGTGGAAGCGCGAGCGGATGTCTGGTCGCAGCAGGCGCCAGGCCAGCCAGCCCTGCAGGCCGAGGAGTACGAACGACATGGCCACCATGGTCAGCGTGATCAACCAGCGTTTCAGATGGAGTTCCTGTTGCAGGACGGCGTCGTCGGAGAGAAACGGGATGACGTCGCGCATGAACACGTCCAGCCACCCGGCGATCGCAAAGTTGGTCAATGCACTCATCAGCAGGATCGCCACAAAGCTCCACAGGCCCCAGCTGCGCTCGCGCAGCAGTCCCCAGCTGGCCAGTGTCGAGGCAAGGCACAGCAGTGCGACGATCATCGACGCGGCCACCGGATGCGCCAGAAGCCAGATCAGGCTGTGCAGGTGCTGGAGTTGTACTTCCCTCTCAACCAGGTGCCAGATCGGAAGGTTGTGCAGCGGCCACAGCAGCAGTCCCTGCATCACGAAGTAGACCGTGAGCAGCAGTGACAGCCAGAACGAGGCGTGTGCGATCGGGCGCACCCAGGCGTGATAGGTCGGTTGGACCAGCGAAGGAATCGGCGGGATCGACATTGACATCCGGTGTCCTTGCAATCGGTGCCCGCGCGCTCAGCGGGCCGTCACCCGGGTGGCGACGGCCGGCAGGATATGGTGTTCGCTCAGCGGTGCCAAGGGCAGGCCGTGCGGTGGCTGCAGCGGCACCCAGGCCAGTTCAGCGATCTCCGCGCGTGCCTGTGGCATGCCGTCCACCTGCACCCACCAGGCCTGGGCCTGCACGCGGTGGCCGGGCTCGTTCACCGCCCAGTCTTCGAACGTGCCCAGCGCGACGGCGGTCTCGACGCACAGCTGCACGCCGAGTTCCTCGTCCATCTCGCGGGCCAGCGCCTGCAGCGGTGCTTCGCCGGGTTCGGGCTTGCCGCCGGGCTGGATGAAGCGGCTGGCGCCGTGTTTGCGCACCACCAGCGCCCGGCCGCGGTCATCCAGGATGACCGCGGCCACGATATGGATCGTGGCCGCGGCGTTGCTCACTTCAGGTTCTGCTCGAACAGCTTGAGGATGCGCTTGTACTGGTCCAGCCAGGAATCGGCGCGGACGTAGCCGTGGCGCTCCAGCGGGTACGGAGCGATCGACCAGTTGTCCTTGTGCAGTTCGATCAGGCGCTGGGTCAGGTTCACCGAGTCCTGGAAGAACACGTTGTCATCCATCATGCCGTGGGCGATCAGCAGGTTGTCCTGCAGGTTCTGCGCGTACTCGATCGGCGAGGACACGCGGTACGCCTCCGGATCGATGTCCGGGGTGTTGAGGATGTTGCTGGTGTAGCCATGGTTGTACTGGTGCCAGTCGACCACCGGGCGCAGCGCGGCGCCGGCCTTGAACGTGCCCGGCGAGCGGAACAGCGCCATGAAGGTCATGAAGCCGCCGTAGGAACCGCCGTAGATGCCGGCGTGGTCGCGGTCACCCTGCTGGGTGTCGACCAGCCAGTCCAGGCCGTCCTTGTAGTCTTCCAGTTCCGGGTGGCCCATGTTGCGGTAGATCGCAGTACGCCAGTCGCGGCCGTAGCCCTCGCTGCCGCGGTAATCCATGTCCAGCACGATGTAGCCCTTCTGCACCAGCAGGTTGTGGAACATCTGCTCGCGGAAGTAGGCCGGGTAGCGCTGGTGCACGTTCTGCAGGTAGCCGGCGCCGTGCACGAACATCACGATCGGGTATTTCTTCCCCGGTTCCTTGTTTTCCGGTTCGTAGTACTTGGCCCAGACCACGCCGGCGCCATGCTTGGACGGCACTGCCACCAGCTTCGGCTGGATCCACTGGCGCGCCTTGTAGTCGGCGGTGCGGGTGTCGGTCAGCACGCGGGCCTGGCCACCGGTGCTCGGCAGCACGGCCAACTGCGGCGGCAGGTAGGCACCGGAATAGCGCACCAGCAGCTGCTGGCCGTCCGGCGATAACGAGAAGTCTTCCACGCCGTTGAGGCTGGTCAGCTCGCGCACCTGGCGGCTGCCGGTATCGACCGCGCAGACTTCGTAGTCATGCGGCGCCTGCTGGTTGCACAGGAAGTAGAAGCCCTTGCCATCGGCCGACGGCACCGGCGCCGAGGTTTCCCACTTGCCGCTGGTCAGCGCCTGCGGCTTGGCCGTGCCGGCCTGCGTGTACAGGTGCGAGAAGCCCGATTCCTCCGACAGCAGCCACAGCGTGCGGCCATCGGCCATCCAGCCGAAATCATTGAAGCCCCAGTTGATCCAGCCGTTGTCGGTCAGGCGATGGCGGTTCTGCACGCGGCCATCGGCAGCGTTGACGCTGATGATCCAGCGGTCCTTGTTGTCGTTGGCACGCAGCATCACCGCGGCCTGCTGGCCGTCGGCGCTCCAGCGGATGCCACCGCCCATGAAGTCGCTCATCACCTGCAGGCTGCGCTCGCCCTTCAGCGCATCCTTGCCGGCCTTGCGGCGCAGCTCGGCCAGCGGATCGGTGCTGATGCCAGGCAGGCTGGACAGCGAGACCTTCTCGGCCTTGCCGGTGCGCACGTCCACATACCACAGGGTGTGCGGTTCGAAGCCGTTGCGGCCGACGCGGGTGCGGGTGTCTTCGGTTTCCTCGTAGCCCGACTCGGTCACGTACAGCGGCATCTTGCCGCCGCGGCCGTCATCGAAGTCCTTCGGCTTGGTCACCACGATCAGGTGGGTCAGGTCCGGCGACAGCACGCTGTCGGCGATCTCCACGTCGGTGCCCAGGTACACCGGGCCCGGCGCGCGGGTCGGGTCGGCCTGGCGCCAACGCTGGTCCTGGTCCTTCAGTGCTTCGCGCTGGTCGCGGTCGCGGCGCAGGGTTTCCAGCGTGCGCAGCTGCTGGTCACGCAGCACGTCGGCCTTCGGCGGCGTGCGCGGATCCTTCTCGGCCTTCAGGCTGGCCACCTGCTGCACGCCGCTCGCGGCGGTCCAGTGGAACCAGTTCTGGCCAACGCGCCAGATCACGCCATTGTCGGCAGCAAAGTTCACGTTGCCCGCGCGCTCGTTGCTGCGGGTCAGCTGGGTCAGCGCGCCGCTGCGCAGGTCGCGCACGAACACGTCGCCATTGCGGACGAAGGCGCTGCGGCTGCGGCTGCGGTCGTAGACCGGCTCGGCCACGTCCAGGGTGCCACGCTGGTCATCGGCCACCTGTGCGGCCACGCCACCGGCCACCGGCTGGCGGAAGGTATCGCGCACCGGGCTGCCGTTGCGCTTGAGCTGGTATTCCACCTGCTGGCTGTTCCACGACCACCAGGCCTTTTCGACCGGCGGACCGATCCAGTCCGGGTCGGCCATGGCCTGTTCGATGGTGATCGGCGTCGGCGCGGCATGCGCAGCCGGTGCGGCCAGCACGGCCGACAGCAGGAGGGACAGGGGCAGCACTCGGGACATGGGCGGACGGCACCAGAAGAGGAAACCGGCCAAGCGTAGCAGCCGCAAGGGCCCGGGGCAGGGGCCACAGGTCATGGCAGCGGGATTGGCAAAGTGGTGCAACCGGTTGCCGGGCTTGCGCATCCATTCTCCTGAACCCGCATCATCCACCGAACAGGAGCCCGACCATGCAGGAACTGATCCCGATCACTCTCTTCATCTGCATCGCCTACGCGATCCACGCCATTGCCGATGCCCGCGCCCGCAGCAAACTGGTCGCTCCGCACGTGCCCGAGGAAGTGATCCGCTCGCTGGCCATGCTGGAGGAAGAGCGCCGCCGCCAAGGGGCGCTGCGCTGGGGCATCAGCCTGGTCTGCCTGGCGTTGGCCATGGCCCTGCTGGAAGCCATCGGTGCCCGTGACCTGACCTTCGGCGCCGCTGCGGCGATGGTGGGCAGTGCCGGCCTCGGCCAGCTGCTGGCCTGGCACTTCACCCGTCCCGTCGCGCGCAAGGGCTGAGCCGGCCCATGTCACGGGCACAGGGGGCGCCCCGCAGATGAGCCTGCTCGGCGAAGCATTGTTGGCACTGCGGGGCCGTCGCCGCCACGATGCAGCGGAGACGGCGGCACCCGCCGCACCGCTGGACGCGGACCAGGCCCTGGTGCGGGCCATCATCGACGGCTCGCAGGTGGCGTTTTCGCAGCTGGTCGAGACCCACCAGCGCACCTGCGCACATGTGATCGGGCGCATGGTGGGCGACCGCGATCAGCTGGCCGACCTGCTGCAGGAGACCTTCCTGGCCGTGTTCCGCCAGCTGCACCGCTTTCGTTTTGAATCCTCGCTGCGCACCTGGGTTTCCCGGGTGGCCTACACCACCGCGCTGCAGCACCTGCGCCGGCGACGGCTGGAGGCGCAATGGATGGTGGCGGTGGAGGTGCCGGAGGAACTGGGAATCGGCGATGAGGGCCCGGGGCCGGCTGAACTGAGCGAGGCGCTGCAGGCGGGGCGCCATCTTGGCGTGGCGCTGGAGCGGTTGAGTGCACCGCAGCGCCTGATCGTCGGCCTGCACTACCTGGAGGACTTCGACCTGGTCGAGATCGAGCAGGTGACCGGGCTGGCACGCGGTACCATCAAGAGCCACCTGCACCGCGCGCGCCAGGTCCTGAAGCAGGAACTGACGCGGCATGCCGCCGCCGGAGAACTGCTGTGAGCCCATCGACCGACCCTCGCGATGCGGAAAAGCGCGCGCTGGCGCAGGCGTTGCGTGAGCAGACACAGCAGGAAGAAACGCCGGATGTGAGCGAAGCGCTGCAGAAGCGCATTGCCGCTGAATCGCGCGATAGTGGTGTGGGCTATGTGGTGGTGCAGGTGGTGTTGTTGGGTGCGTTGGTGGCGGCGGCTGTCTGGTATTTCTGGGTCTAGAAAAACACTGACGCCTGCACCTGATTCTGGACGCTTTTTCCTCCAACGCCTGATCAGATGGCCAGGCATCGGGCGTTGTCTGCAAATCGACAGTTGGTCTTCCGCGTCAGATTCCGTCACCTCGGTCTCGTCGTCGGTGGCGATGGCTCTATCCAGGACCCACGAGCTGCGTGTGTTTCCTGAGGAAAGTTGCAAATCCCATGTCTCCACTTGAGGCGTAGTTTCACAATCAGAGATTCTCAACCATCAGCTTCCAAAGGCATGGAGTGAGAATCACATGGACAGGTGCGCGAGTAAGCCAATGCCGGATGTAGTTGGATGATGCTCTACTACGTCCAGCTTTCGCTTGCCCGATTCAAGCAGCGAGTCGGCACTCATCTGTCAATCGCTCTCATGCTGGGTGCGGGGGTAGGGATCACCACCGTGATGCTTTCCATTGTTCTCCAGGCATCGTCGGATCCCGCTCCAGGCCGGAGCTCGGCACTGTTCCGCCCTTACCTTGACGCGCGTCCAGATGCACTGCGCAGTGGCTCTCCGGATCCTGGTCAGTCACTGACCTGGCCAGACGCGAAGGTGCTTCTGAACCAAGGCCGGACGTGGAAGCAGGCAGCAATGGCAGGGGGCGCGGTGACGCTCTCCCGGCCGGGAGAGCCCAGCGCAAGATTGCGCGCCAGGTTCGCCACGTCCGAAGTCTTCAGTGTCCTCGGCATTGCCGTTGTTCAAGGGCGCGCATGGACCGCCGAGGAGGGGCATGCTGCGAGTCGAATCGTGGTTCTGTCGCGTGCGCTCGCAGAGCGCGAGTGTGCACAGGGCTGTGTTGGTCATCAGTTGGACCTGGGCAGACGCACCTATACCGTGGTGGGTGTCGCGGAGGATTGGCATCCGGTGCCTATGTTTCAGGGAGACCTCACGCGCAGGCCGTTTGTGGAGCCTGACGAGATCTACCTGCCGCTTGAAACCGCAATCGCAGACAAGCTGACTGTTTTGGACGGGACTGCGATCTGGGGTGGTGACCAGGACACGGATCCTGCAGGGGCCAACGTTTCCTGGCTTCAATTGTGGGCGTGGCTGCCCACCGCAGACGATGTCGCCGCTTACCGCGCGAGTCTGAATGCCTATGCGCATGAAAAGGGGCTTCGGATCGAGCCAGGCGCCCAGCAGGTGGCACTCTGGCCGTTGATGGATTGGCTGGACAGGCTGGGATTGGTTCCGGAGCAGGCCAGGATGCAGCTTCGGTTGTCGCTGATCCTGCTCGGCGTGTGCATCGTCAACGCGGCTGCGCTGCTGAGCTTCAGTCTGGGGCGCCGTCGGCGGGAGCTCGCGATACGACGTGCACTGGGAGCACGACGCCGAGACGTGTTCATCCAGCTCATGTGGGAATCCATCGCGGCGGGCGTCGCAAGCGGTGCGCTCGCTGTCGTCACCTATACGCTGGGAATACGGGTGGTTGCTGCGGGAGACGTTCTGCCCAGCGCGATAACAGCGATGCATGCCGGGGCAATGCTGATGGCGGCTGGTCTGGGAGTCGTCACGACGTTGCTCTGTTCATTGGTCCCATCGTTTGAAATCTGCAGGGTCAGCTCACTGTCGAGTGCCTTCGCGAAGGGGGCTGCCTGAAATGTTCGAATCAATGAGGGAGACTCGACGACATCTGGGAAGCGCCGCACTGCTTGCAGTGCAGGCTGCGCTTGCAAGCCTGGCATGTGCGTTCGCACTGCAATCTGTGCTGGACAGCTTCGCCAGATTGAACACCCGCAGCATCCGGGACGCAGTATCGATTGGTGTGGTCAGGGTCTCGGATGTCGAAGAAGGCGCTGATGCTGCAGTGCTGCGGGCAGACCTGTCCGCGATCCGGCTGCCCGGTGTTCAGGGCACGGTTGTGAGCGACGCTGTTCCGTTCGGGGGAAGAGCCCATCGATACGGTGTGTGCACCAGCGAGTCGGCCATGGCGTACTCGATGAACGCGGGTACGACAGACGTTGCTGGATGTGATCGCATTCCTGTGGTAACTGCCAGCTCTGGCTTGCTGGCGATGCTGGGCGCGGGAATCGTCCTGGGGCGGGATGCCACAGAGGACGACATGGCTGAAGGTGCTCCGGTGGTGCTGATCAGTGAAGCGCTGGCTGCCCGTCTGTTCGGAACGGAGCGTGCTGTTGGCCGCCACCTGCATTTCGGCCCCGGCAGCAGCCGGGTCATCGTGGGCGTATTTGCGTCTGTTGCTGGACCGGCACCAGGAGGCAATGAGCGGGACTTGCAGTGGGCGCTGCTTCCGGGCCTTCCCATGGGCGCCAGTCGCTATTATCTGGCGAAGTGGAGGTCGGAGGTTGATCGTTCTTCGCTTGATCGCATTGTCGATGCGCTGCAGCGGCCCTATCGGATCGTGAATTCGACCGGTGTCGAGACGCTGGCGGGATATCGCGACGCCTACGTCAAAGCTGATCGCTTCGCTACGACCGTGCTCGCGGTCATGACGGCCATCGTTCTCGGTGTGCTGATGGCCGGGGTTTCCGGAGTCGTAGGCGCCTGGCTTGATCGGCGCCGGCACTCCATTGGGGTTCGACGGACACTCGGTGCTCGCGGCTCAGTGATCTTTGCCGAAATCATGTTCGAAGTTTCACTGTTCACCACACTGGGCGCCCTGCTCGGCGCGTTGTCGTTGCAGTGGCTAGGGCCGCCACAGGATGGCATCACAGGTTCACTGTGGTTCTCGATATCGAGCGCTGTCGTGCTGGTGATGGCGGCCTGCTTGACTGCATTGGTACCCCGGGCCCGGCGAATCGCCAAGGAGCCGCCCTTGACCCTGCTGAAGCCCCTGTAGCCCGTTCATCCTGTCATCCAGCTTCCCTGCGACAAAGTGAAGCAGCGCGTCACCCGGTCGCATCCCACCTTAACGAAATCCTCCTAAAGTGGTCCGGTATCCCACCGGTCACAGGCAGGAGGCGTCCCTTGGACGCGTTGTTGTTGTCCCGGATCCAGTTCGGATTCGTCATCAGTTTCCACGTGCTGTTCCCCGCCTTCACCATCGGTACGGCCAGCTGGCTGGCCTTCATCGAATGGCGGTGGCTGCGCACGAAGTTGCCCGTGTGGCGCGAGCTGTATTTCTTCTGGCAGAAGATCTTCGCCGTGTCGTTCGGCATGGGCGTGGTCAGCGGCATCGTCATGGCCTTCCAGTTCGGCACCAACTGGCCACGGCTGAGCGAGGTGGCCGGCACGGTCATCGGACCGCTGCTGACCTACGAGGTGCTGACCGCGTTCTTCCTGGAAGCCAGCTTCCTCGGCGTGATGATGTTCGGCTGGGGCCGGGTCTCGCCGCGCCTGCATTTCTTCTCCACCTGCATGGTGGCGCTGGGCACGCTGTTCTCCACGTTCTGGATCCTGTCGTCCAACAGCTGGCTGCATACACCGGCCGGCTACGAGATGGTCAACGGCATCGTGCATCCGGTGGACTGGTGGCAGGTGGTGTTCAACCCCTCGTTCCCCTATCGCCTGGCCCACATGGCGCTGGGCTCGTTCATCACCACCTGTTTCGTGATCGGTGGCGTCGGCGCGTGGTACCTGCGCAAGGGCACACATGTCGAGGCCGGCCGGCGCATGCTGATCGCGGCGGTGGCGTTCGCCGCACTGACCGTGCCGGTACAGATCTTCGTCGGCGACATGCATGGCCTGAACACGCTCAAGCATCAGCCGATGAAGATCGCGGCGATGGAAGCGCACTGGCATGAAACCAAGGAAGGCGAGGGCGTGCCGCTGGTGGTGTTCGCGCTGCCGAACGAGAAGGAAGAGCGCAACGACTTCGAAGTGGCCATCCCGAAGCTGGGCAGCGTCATCCTCACCCACAGCCTGGACGGCACCTTCGATCCGCTCACCTCGGTGCCGGCCAGCGAACGTCCGCCGGTGACGCCGGTGTTCTTCGCCTTCCGCATCATGGTCGGGCTGGGCACGTTGATGCTGCTGCTGGCCTGGGTGTCGGCTTTCCAGCTGTGGCGCAGGAAGCTGCTGGATTCGCCGTGGCTGCTGCGCGGTTGGAACTGGATGCTGCCCAGCGGTTTCATCGCACTGCTGTCCGGTTGGTTCGTCACCGAGATGGGGCGCCAGCCGTGGGTGGTGTATGGCGTGCTGCGCACCGCCGATGCGGTGGGGCCGCAGAGCGCGTGGATGACCGCGCTGTCGCTGGGCGTCTATGTGGTTGGCTACGCCTTCGTGTTCGGTTGGGGCATCTGGTACCTGGTGAAGATCCTGCGGCATGGGCCGCAGCCGTATGCCGAGGGGCCGTCGCTGGACCATGGCAGCCATACCCCGGCGCGCCCGCTGTCGGCCGCCGACGAACCGCTGGAGGAGCGCTGACATGGACCTGATGACCTGGCTGCCGGTGGCGTGGTTCGCGGTGATCGGCTTCGGCGTGCTGATGTACGTGGTGCTGGACGGCTTCGTGCTCGGCATCGGCATCCTTGCCCCGTTCGCTGAGGACGAGGAACAGCTGGACCTGATGATGAACACCGCCGCGCCGATCTGGGACGGCAACGAGACCTGGCTGGTACTGGGCGGCGCCGGCCTGCTGGCGGCGTTCCCCAAGGCGTACGCAGTTCTACTGTCGGCGCTGTACCTGCCGGTGCTGCTGCTGGTGGTGGCACTGGTATTCCGCGGTGTGGCCTTCGAGTTCCGCTTCAAGGCGCATCGATCGCGCCGGTTGTGGAGCGTGGCGTTCGGCCTCGGTTCGCTGCTGGCCACGTTCGCCCAGGGCGTGATCCTCGGCACCCTGGTGCAGGGCATCCCGCTGGTGGACGGCGTCTATCAGGGCGGGCCGTTCGCCTGGTTCAGCCCGTTTGCGATGCTGACCGGCGCCGCGCTGGTGGCCGGCTATGCGCTGCTGGGCAGCACCTGGCTGATCCTGAAGACCGAAGGGCGCGTGCAGGCGCTGGCGCGGCAGATGACCCGGCCGCTGGTGGTGGCGGTGATCGCGGCGATGGGCCTGGTCAGCAGCTGGCTGCCGTTCCTCGATTCGCGCCTGATGGCGCGCTGGTTCAGCGACGGCAACTTCTGGTGGCTCTCGCCGGTGCCGTTGCTGACCCTGGCGGTGGCCGCCGCGCTGTGGCGCAGTGCCACCCACCCGCGCCGTGACCTGCCGCCGTTCCTGCTCAGCCTGGCCCTGTTCGTGCTCGGCTTCCTCGGCCTGGTGCTGGGCATGTGGCCTTATCTGCTGCCACCGTCGATGACCCTGTGGCAGGCCGCCGCGCCGGCGTCGTCGCTGGGCTTCACGCTGGTCGGGCTGGTCATATTGCTGCCGGTCATCCTCGGCTATACGGCGTGGTCCTACCGGGTATTCCGCGGCAAGGTGCACGCCGACACCGGTTACCACTGATCGATTGGACACGTGGCCTGCCGTTGCCGGGCCCCGTGTTGGGGAATGTGAAACCTGCACACTCTGGGCGGGACGTGCTAGCGTGCGCTCCTTTCCGGCGGCCAGGGGGGCAGCCGGCGACGTCCTGGACGGACGCACGGCTGCAGGAACGGGGGGCCGCCGCGCGTCGCCGTAGTGGCTCGTGCCTATCGTTCTCCCGTTGAAGCACCATCGCTAAATGATCGAATTCTCCATCGTCGACTGGGCCGCCTGGGCGCCCGGCCTGAGTGAGCGTAGCCAGTGGCTGGGCTGGGCCGATGCGCCGTACCTGCCGCACGGCGGGGACACGCCGGCGCTGGCCGAAGTGCCAGCGATGCAGCGCCGCCGCATCGAGCGGCTGGGCCGGATGGCGATCCAGGCCGCGTGCTGGTGCGAGGATGGACAGGGCGCGGACAGTGACGTGCCGCTGGTGTTCGCCAGCCGCCACGGCGACGTGGCCCGTTCGATGGACCTGCTGGGCGCGCTGGTTGGCGAGCAGCCGCTGTCGCCGACCGGATTCGGCCTGTCCGTGCACAACGCGATCGCCGCGCTGTACTCCATCGCCCGCGGCCACCGCGGCAATTACCTGGCGCTGGCCGCCGGGCAGGCGACGGTGGAGGCGGCCTGCCTGGAAGCCGCTGGCCTGCTGGCCGAGGGTGCCCGCGAGGTGCGGGTGGTGGTCTATGAATCGCCGCTTCCACAGATTTACGCGACGTTCGCCGACGAACCTGACCCGTTCTTTGCATGGTGCTGGCGCCTGACTGCCCCGGCAGAGGGCCGGCCGACGCTGTCGCTGCAGTGGCATCCGGCGGAAGGCCAGGCCACCACTGCGCCAGGCCTGTTGCCGCATGCGCTGGACCTGCACCGCTTCCTGCTGTCCGGTGCGCCGGCGCTGGAGCATGTCGCTCACGGCCAGCGCTGGTGCTGGGGGCGCCGTGGCTGAGGCGCTGCGCCGCCTCGATCATGCCTGGCGGGTGTTTGGCACCGGCCTGAGCTTTGCCGCATTCGGCGTGGGCGGCCTGCTGCTGGGCGTGCTGGTGATGCCGGTGCTGCTGCTGATGCGCGACCCGGTGGTCCGCCGCCGCCGGGCCCGCCGCGTGGTCCAGGTCGCCTTTGCCAGCCACCTGCGCCTGATGCGTGCGCTGGGGGTAATGACCTACCAGATCGAGGGCGGTGAACGCCTGCAGCGCGACGGTCTGCTGGTGCTGGCCAATCACCCGACCCTGATCGACGTGGTCTGCCTGATCTCGCTGCTGCCCAACGCCGACTGCGTGGTGAAGCGGGCCGTGGCCTGCAACCCGTTCATGCGCGGCCCGGTGCGGGCGGCCGGCTACATCGCCAACGATGACGGCGCCGGCCTGGTTGATGACTGCGTGGCGGCGGTGCATGCCGGCGGCACCCTGGTGATCTTCCCGGAGGGCACCCGCAGCGTGCCCGGACAGCCTCCGCGGCTGCAGCGCGGGGCCGCCAACATCGCCGTACGGGGCCGGCTGGACATCACCCCGGTGCGGATCACCTGTACCCCACCCACGTTGACCAAGGGACAGAAGTGGTATCGTGTCCCCTCACGTCGCTTTCACGTTCGGCTGCAGATCGGCGAAGATATCCCGATCGCGCCCTTCCTGGCCGATGACGACTCGCCAAGGGGGGATGCCTTGGCAGCACGCCGCGTCACCGAGCACCTTTCTCGTTACTTCGACCTGTCTGGAGATCCGAACCGTGCAAGCACTTGAGCACGAGATCAAGGAATTGATCATTTCCTCGCTTTCGCTGGAGGACATCACGCCGGAGGACATCGATCCGACCGCGCCGCTGTTCGTGGAGGGCCTCGGCCTGGATTCGATCGACGCGCTGGAGCTGGGCCTGGCGCTGCAGAAGAAGTACGGTGTGAGCCTCTCGGCCGATTCGGAAGAAACCCGTCGCCATTTCTCCAGCGTGCGCGCGCTCGGCGAGTTCGTCGCCGCCCGCCAGTCGTAACGGCGCCAGGAATTGCCATGACCAAGAATGAACTGTTCGAACGCATCGTCAGCATCCTGACCGACAGCTTCGAGATCGAAACCGCCCGGATCACCCCCGAGGCCCGCCTGTACGACGACCTGGACATCGACAGCATCGATGCGGTCGACCTGATCGTTCAGCTGAAGCCGCTGCTCGGCCGCAACCTGCAGCCGGAAGCGTTCAAGGCCGTGCGCACCGTGCAGGACATCGTCGATGTCGTGCATGGACTGCTGCCGGACCAGGCAGCCGCCTGACCGCAGCGCCGGCGGCTTCGCCATGGCTCGCGCACGTACCGTCGTGGTGGCAGCGATTTCGCTTGCCTATCCACTGCTGGTGTACCTGGCGATGGGCCGTTTCGAGCCGCGCTGGCTGTCGCTGCTGCTGTTCACCCTGGCCCTGCTGCGTGCGTTGAGCACGCGACAGCCGCTGTGGTGGGCGGCCGCCGCCGGCACCGGCCTGCTGGCGGTGCTGGCCACCGTGCTCAACCAGGCCCTGCCGTTGAAGCTGTACCCGGCGCTGGTCAATGCGGTGATGCTGGCGGTGTTCGGCACCAGCCTGCGTTTCGGGCCGCCGCTGGTGGAGCGCCTGGCGCGGCTGCAGGAGCCGGACCTGCCCCCGTTCGCGGTGGCCTATACCCGCCGCGTCACCCAGGTGTGGTGCGGTTTCTTCGTTTTCAACGGCAGCCTGGCCCTGCTGACCGCGCTGTACGCGTCGGACAGGGTCTGGATGCTCTACAACGGATTGTTGGCGTACGTGATGATGGGCGTGTTGTTCGCAGGTGAGTGGCTGGTGCGGCGGCGGGTGAAGGCGGCGCACGCGCATGGCTGAGTGGATTGCCCTGGACCGGCTGCTGCTGGCGGCGCGGCCGCATCGAAGCGTTGGCGTCTGCGATGGCGAGGTGATCGACCACGCCCGCTTCCGCCAGCGCGTACTGGCCTGGCGCGCCGCGTTTGCGGCGGCCGAAGGCCGTGACTGGGCCCTGTATTTCGATGATGCGGTGGCCTTTGCCGCTGCGTTGTTCGGTGCCTGGCATGCCGGCAAGCGGGTGTTCCTGGCTGCCGACAATCTGCCGGCCACGCTGCAGGCGCTGCAGCCGCAGGTGAGTGGTTTCGCAGGCGACGTGTCCGCCGATTATCGTCCGCTGGCGGCGCTGGACGCCGCACCGGACGAGGGTCTTCAGGCGCTGGACGAGCGCGCCTGCGAGCTGTGCGTGTTCACCTCCGGCAGCACCGGACAACCCAGTGCGATCAACAAGCGCATGGACCAGCTGACGCGCGAGGTGGACGCACTGCAGGCTGCGTTCGGCACGCAGCTGGAAGGCGTGCAGGTGCATGGCACGGTGTCGCACCAGCACATCTATGGCCTGCTGTTCCGCGTGCTGTGGCCGCTGGCTGCCGGCCGCCTGATCCATCCACGCCGGTTCTTCCACGAAGATCTGGTGGGTGCGCTGGCCGGTACCGATACGGTGCTGGTCGCGACCCCGGCCCACCTCAAGCGCCTGCCCGAGCAGCTCGACTGGGCCAGCCTGCATGGCCGCCTGCGCGCGGTATTCTCCTCTGGCGGCCCGCTGCCGGAAGACGCCGCACGCCAGGTGCGGCAGTGGCTCGGCGTGGCACCGACCGAGGTCTATGGCAGCAGCGAGACCGGCGGCATCGCCTGGCGCCGCTGGGACACCGACCTGCCGCCGTGGCAGCCGCTGCCCGGCGTGCAGTGGCGCATCGAGGAGGGCTGCCTGGCGGTGGCCTCCGCACATCTGGAAACCCCGGATTGGTGGCGTACCCAGGACCGCGTTGAAGCGTTGGCCGATGGCCGCTTCCGCCTGCTGGGCCGTGCCGACCGCATCGTCAAGATTGAAGAACGCCGCGTTTCGCTGGATGCGCTGGAACGTGCGCTGCGCGAAGACGCCGAAGTGGATGACGTGCGCGTGCTGGTGCTGCCCGGGCAGCGCGAGCAGCTGGCTGCCGTGGTGGTGCCGGCTGACCCGGCATTGCTGGCCGGTGGCGATGCCGCGCGTCGCGCGCTCCCGCAGCGTCTGGGGGCACGCCTGGCACAGGGCCATGATGCCGTCACCCGGCCGCGCCGCTGGCGACTGGTGCAGGCGCTGCCGATCAACGCACAGGGCAAGGTCACCCAGGCAGCACTGGCGGCGCTGTTCCAGCCGCTGATGCCGGTGCCAGTCTGGGAGCAGCGTGATGCGGCCAGCGCCACATTGCGCATGACCCTCGATCCCGCATTGCGACCGTTCCAGGGCCACTTCCCGCAGGCGGCGATCCTGCCCGGCGTGGCCCAGCTGGACTGGGCGGTGCGTTTCGGCCGCCAGGCGTTCACGATGCCGAGCGGTTTCCTGCGCATGGATGCGGTGAAGTTCCAGCACGTGGCCCGCCCGGGCGATGAGCTGACCCTGCGGCTGGACTGGGATGCCGCACGCAACGTGCTGGCCTTCCGCTACACCTCCAGCCATGGTGTGCATGCCAGCGGCAAGGTGGTTTTCGCTGATGCGGACTGACCCGGCCGTTGCCGGTGCCGCGTTCGCGCCACTGGTGGTGATACCCGTCTACGACCACGAGCACGCCATCGCGGCGGTGGTCGACGGCGTGCAGGCCGCCGGCCTGCCGTGCCTGCTGGTCGACGATGGCTCGCATGAGGCGTGCGCGGCATCACTGCGTTCGCTGGCACAGCGCCAGGGCGTCGACCTGCTGCGCCTGGACATCAACCAGGGCAAGGGCGGGGCGATGCTGGCCGGTTTCGCCGAGGCGGGCGCGCGTGGCTACAGCCACGTGCTGCAGATCGATGCCGACGGCCAGCACGATACCAGTGATCTGCCACGCTTCATCGAGGCTGCGCGCTCGCATCCCGATGCAGTGATCTGTGGCATTCCGGCCTACGACGCGAGCGTGCCAAAGGCGCGCCTGTACGGCCGCTACGCCACCCACATCTGGGTCTGGATCAACACGCTGTCGCTGCACCTGCGCGACACCATGTGCGGCTTCCGCGTGTATCCACTGCCGCCGGTGCTGCGCCTGGTCGGCGAGGAAACCATCGGCCGGCGCATGGATTTCGATACCGAAGTGATGGTGCGCCTGTACTGGCGGCAGGTGCCGGTCGAGCACCTGGCCACCCGCGTGACCTATCCGGCCGACGGTGTGTCCCACTTCGATGTGTGGCGCGACAACGTGCGCATCAGCCGCATGCACACCCGCCTGTTCTTCGGCATGCTCTGGCGCGCACCGCGCCTGCTGTGGCGCCGCCTGCGGGGGCAGCGCTGAGATGGCGGCCGCGCAGGGTGCCCCGCACTGGGCCGACATCGGCGAATCGACGTCGGTGGCCGGCGTGCTGTTCCTGTGCTGGGTGCACCGCTGGTTCGGGCGCTGGCCGTTCCGCCTGTGCGTGTGGCCGGTGGTGGCCTGCCACTGGCTGGGCAACCGCGTTGGCCGCCAGGCCTCGATGCAGTACCTGCAGCGCCTGCAGGCGCACAGCGGTGCGCTGGGTCGCGCGCCGACCCGGGGTGACAGCCTGCGCCACTTCTTCGCGTTTGCCGACACGATGCTGGACAAGATCCTCGGCCTGGGTGGACGCTATCCGGCCGAACGCATCCACCTGCATCGCGACCTGGTGCTGGAAAAGATCGCGCGCCGCGAAGGCGGGCTGATCCTGACTGCGCACATCGGCTGCCTGGAACTGTGCCAGGTGCTGGCCGAACAGGTGCCTGGGTTCCGCATCACTGTGCTGGTGCACACCGCGCATGCGCAGCGCTTCAACCGCCTGCTGCAGCGGCTGGACCCACTGGCAGCGGTGGAACTGGTGCAGGTAACCGAAATGGGCCCGGCCACGGCGGTGATGCTGGCCGAGCGCGTGGCGGCGGGTGGCTTCGTCGCCATCGTCGGCGACCGCACGCCGGTGCAGGGCGGCCGCAGCGTCACCGCCGATTTCCTTGGCCACCGCGCGCCGTTCCCGATCGGCGCCTATGTGCTCGCCGCCGCGCTGGGTTGCCCGGTCTACACCATGGCCTGCCTGCACCAGGGCGAGGGCTATCGCGTGGCATTCGAACAGTTCGCCGAACGCATCGTGCTGCCGCGTGGCTCGCGCGACGCCGCACTGGCCGAACAGGCGCAGCGCTTCGCACGCTGGCTGGAACTCCAGGTCATCCAGTCCCCGTTGGACTGGTTCAATTTCTTCCCCTTCTGGGATCAGGCTCCGCATGACGACTGACGCCGTACCCGTGTGCCGCTTTGGCGATGCACCGTTGACCATTGAAGACGTGGTTGCCCTGGCCCAGCGCCAGTGCGACGCCGCCCTGAGCGACGCGCCGGCGTTCCGCGCGCATATCCAGCGCGGTGCCGACTTCCTCGACCGCCTGCTGCGCGAGGATGGCGTGATCTATGGCGTGACCACCGGCTACGGTGACTCGTGCACGGTGAACATCCCGCCGGCGCTGGTGGCTGAGCTGCCGCACCACCTGTACACCTACCACGGCTGTGGCCTGGGCCGTTACCTGGACCCGGTCGAGACCCGCGCGGTGCTGGCTGCGCGCCTGGCGTCGCTGGTGCGTGGCATGTCCGGTGTCAGTGTGCCGCTGCTGGAAGGCCTGGCCACACTGCTGCAGCACGACGTGCTGCCGATGATTCCGGCCGAGGGCTCGGTGGGTGCCAGCGGTGACCTGACCCCGCTGTCCTACGTGGCCGCGGTGCTGTGCGGCGAGCGCGAGGTGCTGCACGACGGCCGCGTGCAGCCGGCGGCGGATGTGTTGGCGAAGATCGGCATGACCCCGTTGAAGCTGCGGCCGAAGGAAGGCCTGGCGATCATGAACGGTACCGCGGTGATGACCGGCCTGGCCTGCCTGGCCTGGCAGCGCGCCGATTACCTGGCGCGCATGGCCACGCGGCTGACTGCGTTCAACGTGCTGGCCAGCGACGGCAACGCGCATCACTTCGACGAAACCCTGTTCGCCGCCAAGCCGCACCCGGGCCAGGGCCGCATCGCCGCGCGCCTGCGCAGCGACCTGCACAGCGAGCGTCCGCCGCGCAATGAACAGCGTCTGCAGGACCGCTACTCGCTGCGCTGCGCGCCGCATGTGATCGGCGTGCTGGAGGACAGCCTGCCGTTCCTGCGCCAGCTGATCGAAACCGAACTGAACAGCGCCAACGACAACCCGCTGATCGATGCCGACGGCGAGCGCATCCTGCATGGCGGCCACTTCTACGGGGGCCACATTGCGCTGGCGATGGACACCCTGAAGAACACCGTGGCCAACGTTGCCGATCTGCTCGACCGGCAGCTGGCACTGGTGGTCGATGCCCGCTACAACCACGGCCTGCCGGCCAACCTGTCGGCGGCCACCGGCCCGCGCGCGGCCATCAACCATGGCCTGAAGGCGCTGCAGATCAGCGTTTCGGCATGGACCGCCGAAGCGCTGAAGCAGACCATGCCGGCCAGCGTGTTCTCGCGTTCCACCGAATGCCACAACCAGGACAAGGTCAGCATGGGCACCATTGCCGCGCGCGATTGCCTGCGCGTGATCGAGCTGACTGAACAGGTGGTGGCCGCGATGCTGGTCGCTGCCCGCCAGGGCCTGGCGCTGCGCGAACGGGTTGGCCTGAACGCGCAGCTGCATGGCAGTCTGGCCGACATGTACGCCGACCTGGGGCAGCGCATCGCCCTGGTTGAAGAAGACCGCGCGCTGGATCGCGAACTGCGGGAGCTGCTGGTGGAGATCCGCGCGCAACGTTGGGAGCTGTATGCCGGTGAATGAAGCAATCGAACGGGCCGGCGAGATTGCGCTGACCCCCGCCTTCCATGACTGCGATCCGATGAACGTGGTCTGGCATGGCAACTACTTCAAGTACTTCGAGATCGCGCGCTGCGCGCTGCTCGGGCGCTATGACTACGACTACCCGCAGATGCTCGAATCGGGCTATCTGTGGCCGGTGGTCGATGCCCGGGTGAAGTACGTGCGCCCGCTGCTGTTCAACCAGGCCCTGCGCGTGATCGCGCGCATCGTGGAATGGGAGAACCGGCTGAAGATCGAGTACGAAATCGTCGATGCGCAGAGTGGCCAGGTGCTGACCCGCGCGATGACCATCCAGGTCGCGGTGGACGCGGCCAGCAAGGAAATGCTGTACCAGTGCCCGCCGGTACTGTGGGAACGCCTGGGAGTGCCCGCGCCATGAACCGAGCGAACCGTTTTGCGCGCGCACTGCTATGCGCGTCGCTGCTGCTGGCCGCACCGCTGGTGCAGGCCGCCGATCCGGCCATCGATGCGATCACCCAGGCGGTGGCCCGGCCGGATGTGCTGCGTGGCCAGTTCAGCCAGGAAAAGCAGGTCAGCGGCTTCAAGAACCCGCTGCGTTCTCAGGGCCGGTTCGTGGTCGCGCGCCAGCACGGCGTGATCTGGTCCACGCTCAAGCCGTTCCCCTCCGAGGTGGTGGTCACCGCCGACCGCATCCTCAGCCGCCAGCGCGATGGCAGCACCCGCGTCGAACTCGATGCACGGCAGCAACCGGCGATGCGTTCGGTGAACGCGATCATGTTCGCGCTGATGAGTGGCGACGTGCAGGCGCTGTCCAGCCAGTTCAACGTGGCGGCCAGCCGTGAAGGACAAGGCTGGCGGCTGCGCCTGACGCCGAAGTCGGCGATGCTGGCCAAGGCTTTCGAATCGCTGACCCTGCAGGGCGACCGCTACGTGCGCCAGGTCGAGATCGTGGAGGCCAACAAGGACCGCACGCAGATCCAGTTCAGCGCGTTGAGCGAGACGCCGGTCACGCTCAATGCCGACGAGGCCCGCCGCTTTGAGTGAGGCCGCGGCATCGAACGCACCGGACCGGTTGCGGCGCTGGTGGCACTGGCTGGGCATCGCCTGGCTGCTGGTGCTGCTGGTGATGGGCGCGCAGCAGTGGCGCCTGTGGAGCCAGCAATCGCGGATCGACACCGACATCCTCGCCCTGCTGCCGCAGGATGCACACGACCGCCTGTTGAGCGATGTCACCCGGCGCATCGCCGATGGCAGTTCGCGGCAGGTGGTGGTGCTGCTGGGCAGCAAGGACGGCGCCGCCGCCAAGCGTGCGCAGGCGGCTTTTGCCGCGGCCATGGCCAAGGACGCCGATCACGCCCTGCTGGTACCCAGCGGCTCGATCGAAGGCTGGTTCGATGAGGCGCGCGCGTTCTACGCGCCGTACCGTGACCGCCTGCTGACCCCGGCCCAGCGCGAGCAGCTGCAGGGCAGCGAGCCGGGCGCGCTGGCCGAACAGGCGTTGGCCGCGCTGTACGGCCCGATGGGCGCGCCGCGCCTGACCGACTGGCGGCAGGACCCGTTGTCGCTGTGGCCGCAATGGTGGCAGCAGCAGGCGCAGGGGTCGGGGCTGCGGTTGGGCGATGACGGCCTGCTTGAAGCCGAGGGCAGGCACTGGGCCGTGCTGCAGTTCGATACGCCCGGCTCGGCGTTCCAGCTGGATGGCGAGCGCCATCTCGATGGCCTGCTGGAACGTGCCGGGCAGGCCGCAAAAGCAGCGGCGCCGGAGCTGGAAATCCTGCACGCCGGCGTGCCGCTGCATGCCGAGGCCGCCGCGGTGCAGGCCAACCAGGAGATCAACACCATCGGTTGGGGGTCGCTGGCGGCGGTGCTGCTGCTGGTGTGGCTGGCATTCCGCTCGCTGCGGCCGATCCTGCTGGTGGCCGCCTCGCTGCTGATCGGCTGTGGTGTGGCGCTGGCGGTGACCGTGCTGGTGTTCGGCAAGGTGCATGTGCTGACCCTGGTGTTCGGTGCATCGCTGGTGGGCGTGGCCGAGGATTACGGCATCCACTGGTTTGCCTCGCGCCAGGCCGAGCCGGCCGATCGTCGCTGGAAGCTGCTGCGACACCTGCTGCCTGGCCTGTGGCTGGCCCTGCTGACCAGTGCGCTGGCCTACCTGGCATTGGGCCTGGCCCCGTTCCCGGGCCTGCGCCAGATGGCGCTGTTCTCGGTGGTCGGCCTGGCTGCCGCCTTCCTCACGGTGATCTTCTGGTTCCCGTGGCTGGATGGTGGCGAGATCCGCCAGACCCGCTTCTCGCAGTGGCTGGGCAACACGCTGGAGCGTTTCCCGCGCCTGCATGGCCGCCGCGCGGTGACGATGTTCGTGGTGATCACGCTGGCACTGTCTGCCGTAGGCATCGCGCGCCTGCAGAGCAACGACGACCTGCGCAGCCTGCAGTCGTCGCCGCCGGCATTGATGGCGCAGCAGATCCGCTTGAGCCAGTTGCTGGGCATGCCCAGCCCGGCACAGTTCTACCTGGTGCAGGGCGCCGACGCGGCGCAGCTGCTGGAGCGCGAAGAAGCGCTGACCGGACGCCTGCGCGCACTGACCAGCGACAAGCGCATCGGTGGCTACCGCGCGATCAGTGACTGGCTGCCATCGCCGGCGCGCCAGCAGGCCGATGCCGCGCTGACCGCCAAGGTGGAACCGGGCGTGTTGGCGGCGGTGTCCGAAGCCGTGGGCGAGCCGCTGCCGCGGCCGGCCTTCGCCGCCGCGCCGCTGACCGCCGAAGCCTTCCTGGCCTCGCCGGCCTCGCAGCCGTTCCGTCACCTGTGGGTGGGTGAGGTCGGTGGGCAGATGATCAGCGTGGTGATGGTCGATGACCTGTCGCGCGCCGATGCGCTGGCCACCCTGCAGGGCGCGGCCGAAGGCCTGCCCGGCGTGCGCTGGGTGGACCGCACCGCCGACTTCTCCACGCTGCTGGGCCACTACCGCAAGCTGATGGGTGGGCTGCTGCTGGTCGGCATCGCGCTGGTGTTCGGCGCGCTGTGGCTGCGCTACCGCCGCCAGGCCTGGCGCGTGTTCGCGCCGACCCTGATTGCCGGTGCCTTGACCCTGGGCCTGCTGGGTCTGTTCGGCCAGCCGCTGCAGCTGTTCAACGTGCTGGCACTGATGCTGCTGCTGGGCATGGGCATCGACTACGGCATCTTCCTGATCGAGCACCGTGGCGATGCCAGCGCCTGGCTGGCAGTGTGCGTGGGCGCGGCCAGCACCTGGCTGTCGTTCGGCCTGCTGGGCCTGTCGCAGACCCCGGCGCTGCGCGCGTTCGGCCTGACCCTGCTGTTCGGCATCGGCCTGGTCTGGTTGATCTCGCCACTGTTCCGGCCGCCACCGCATGACCTGCCGCCGGCCTGAGTCCGCCTTCCGCTTTTCTTCTTTCCCCTGATCGAGCAACAAGGACGCCCCGATGAGTACTGCTGTGGATGCTGTCGAACGCACTGAAATCCTGATCATCGGCGCAGGCCCGGCCGGCTCGGTGGCCGCGGCGATGCTGCGCCAGCAGGGCCGCCAGGTGCTGATGCTGGAGCGCCAGCAGTTCCCGCGCTTCTCGATCGGTGAAAGCCTGCTGCCGCAGAGCATGGAGTACATCGAAGCGGCAGGCCTGCTGCAGGACGTGGTCGAAGCGGGCTTCCAGCACAAGAACGGCGCGGCCTTCGTGCATGGCGAGGCGCGCACCGCGTTCGACTTCAGGAAGAAGTTCTCGCCGGGTTGGGGCACCACCTACCAGGTGCAGCGCGCCGACTTCGACAACGTGCTGGCGCGCGGCGCGGAGCGCATGGGCACCACGCTGCGCTTCGGCGATGAAGTGCTTGCGGTCGAGCCGGGCGAGCAGCCGGCGGTGACCGTGCGTCGTCCGGACGGCAGCGAGTACCGCATCGAGGCCGATTTCATCCTCGATGCATCCGGCTTCGCGCGCCTGCTGCCACGCCTGCTGCAGCTGGAATCGCCGTCCAACTTCCCGGTGCGCGGCGCGATCTTCTGCCACGTGCGCGACAACATTCCGGCCGAAGCGGACTTCGATCGCAACAAGATCCTGATCACCACCCATCCCGAGCACATCGACGTCTGGTACTGGACGATCCCGTTCTCCAACGGCTGCTGCTCGCTGGGCGTGGTCGCCGAGCCGTCGTTCTTCGAACGTTACGAAGGCGACGACCTGCAGAAGCTGCAGGCCATCGTTGGCGAGGACCCGAACCTGACCCGGCTGCTGGCCAACGCCGAATGGGCGGTGCTGCCGGTGCGTCGCATCACCGGTTACTCGGCCAATGTCAGCTCGTTGTGGGGCCCGGGCTACGCCCTGCTGGGCAATGCCGGCGAGTTCCTTGACCCGGTGTTCTCCTCCGGCGTCACCATCGCCTTCAAGTCCGCGCAGCTGGCCAGCGAATGCCTGGCGCGCCGCTATGCCGGCGAAACCGTCGACTGGGAAGCTGAATTCTCGATCCCGCTGCGTGCCGGCGTGAAGACCTTCCGCCGCTTCGTTGAAAGCTGGTACGAGGGCGGCTTCCAGAAGATCATCTACCACCCGCAGCAGCAGCCCGAAGTACGCGACATGATCAGTTCCATCCTGGCCGGCTACGCCTGGGACACCAACAACCCGTATGTGGCCGACGAAAGCGGCCGCCGCATGCGCGTGCTGGAGCAGCTGTGCAGCGCCTGATCGCCCGTACCGCGGCCGTGCTGCTGTGCCTGCTGCTGGCCGCCTGTGCCGGCCGCATGCCCAAGCCATTGGTGGAACTGCCGCCGCTGCGCCTGTCGCCGGCCAGCCTGCCGGCGCCGCTGGCATTGCAGCAGCAGCTGCATTTCCGTTTCGGTACGCATGAGCGCGACCTGGATGCTCTGCTGGAAGCCGATGCGCAGCAGGTGCAGCTGGCGGTGCAGGCGATGGGCCAGACCGGCGTGCGCCTGCAGTGGGATGGCCTGCAGCTGACCCAGCAGCGCGCGCCGTGGCTGCCGCCGCAGGTACGTGCCGAGCGCGTGCTGGATGACCTGCAGTTCGCGCTGTGGCCGACCGCGGCCATTGCCGCCGCGTTGCCGGCCGGTTGGCAGGTCAGCGATGACGGCCGGCAGCGCAGCCTGTCGCGCGACGGCACGGTGTGGCTGCAGCTGCGGCGCCTGGACGATGGCAGCGTGCAGCTGGACAACCGCGCCGAAGGCTATGCGCTGCGCATCGAATCGATCGACATGGCCGGGCAGGACCGATGAGTGCACCGATCTACCTGAACGACCTGGGCGTGGTCTGCGCGCTCGGCGATGGCCGCGCCGCGGTCGCGTCGGCGATGTTCGCCGATGTGCCGGGCGGGCTCAGCGACAACGACAGCCTGCTGCCGGGGCGCACCCTGGCGCTGGGAGAGGTGCGCACGCCGCTGCCGGCGCTGGAGGACCTGCCGGTGGCCCTGCGCGGGCGCAACAACGCCCTGCTGGACGTGGCACTGGCGCAGATCGCACCAGCGGTGGCCGCCGCGATCGCCCGCCATGGTGCCGAGCGTGTGGCGGTGGTGCTGGGCACCAGCACCTCGGGCATTGGTGAATCCGAGCAGGCCCTGCGCACCCACGCCGAACAGGGCCAGTGGCCGCAGGGCTTCGATTACGCCCAGCAGGAAATGGGCACCGCCGCGCAGTTCGTGCGCCAGCGCAGTGGTGCACAGGGGCCGGCATGGACCCTGTCCACCGCCTGCTCGTCCAGCGCCAAGGCGCTGATGTCGGCCGCGCGCATGCTGCGCGCCGGCATCGTCGATGCGGTGATTGCCGGCGGTGCCGATTCGCTGTGCCGCTTCACCGTGGCCGGCTTCAGCGCGTTGGAATCGGTGTCGGCACTGCGCTGCAATCCGTTCTCGCAGCACCGCTCCGGCATCAACATCGGCGAGGGCGCCGCGCTGTTCCTGCTTACCCGCGAGCCGGGTCCGGTGTGCCTGGCCGGGTGGGGCGAATCGGCCGATGCCCATCACATGTCCGCCCCCGATCCGCAGGGGATGGGGGCCATCGACGCCCTGCAGCAGGCGCTGCTGCGCGCCGGCTGGGGCGCCGACGAAGTGGATTACGTGAACCTGCATGGCACCGCCACCGGGCACAACGATGCGATGGAAAGCCTGGCGGTCTCGCAGGTGCTGGGCAACGGCGTGCCGGCCAGTTCGACCAAGCCGCTGACCGGCCATACGCTGGGTGCCTCGGGCGCGATCGAGGCGGCGCTGTGCTGGATCCTGCTGGCCGAGAACCCACAGCAGCAGCTGCCGCCGCACTGGTGGGACGGCGTGCCCGACCCCGCACTGCCGGTGCTGCCGCTGGTCGCGCCGGGCTCCTGCCTGGCGCAGGCGCCGCGGCGGGTGCTGAGCAATTCGTTCGCCTTCGGCGGCAGCAATGCCGTGCTGGCGCTGGAGCGTCGATGAACACGCTGTACGCGATCGAGGACGTGGTGCCGCACCGCCAGGACATGTGCCTGCTGGAGCGCATCACGCAGTGGGACCAGGACACCCTCGAGGCTGAACTGGTGGTGCCCGAATCCGGCCTGTTCGTGGAGAACGGCGAAGTGCCGGCGTGGGTCGGCATCGAATACATGGCGCAGGCCATCGCGGCCTGGGCCGGCTGCCGCGCGCGTGCGGCCGGCAAGCCGCCGCAGCTGGGCTTCCTGCTCGGCAGCCGCCGCTACAGCAGCGCGCGCAGCAGCTTCCCCAGCGGTTCGCGGCTGCGCGTACAGGCGCGCTGCGAGCTGTTGGGTGACAATGGATTGGGGATGTTCGCCTGCCGCATCCTGGCGGGCGAGGACGAATGGGCGACAGCCAACGTGTCGGTGTTCGAACCGGCCGACGCGATGGCCTATCTGGAGAGTGGACAGGCATGACAGGGAATCGAAGCGTGCTGGTGACCGGCGCCAGCCGGGGCATCGGCCGGGCCATCGCGCTGCGCATCGCGCGCGATGGCTTCGACGTGGTGGTGCATTGCCGCAGCCGCCTGGAAGAGGCACAGGCCGTGGTGGCCGAGATCCAGGCCATGGGCCAGCAGGCCCGCGTGCTGGCGTTCGACGTAGCCGACCGCGAGGCCGCACGCGCCGCGCTGGAGGCTGATGTCGAAGCGCACGGCGCGTACTACGGCGTGGTCTGCAATGCCGGCATCGCCCGTGATGGCGCCTTCCCGGCGCTGTCGGCGGAGGATTGGGACCAGGTCATCCACACCAACCTGGATGGCTTCTACAACGTGCTGCATCCGCTGATCATGCCGATGGTGCGGCGGCGCAAGCCGGGCCGCATCGTCACCCTGTCGTCGGTGTCCGGGCTGGCCGGCAACCGCGGCCAGGTCAATTACAGTGCCGCCAAGGCCGGCATCATCGGTGCCACCAAGGCGCTGGCGCTGGAACTGGCCAGCCGCCAGATCACCGTCAACTGCGTGGCCCCGGGCCTGATCGAGACCGAAATGCTCAACGATGAAGTGATCGAACACGCGCTCAAGCTGATTCCCGCCGGCCGCGTCGGTCGTCCCGACGAAGTGGCGGCCACGGTGGCGTTCCTGCTGTCCGAACCGGCTGGCTACATCACCCGCCAGGTGATCTCGGTGAACGGAGGCATGCTCTGATGGCTGCCGATCGTCGCGTGGTGGTCACCGGTGCGGCCGCCATCAGTCCGCTCGGCCACGACTGGCCGACCATCGAAGCGCACCTGCGCAGCTGCCGCAATGCCGTGCGCACGATGCCCGAATGGGATGTCTACGCTGGCCTGAACACCAAGCTGGCCGCGCCGGCGCAGGACTTCGAGCTGCCGCCGAACTACAACCGCAAGACCACCCGCTCGATGGGCAAGGTCGCGATCATGTCGGTGCGCGCCACCGAGGTGGCACTGCGCGAGGCTGGCCTGCACGAGCACCCGGTGCTGCGCAGTGGCCGTACCGGCGTGGCCTACGGTTCGTCCTCGGGCAGCCACGAGGCCACCGGTGAATTCGGCCGCATGCTCAACGAGTTCACCACCGACGGCATCAGTGCCACCACCTACCTGAAGATGATGAGCCACACCGCGCCGGTCAACATCGGTGTGTTCTTTGGTTTGTCCGGGCGCGTCTACACCACCTCCAGTGCCTGCACCTCGGGCAGCCAGGGCGTGGGCGCGGCCTACGAAGCGATCCGCAGCGGCAAGCAGACGGTGATGGTGGCTGGCGGTGCCGAGCAGCTCGATGCCACTGCCGCGGCAGTGTTCGACACCCTGTTCGCCACCAGCGTGCGCAATGATGCGCCGCAGACCACGCCGCGCCCGTTCGATGCCGGCCGCGATGGCCTGGTGCTGGGCGAGGGTGCCTGTACGCTGATCCTGGAAGACCTGGAGCACGCGCAGGCACGTGGCGCCACCATCCTTGCCGAGGTGGTCGGCTACGGTACCAACAGCGATGGCCAGCACGTCACCCAGCCCAGTGCCGACACCATGGCCCAGGCCATGCGCCTGGCGCTTGAGGATGCCGGGCTGGACGCGGCGCAGATCGACTACGTCAACGCCCACGGCACCGCCACCGACCACGGTGACATCGCCGAGACCCAGGCCACCGCGCAGGTGTTCGGCAGCCGCATGCCGATCAGCTCGCTGAAGAGCTACGTCGGCCACATGCTGGGTGCCTGCGGTGCGTTCGAGGCCTGGATGAGCATCGAGATGATGCGCGCCGGCTGGTTCGCGCCCACCCTGAACCTGGCCGAGGTCGATCCACGCTGCGGCCAGCTCGACTTCATCACCGGGCAGGGCCGTGAACTGCAGGCCGAGTACGTGATGAGCAACAACTTCGCCTTCGGTGGCATCAACACCTCGCTGGTGTTCCGCCGCTGGCGCGAGTGATCCACCGCCCCACCGCCGCTGTTCCCGCAACCTACCCGCACCCTCGACAAGGAGATGTTCCGATGCGCCGCACCCTGATGATCGCCACGGCCACCGCACTGCTGGCCCTGGCCTCCACCGCTTCTGCCCGCGATACCCGCGTGGAGCAGTCCCTGCAGGAACTGGTCAGCTCGCAGGCTGCCAAGGACGCCGGCATCGACGGCAGCGTCCGCTTCTACCTGGCCGGCCAGCCGGTCAGCGTGCAGCAGCGCCTGGGCGAAGACGTGACCAACAAGAAGACCAACGCCGCCAACAAGAGCGACGCCGAGGCCTGCCGCTGGGTCGCGCTGTCGGCGCTGCGCGCGCTGCAGGACGGTGCCAAGTCGCGCGGTGCCAACGCCGTGGTCGACATCGTCAGCTACTACAAGAAGAACGAGTTCAAGAGCAGCACCAACTACGAATGCTATGCCGGTGCGATCCTCGCCGGTGTCGCGCTGAAGGGCACCTACGCCAAGGTCAAGTAAGCGCCCGTGTGGCGGCGGCGTTGGCTGAACGCCGTCGCCACATTGCTGAATCCCGCCGGGGAAACGCCGCCGATCACGCCGCCATCGTCGGCTGACGGCTTTCCCCGGTGTCGGCTTTCCGACACAATCATGGCTCTTCCCGGGTTATCGTCCCGCGGACATGCACGCCTACGTCTATAAAAGCCAACTCAAGCCGGACACCTACGTCTACGTTCCCCGTCGCGATGATTTCAGCGCGCTGCCTGCGCCGCTGCTCACCTCGCTGGGGACGCTCGCCTTCGTCCTGGACGTGGCCCTGGATGCCCAGCGCCGCCTGGCCCAGGCCGATCCGGAAAAGGTCCGCAGCGAAATGAGCGAGCGCGGGTTCTACCTGCAGGTGCCGCCATCGGTGGCCAGCCTGATGCCGCGCCACTATGACTGACACGTCCCGTCCGCGCGCCCTGTCGATCGCCTTCGCCGTAGGCGCCGTGCTGGCGCTTGGCGCCGCTGTGGGCGGCGTTCCAGGCGCCATCCTTGCGGCACTGGCGCAACCGGCGTTCGCGCTGGGCGTATCGTGGTGGCGGCGCAGCCGTGCGCTGCTGCCGCTGAAGGTGGTTGCACGCCAGGACCTGCCGGCGCTGCTGGCACTGTGGGCGGCCGCACCGCTGCTGCTGGCGCTGCTGCTGGCCTGGCCGCTGGCGGCGCTGCGTGACAGCGGCAGCCTTGCGGCGGTGCTGGGCCTGAGCGTGCTGGTCAGTGCCGGCCTGCTCGCTGCCTGGCGCACCTGGCCGTTGTGGAACGATGTCGAACGGCTTGAAGGCCGCCTGGCCCATCATTGGCAGGCGCTGGCCGGTCGCGACCTGACCGCCTGGCGCGGTCTCGGCGTGGCGGCGCTGGTGATCGCGCTGGCCGCGCTGGTGGTGCTGCCGGCCTGGCCGGGACTGCTGCCGGAGAGCGCGCGCTGGCCCGCTGCGCTGGCCGTGGTGGTGGTGTCTCCCGTACTGCACCTGCTGCTGCAGCGGGTGGCGCCGGCACCCTTGGTGTCGCTGCGCGCGAGCCCGTTGGCCAGCGCCAGCAACGAGCACGAACCGATGTTCGCCGCCGCAGTCGAAACCGCGCCGCTGGAGGCGATGGCGCCGCAGGAGCTGACCCCGGCCCTGTATGAAGCCGCCCGCCATGGCCGCATCGACCGGGGCCTGCAGTTGCTGCAGGCCGGTGCCGATCCGTACGCGCTACCGGACCCGAACTGGCGCGACCAGCGCAGCCTGGCGGTGCTGGCGGCGGTGCTGCCGGACCTGCGCCTGCTGCGCGAACTGATCGCCCGCGGCGTCGATGTGAATGCGCCGCACCGGGGCATGACCCCGCTGCTGGCCGCCACCCGCGACAGCTGGCACGGCCGCCCCGAAGCGGTGATGACCCTGCTCGCCAACGGTGCCGATTCGCGTGCCATCGACAGCGATGGCAACACCCCGCTGCACCATGCGGCGCGCAGTTCCGACCCGGGCGTGGCCGCGCTGCTGCGCGATGCCGCCGCCGAAGTCGACGCGCTGAACAACGAGGGCTGGTCGCCGCTGGCCGTGGCCTGCCAGGTCGGCAACTGGCGCCTGGCCCGCTTCCTGCTCGAACGCGGTGCGCGCAGCGAACCGGCCGAAGGCACCCCGGTGTTGCTGGCCGCAGCCGCCACCGAAGACGACGATCCGGCCGGCGTGCAGCTGCTGCTCAAGCACAAGGCGCGGGCTGACGCGCGTGATCGCCAGCGCCGCAGCGCGCTGCATGAGGCCGCACTGGCTGGCCACGTCGAGATCATCGGCGTGCTGCTGGGTGCCGGTGCCAATCTGGAAGCGCGCGATGCGCTGGGCCGTACGCCGTGGCTGGAAGCGGCCCGTGCCGGCCGCGCTGCCGTGGTCGAGCATCTGCTGCCGCACAAGCCGGATCTGGTTGCGGTGGACGGCGAAGGCCGCAATGCGGTGCAGCTGGCGGCGATGGCCGAGGATGTCTCGCCATTGCTGATCAAGCGCCTGGTCGAGCTGGGCATCGCCGCCGATGCCACCGATCCGGTCGGCCGCCGTGCGGTGGACTACGCCGCCGAGGCCGGCCGCTGGGCGATCGTAGCCCTGCTGGACCCGTCCTATCCGTTGCCGGCCGCGGTCAGTGATGGCCTGGCCGATCGTGGCGAAGCAGCCAGTGCCAGCGGCCTGCTGCCGGACCGTCCGCCGCTGACCCTGCTGCGCGAGGCCCTGGGCTTCGGCAACACCGACGGCATGGCGGCGCTGGCCAGGCTGTGCCAACCGGAGGAACTGGGCGGGCTGCTGCTCGATCCGGAGTTGGCGCTGGAACCGCGTGCGGTGGACTGGCTGCTGGGCCACGGCGCCGATCCCTATGTGCGTGATGCCTGCTCCGATACGCCGATGTTCGCGCTGTTGTCGCGCGGCATCGATGCGGTGCCGGCGTTGCAGGTGATGCTGCAGCGTGGCCTGTCGCCGGCCGGCCGCGGTGGCCTGGCGCGCTTCCTTGCTGCCTGCGCACAGCACGACCAGGCCGCGCGTGGCCTGGAACAGCTGGCACTGGAACTGCTTGAGCGTGGTGCCGATCCGTTCGCCGCCTCGCCGGCGGGTGACCCGCCGTTGTCGCTGGCGGTGCGCCTGGGGTGGCTGCGGCTGCAGCAGGCCCTGCTCAAGGCCGGCGTTGATCGCGAAGCACGCGACAGCCACGGCATGACCGCACTGCACCTGGCCACCGCATTGGCCCGCGAAGGCGCGCTTAAGCTGCTGGTGCAGCATGGTGCCTCGCCGGAAGCACGTGCCGCCGACGGCCAGACACCGCTGGGCGTGGCGCTGTCGATCGGTCGCCGCGATCTGGCCGACTGGCTCGATTGGCGGGTGTGGCCGTTGCCGCGCCGCACCCTGCGCGAGGCCGATCTGCCGGCCGCCGCAATGGCCGGTGACGTCGATGCAGTGCGCCGCCTGATCGATCTGGGCTTCGCCGTCGACGCCGTCGACGCACAGGGCTGCACCGCGCTGCTGCGTGCTGCCGGTGGCGGCCACCTGGCGGTAACCGACCTACTGCTGGCGCGCGGCGCCGATCCGCAGCACGCGGCGGCCAGTGGCGCGACGCCGCTGTCGGCGGCGGTCAGCATGCGCCAGGTGGACATCGTTTCGGCCCTGCTCGACGCTGGCGCCAAGCTGGAACACCGCCTGCCGGGTGGCGTGACGGTGCTGATGCTGGCCTCCGCGCTGGGCCTTCCGGACATCGTCGCGCGCCTGCTCACGGCGGGTGCCGACGTGCATGCCGGTGACGCGCAGCAGCTGGGTCCGCTGCACTGTGCCGCGCTGTACGGTTTCAGTGCCCGCGACCGCTCGCGCCTGCTGGCGCTGCTCGACACCCTGCTGCTGGCCGGTGCCGAACCGGACCAGGCCGCCGCTGGTTCTGTCACGCCGCTGCTGCTGCTGCTGGGCGCGCGCGCCGAGCCGGGTACCGCCTGCGACGAGCAGGTGGTGATGGCCGCAGTGGAGCGCCTGCTGGACGAGGACGTAAGCCTGGACGTACGCGACCCGCGTGGCTTCGGCCCGCTGCATCTGGCCGCGCTGCATGGCCTGCCGCTGCTGGTGCAGCGCCTGCTGCGCGCCGGCGCCGATCCTGAAGCGCGCGACAGCCTCAACCGCAGCCCGCGCGAGATTGCGGTGATGCGTGGCTTCATCGACGTGGCCGGCGAGTTCGAGCCGCGCGTGCCGGGCGTTTCCTCGATGGCACGGTTCCTGCGCGACAACGGCTGATCGGGACCCGGTAGATCCACGCCATGCGTGGATGATCGTGCCCGGAAGCCAAAGCATCCACGCATGGCGTGGATCTACTGCCGGAATCCGCAACCTCAATCTGTGGTGGGTGCCGACCGTTGGTCGGCACGCCTACTTGCCGTCGCTTTCCGCGTCGGCCTCGAACAGGTGCATCAGGTCGTTGCGTGCGTCGCGCGAGGTCTGGATCACCGCTGCCTCGTCGTCGTACACCAGGTACTGGTCGCGCAGCAGCTGCTCATCGTGCTCGCGGAAGCGCTGCACGTGGCGCTCGGCCACATCCGGTGCCACGCCCAGCGCGGTCAGCACGCGGCCGCTCATCTCCAGGCTGGTGCCGAACACTTCGCGGAACGGCTCGGCCGACATGTCCATCAGGCGCCACGCATGCTGGCGGTTGCGTGCACGCGCCAGCACCTTCGCGTCCGGGTACAGCCGGCGCACCATGCGCACCGCACGCAGGTTGGTCTCCGGGTCGTCCACGGTGATCACGAACACATCGATGTGTTCGCCGCCCGCAGCGCGCAGCATCTCTGGCCGGGTCGGGTCGCCGTAGTACAGCTGGTTGCCGAAGCGGCGCAGGTCGGCCACGGTGTCCGGATTCGCTTCCAGCGCCACGAACGGCACCTTCTGCGCGGTCAGCAGGCGCGCGATGACCTGGCCGAAGCGGCCCATGCCGGCAATCAGCACCTTCGGCCGGTTGTCCGGCGCCACCTTGTCGGCCTCGGCTGCCTCGCGCGGCGTTACCTTCTCCTGGCCGAGCAGCTTGAGCAGCGCGATCATCAGCAGTGGCGTGATCGCCATCGACAGGCCGACGATCGCCACCAGGCGGTCATGGTTGGCGTTGCCCAGCAGGTGCGCGCGCTGCGCTTCGTTGAACACCACGAAGGCGAACTCGCCGCCCAGCCACAGCACGCTGCCCAGTAGCAGCGAGTGCCGTGAACTGAGCTTTGCGATGCGCCCGATCACGTACAGCAGGCTGAATTTGACCACCAGCAGGATCGCCACGCCGGCGGCGATCAGCCACGGCTCGGCAACGATGCGGTCGAGGTCGATGCCCATGCCCACCGCGATGAAGAACAGGCCCAGCAGCAGCCCCTTGAACGGCTCGATCTGCGCTTCCAGTTCGTGCCGGAACTCCGAATCGGACAGCAGCACGCCGGCCAGGAACGCGCCCAGGCTGGGGCTGAGGCCGGCCTCCTGCATGAACCAGGCAGTGCCCAGCACCACCAGCAGTGCGGTGGCGGTGAATACTTCCGGGCTGCGGGTACGCGCGATGATGCTGAACACCCTGCGCAGCACCGGTCGCCCGCACAGGATCACCACCGCCAGCGCGCCGAGGGCCACGGCGGCGTCTTCCCAGCGCAGGGTCTCGTTCTTTACCCCGCCCAGCAGCGGGATGGCCGCCAGCAGCGGAATCGCGATCAGGTCCTGGAACAGCAGGATGGCGAACCCGAGCCGGCCATGGTCGCTGTTGATCGCCTTGTGTTCTGACAGCAGCTGCAGGCCGACCGCGGTGGACGACAGCGCCAGTGCCACGCCCACCACCAGTGCGCTCTTCCATTGGAAATGGTCGAGCAGCAGCAGGCCGCCCAGCACCAGCCCGGACAGCGCCACCTGTGCCGCACCGGCACCAAACACCGAGCGCCGCATCACCTTCAGGCGGGCCGGCGACAGTTCCAGACCGATCACGAACAGCAGCATCACCACGCCGATCTCGGCGGCGCCGAGGATGCGGTCGGCGTCCTGCACGAAGCCCAGCCCGTCCGGGCCCAGCACCACACCGGCCGCCAGATAGCCCAGCACCGCGCCGAAGCCGAACTTCTTGAACACCGGCACGGCGATGACCGCCGCCAGCAGCAGCACCAGGGCCAGTTCCAGACCACCGCTATGCATGGGAATACCTGGTCATCGGAGAAGCCCGCGGTGCGTCCGTTCGGGTGGGGGAAGGGGAGGCGAGTGCCACCGCGTCATTATGCGCGCCGGCCCGTGTATGCACGAGAACAACCTGCCGGGCAGGCGCCCTGCGCAAGGCTGCCGGGTTGACCTGCATGGTCCACGGGTCCAGACTGCCCGCCGCTGGCGGCGCGTCCGTCGGCACACGCATCCCGGAGTCCCCAACCCATGTCCAGCGACAGTAGAAGTCGACCTCGTTCGACGCCAGCGATGGCCACCGCCTGACATCGGGACGGTTTGCCTGCGTTGGCGTTGCGCGAGGTCGCACCCCCACAAGGCAAACCCGATGAACCAGAAGCAATTGCTGCGCCCGGTGGCCGATGCCGCCGCACTGGCCGCGCCGCTGGCGAATTTCAACACCGCCGATGCGGTGGAATTCCTCAACACGCTGGAACTGACCCGCGCCGCGGAAACGCTGGCTGCGCTGCCGTTGCCGCGTGCAGTGAAAATGCTGGAAGCGCCGGAACTGCACCGCAGCGGCGAACTGGTGGCTGCGCTGCCGCCGGCGCGCGCTGCCGCCCTGCTCGGCTTGATGGCCGACGACCGCGCCACCGACATCGTCCATGAGCTGGATGAGGAAGAACGCGCCCGGTTGATCCCGCTGCTGGGCACCGACGCCCGCCAGGCCATCCAGAAGCTGCTCAGCTACCCGCCGAACACCGCCGGCGCGCTGATGACCACCGAGTACGTGGCGGTACCCGCCAGCTGGACCGTGGCGCAGACCCTGCAGCACATCCGCCAGGTCGAGCGCACCCGTGAAACGGTGTACGCGATCTACGTGCTGGACCCGGCCAGCCAGCAGCTGCAGCAGGTGGTGACCATGCGCCGGCTGATCACCGGCCTCCCGGAGGAGTCGATCCTGGACGTGGCCCAGGTCAATCCACCGGTGACGGTGGACGCACTGATGGACCAGGAAGAAGTGGCACGGCTGATCCGTCGCCACGACCTGCTGGCGATCCCGGTGGTCGACGACCAGCAGCAGATGCTCGGCATCGTCACCGTGGACGACGTACTGGATGCGCTGATCGAGGAATCCACCGAGGACGCGCACAAGTTCGGCGGCATGGAAGCGCTGGACAAGCCGTACATGCAGATCGGCTTCTTCGAGATGCTGCGCAAACGCGCCGGCTGGCTGAGCGTGCTGTTCCTGGGTGAGATGCTGACCGCGAGCGCGATGCAGCACTACGAGGATGAACTGGCGCGCGCCGTGGTGCTGACCCTGTTCATTCCGCTGATCATGAGTTCGGGCGGCAACTCCGGCTCGCAGGCCACCTCGCTGCTGATCCGCAGCCTGGCACTGCGCGAACTGCGCCTGCGCGACTGGTGGAAGGTGGCCCTGCGCGAAGTGCCCACCGGCATGGTGCTGGGCGCGATCCTTGGCTGCCTGGCCATCGTGCGCATCGTGATCTGGCAGCTGGGCGGCCTGCACGACTACGGCGAGCACTGGATCCTGCTGGCGATCACCATCGGCGCGGCATTGGTCGGCATCGTCACCTTCGGTTCGCTGTCCGGTTCGATGCTGCCCTTCATCCTGAAACGGCTCGGCTTCGACCCGGCCAGTGCCTCGGCCCCGTTCGTGGCCACCCTGGTGGACGTGACCGGCCTGGTGATCTACTTCAGCATCGCCGCGGTGATCCTGCACGGCACGCTGCTGTAAGTCGGAACCATCGTGCTCCGGTAGGTGCCGACCTTGGTCGGCACGCAGAACAAAAAGGGGACGGAGGGGATTAAGTCGTTCAAGGCACATGAGGCACAAACGACTTAATCCCCTCCGTCCCCTTTTTTGGGTACCGTAGGCGCATGAGTACCTACCACCTGCAGTCCGTGTTTCGTCCGCAGTCGGTCGCGGTGATCGGCGGCAGTCCACGTGAGCGTTCGGCCGGGCGCGCGGTGATGCGCAACCTGCGTGGCACTGGCTTCCCCGGCAAGGTGGCCTGGATCAACCCGCGGCATGCCGAGATCGATGGCATCCGCACGATCAAGCGGTTGAAGGATCTGGACTGGGTACCGGACCTGGTCGTCATCACCGCACCGGCGGCGATCGTGCCGCAGGTAGTGCGTACCGCCGCCGAACGCGGCGTGCAGGCCGCGATCATCCTCACCGCGCACTTGGGCGAAGGCCCGGGCTCGTTGTCGGAACAGGTGGAAACGGTGGCGCGCAAGCATGGCCTGCGCATCCTGGGCCCGCACTGCCTGGGTGTGATCGCACCGCATGCGCGGCTCAATGCCAGCATCGCCGCGCACTTCCCGCAGGCCGGCGACCTCGCCCTGATCTCCGAATCCTCGGCGATTGCGGCGGCGCTGGTGGAATGGGGTGTGGCGCGCTCGGTCGGCTTCTCCGCCGTGGTCTCGCTGGGCGACACGATGGACGTCGACTTCGGCGACCTGCTCGATTACTTCGCCACCGACTACCGTACCCGCGCCATCCTGCTCTACGTCGAGCAGATCAAGGACGCGCGCAAGTTCATGTCGGCCGCGCGTGCCGCCGCCCGCGCCAAGCCGGTGGTGGTGGTGAAGTCCGGCCGCGCCGAGCGCGTGCAGCCGGGCAGCCGCGATACCCATGTGCAGGCCCTGGCCAGCGCCGACGACGTCTACGGCGCGGCCTTCAACCGCGCCGGCCTGCTGCGCGTGGGTGCGCTGGACGAACTGTTTACTGCCGCCGAGTCGCTGGGTCGGTTGGGGACGTTCCCCGGTCGTCGCCTGGCCATCCTCAGCAATGGCGGTGGTGTCGGGCGTCTCGCCGTGGATCAGTTGATCGCATTGCGTGGCACGCTGGCCAACCTGTCCGACAGCACGGTGGAGAAGCTTGACGCGGTGCTGCCGCAGGGCTGGTCGCGCAGCAATCCGGTCGACATCGTGGTCGATGCCGATGGTGACCGCTATGCCGCGGCCATCGAAGCGCTGCTGGCCGACAACGAGAATGATGCGGTGATGGTCGTCAACGTACCGACCGCATTCACGTCATCGGCCGACGCCGCACAAGCGCTGACCCGCACGCTCGGCCTGCGGCCGCGCCATCACCGCGACAAGCCGGTCTTCGCGGTGTGGCTGGGCAACGACGACCAGGCCACGGCCACGCTCAACGCGGCACGCGTCCCGACCTACCCGACCGAGGCCGAAGCCGTACGTGGCTTCCAGCATCTGGTGCGCTACCGCGAAGCGCAGAACGCGTTGATGGAAACGCCGCCCAGCCTGCCGCAGGATTTCAGTGTCGACACGGCCGCCGCGCGCGCACTGGTCGATGCCGCCCTGGCCAACGGCCAGCAGTGGCTGGACCCGCTGGCCACCCATGAACTGCTCAAGGCCTATGGCATTCCGTCCGCGCCGGTGATGCATGCGCGCAATGCGCACGAGGCGATGGACCTGGCGCAGCCGCTGCTGGAGCGCGGTGCCACGGTCGCACTGAAGGTTCTCTCGCCGGATATTCCGCACAAGTCGGAAGTGGATGGCGTGCGCCTCAACCTGTCCACGCTGCCGGCGGTGCAGAGCGCGGCCAACGCGATCCTGTCGCGTGCACGCCAGCTGCGGCCGGATGCACGCATCGATGGCCTGCTGGTACAGCCGACCATCGTCCGCCCGAAGGCGCGCGAACTGATCGTCGGCATCGCCGATGACGCGACGTTCGGTCCGGTGATTGTGGTCGGTCGCGGCGGCACTGCCGTCGAAGTGATCAACGACAAGGCGCTGGCGCTGCCGCCGCTGGACCTGCGCCTGGCCCATGAGTTGATCGGCCAGACCCGCGCCTCGCGCATCCTCAAGGCTTACGGTGACGTGCCGGCGGCTGACGAGCGCGCACTGGCGCTGGCGCTGGTGAAGCTGGCACAACTGGCTGCCGATATCCCCGAAGTGCGCACGCTGGACATCAACCCGCTGCTGGTCGACGGCAAGGGCATCCTCGCCCTCGATGCCCGCGTAGCGGTGGCGCCGTCGCGCATCCTGCACAAGGGCCGCGGCCATCCGCGTTTCTCGGTGTTCCCGTACCCGAAGGAGTGGGAGCGCACCATCGAGCTGTCCGATGGCGGCCGTGCCTTCGTGCGCCCGGTGCGGCCGGAGGACGACGCACTGTTCCGTGCGTTCTTCGCCCGCGTCAGTGACGAGGATCTGCGCCTGCGTTTCTTCCAGTCCGTGAAGCACTTCAGCCACGAGTTCATCGCGCGCCTGACCCAGCTCGATTACGCGCGCTCGATCGCGCTGGTGGCGATCGAACCGCGCAGCGGCGAAATGCTGGGCGCGGTACGCCTGCACGCCGATGCCGATTACCACCGTGGCGAGTACGGCATCCTGATCCGTTCGGACCTGAAGGGCCACGGCATCGGCTGGCGGTTGATGGCGATCATGATCGAGTACGCCAAGTGGCTGGGCCTGGACGTGGTCGAAGGCCAGGTGCTGCGCGAGAACAGCACCATGCTGGCGATGTGCCAGAGCCTGGGCTTCAAGACCAGGCTGGATCCAGACGATCCGACGGTGATGATGGTGACCCTGCCGGTGCAGCAGGTAGAGGTGCCGGCACCGGACTTGTAGAGTCGAGCTTGCTCGACTGTCGCCATCGGGAAGCAGTCGAGCAAGCTCGACTCTACGGCCAGGTTAGCGGAGGGGCTCCACCACCACCGCCGTGCCATAGCACAGCACCTCGGTCAGCCCGGTCATCACGTCGGTGGCGTCGTAGCGCATGCCGATGATGGCGTTGGCACCGAGCTGGCGCGCGTGCTTGACCATGTCGCGGTAGGTTTCCTCGCGGGCCTGCTCGCACAGTTCGGTGTAGATGGTGATGTTGCCGCCGAAGATCGTCTGGATGCCGCCCAGAAAGTTGCCGACGATCGAGCGCGAGCGCACGGTGATGCCGCGGACCACACCCAGATTGCGCACGACACGGTGGCCGGGCAGCTCGAAGGCGGTGGTGACCAGCGCATCGTCGAAGCGCAGCGCGGGCGGGGAAGGGGAGCCGCTGTTGTAGGGGTCTGCCATGGTCGCGTCCGTGTCGTCGCTTTCTGTAGCGTCGAGCCATGCGCCACTGGCTGTGCAGCCGTCGAACGTGGCTCGACGCTACAATCCAACCCCCTGTTGCGGCATGGCTCCGTCACCGTGATGGCGCGACAATACCCCATGACCGACCGTACCCCCCTGCTCCTGCTGCCCGGCCTGCTCAACGATGCCGAGCTGTGGCGCGCGCAGATGGCCGACCTGGCCGACATCGCTGACTGCACGGTAGGCGACCAGACCCGTGGCGAGACCCTGCAGGCGGTCGCCGAGGACGTGCTGGCACAGGCACCGGAGCGCTTCGCCCTGGCCGGTTTCTCGCTGGGTGGCTTCGTGGCCCAGCAGATCCTGCGCATCGCCCCGGAGCGCGTGCTGCAGCTCGCGCTGATCGATACCTCGATCCACGCCGATTCACCGGAACGTGCCGAACAACGCCGCAGCCAGCGCGCCAGCGTGCGCCTGCCGGGCAGGTTCCACGGCTTCGGCGATGCGCTGATGCGCAGCTACATCGACGCCTCGCGGCTGGACGACTACGTGCTGGTGCAGCGCGTGCGCGACATGACCGCCCGCCTGGGGGCGGAGGTATTCCTGCGCCAGAGTGCGCTGGAGCGGCGCGACGGCCATGACGTGCTGGCGGGTTACCAAGATCCGCTGTTGATCGTCTGCGGGGCCAACGACCGCATCACGCCGCTGGCAGTGAGCGAGGAAATGCACGATCTGGTGCCGCACTCGCAGCTGGTGGTGGTGCCCGATTGTGGGCACCTGGCCCCGATGGAAAAGCCGGACGAGGTCAGTGCGGCGATGCGTGGGTGGCTGTCTGTGGATTGAAGGGGATCGGTGGCATCGGCGGTTCGTTCCACCCCAGTCTGTTGTAGGCGTGGTAACGAAGCACGCCGATACGTTCGTGCAACATCACCTCAGCCAGCAGCAGGTTGAAGGCCGAGGGGAGCCATCCGGGTGTGGCGCGTAGCCGGTCGCTGGGCAGGCCTTCGGCAATCACGCCGAAATGCTGGAAATAGAGCAGGCTTCGCCTGAGGTGAAGGCCCGAGGTCACGATTACCACGCGCGATGGGTCGTGGTGGAGCATCGAACTGCTGTTCCGGGCGTTCTCCCAGGTGTTGGCGCTGGCATCCTCCTGCTCGATGCGATCCATCGGCACACCCAGACGGACCAGCTCGCGCGCGTAGACGTTGGCCTCGCTGTTATTACGGTTTCGTGAGGCACCTCCGCTCACGATCACCCTGCAGGTCTCGTGCTTCTGCTGGCAGAGCAGATAGCGCTGCGCCGTAACCAGTAATCGGCTGTACCCCACCAGACCCGGGCTGGAGCCCTCGGCATGGTGCTCGATGCCACCGCCCAGCAGCACGATCGTTGTCTTCGGCCGATCTGCAGGTGTCGTGAATGCAGCGCTGGCCTGGGCCCGGTCGAGCATCCATTGCGTTATCGGGCCCGTTGCGCTGGACAAGGCCATCAGGGGCAGCACCGACAGGAGTGCCGCGGTGCGGAATCGGCGTGTGGCGATCAGTGCAGCACATGCCAGCAGAAGAAGAAGGGTAAACGCCAGCACAGTGCACCTCAGGAAAGTTTGAATGAATTCCGATGGCGCGGGGCCTTCGTTGTGTGGATGCTGGATGCCATGGATCTGAAGCGACTGTCACCCTCCGCAAGAGCGGGCGTCATTCTCGGCGGCGTATTGCTTGGATTAGGGCTGGGATACGTCTTTTCCGAGCGGTTTCCGGGTTTGTTCGCTCTCATTCATGAGCGGATGCAGTAGCGAATCGGGAAGATGCGTTGTCGCGAATGGCCCTGCACGAAATCGTATTTGGCCGGGAGCGACATGCACGAACAGGTCGCATGCGACATATGGCGGAGACAGATGCACGCAATCGATCGACGTGGCATGGCGGGAACGCAGGCGGCAGGCGCCGATCGCCCTGAGCTTGGCGAGCATTCAATGCTGAAGGTGATTGCCGCGGTGTCACCATGCGAGCTGCCGTCCTTTGTTGCTGCGTTGGACGAAGCGATAGCACGTTGGAGGGCGGAGTCTGCGAGTACGCCCAGCAGCGATCTGGATGCAGAACTGGCGCGCCTGCACGCGCTCAAGAGCATCACGTCGGTGCTGGGCAGCAGGCTGATCGCCAGCGCTTGCGACGACCTGGGTGAGTGCCTTCGATCGGGCGCGGCGGCAGACCACATACGACGCCGCTCCCAAGCCTTGGCGGTAGCGGCGCAGCGCCTTCTGCAACGTTCCATCGTTTCTCACAGGTGAAGGAGTCCGGCCATGCCCCATGCACCCTCTGCTCTGCTCGATCCTGGCCCCGACGCACTGCTTCAGGCGGCCCGCTCACTGGAAATGAAACGACTTGCGCTGTTGCTGTCCTGGCTGCAGGAGCCGCGTGCCAGCCTGTCCAGAGTGGTATTGCAGGCACTGACCGTGCTGTGGTGCTGGCTCTGGATGGATGGACCACAACCCGTGCTGGCCAACGAGGCGGCGAAGGTGCTGCCTGCGTCGATTGCGCTGCTTGTTGCGTCCGTGGCATGGGCCGCATGGGTGAACCTCCATAAGGATCGCGGTGTGGCATGGCGCGACGCGGTGGGCCTGCTCCTCAGCCTGGTGATGGTGACGGTGCAGGTCGATGCAGCCTTCATTCTTCTGATGACGCTCAATGCAACACTGCCCTTCCTGGTGATCGCGGCGACGGCTGCCTACGGGCGGAGGGCGATCGCGCCAGCCATCGCTGCAACGGCGTTGGGGCTGCTGTGGGCCGCGCCGGAGGGCTATTGGATCTCACGACCTGCCTACCTGGCCTATGCCCTGGCGCTGACGATCCTGCTGCCGGCCGTGGTTGCCTCCATGGTTGCGGCCATGCGCGATATTGCGCTCCGTGCCGTCGCGTCGCGCGAGGCCCAGGGACGGTTCATCGGAACGATGAGCCATGAGCTGAGGACGCCGTTGAACGCCATCATCAATGGCATCCAGTTGCTGGACATGGACGCCGCGACGCCGGCGCAGCGCAGTTCGTTTGCGATGGTGGCCCGGCAGGCAAGAGCGCTGCGGCATCGCATTGATGATGTCCTCGATGTGGCCAGCATCGAGGGTGGAACGCTGCGGCTTCGTCCTCAACCCTGTTCATTGGCGTCCGCGCTCGATGCGATGCAGGAAAGCTGCGCATCGGCTGCTGCGGAGAAAGGTGTACTGCTGACGGTGGAGGACTGCGATCCCGCAGTGTGGATGCTGGTTGACGCAGGCCGGGTCGAACAGGTGATCAGCAATCTTGTCTGCAACGGGATCAAGTTCAGCCCGGTGGGGGGCGAGACCCGCGTGTCCATTGACGCCTCCCGCATCGGTGAGCAATGGCAGGTGCGGGTGACCGTTTCCGACTCCGGGTGCGGTATCGACGAGAGCGACCAGGAGGCGATCTTCTCCCCCTTCGTCCAGGTGAGCGAGGGTGATGCCCGTTGCGAGCAGGGGGTTGGGCTTGGGCTCTACATCGTGCGACTGATTTCCGACGCCATGGGCGCGACGATCGAGGTGGGCCGCAGCACGTGGGGTGGCGCCTCGTTCCAGTGGTGCTTCACCGCTCCTGCCGTGATCGGCGAGGCAGCATCACCTTCGCTTGAGGCGGTGTTCAAGGCACATGCGGCGTCGGTCCGATCCCTGCATTGCCTGCTGTTCGAGGATGTGGAAACCAACCGGCAGGTGGTCGAGCGGCTGATGGAATGTGCAGGTCATCGACTGAGTTGCCGGCACGACGGGCGCGATGCGCAGGCTGAGGTGGCGTCGCTTGCGCCAGACGTGGTGCTGCTGGACCTTCATATGCCGGGTTGCAGCGGTTGGGACGTACTTGAAGCGGTCGGCTCCAGAACGGACGGTCCGCCCATCCTGGTGATGAGCGCGGACACGCGTCTGCAGGTCATCGAGAGGGCGCGTTCAATGGGCGCCGCCGGCTTCCTGTGCAAACCGTTGGATGTGCACGAGGTGCTGCGGATGCTGCACGAGGTGGCGCCCCGGGGATCCAGTCTGTAGAGCCGAGCCATGCTCAGCTCCAGGGAGACGGCAGCCGAGCGTGGGCTCGGCTCTACAACAACGGGGCCTCAATCCCAGGCCGGCGCAATGCCTTCCGGGTTGGCCAGGCGGTGCCCACGATCCAGCTTGGCGATCTGCGCCATGTCTTCGTCGGTGAGGCGGATTGCTGCCGCTTCCAGGTTGCCCGACAGGTTCTCGCGCTTGGTCGAAGACGGAATGACCGAGTAACCCTGCTGCAGTGCCCAGGCCAGCGCGATCTGCGCGGGCGTGGCCTGGTGACGGCCGGCAATGGCCTGGATAACCGGGTCCTTGATCACCTCGCCATAGGCCAGGCTCATGTAGGCGGTAATGTGGATGCCGTTGTCCTGCAGGAACTTCACCAGCAGGCGGTTCTGCAGGTACGGATGGATCTCGATCTGGTTGGTGGTGATCGCATCGGCACCGAGGATCTCGATCGCCTTGCGGGTCTGTGCGATGGTGAAGTTGGAGATGCCGATCTCCTTCGTCAGGCCCTGTGCCTTGGCCTCGGCCAGTGCGGTCAGGTACTCCTCCATCGGCACGTCGACCTTGTCGTTCGGCGACGGCCAGTGGATCAGTGCCAGGTCGACATGGTCGGTGCGCAGCTTCTCCAGGCTGGTGCGCAGGCTGGCCAGCAGCGCTTCGCGCTTGAACTCGGTGATCCAGACCTTGGTGGTCAGGTAAATCTCATCGCGCGGCACACCGGAGTCGGCAATGGCCTGGCCGACCTCGGCTTCATTGCCGTAGATCTGTGCGGTATCGATGGCGCGGTAGCCGACATCCAGCGCGTTGCGCACGGAGTCGATCACGGTCTGGTCTTTGAGGCGGAAGGTGCCGAGACCGAAGGCGGGGACAGTCATGGGGAGCTCCAGCAGAGGGGAGGGATGCGAATATCCGGCAAAGGGTAGGCCAGTGGCCGCATACGTGCCGGCAACGGTGCATTGCACCACCGTACCGGCAGGGTGCCGGCACGGCATGACCTGTCTCAATGCGCGGCCACGGCGATGCCATCGGCGCGATCATTGATGCCATCACGACGGTCCAGGCGGCCGCTGAGCGCGGTCAGCGCATACGCGCCCAGTACCACCAGTGCGCCCAGCCACGGCGTGTGCATCAGGCCGACGTGCTCCACCACCAGGCCACCCAGCGAAGCGCCCAGTGCGATGCCGATGTTGAAGGCGGCGATATTCAGGCCCGAGGCCACGTCGGTGGCCTGCGGTGCATAGCGCTGCGCCTGCTTGACCACATAGACCTGCAGGCCGGGCACGTTGCCGAAGGCCACGGCGCCCAGCGCCAGCACGGTCAGCAGCATCAGCCGGGCGTTCCAGGCGGTGAAGGTGAGCGCGAACAGCACGATGGCCAGCAGCGCGAAGATGCGCTTCAGCGCGGGCACCGGGCCCATGCGGTCCGCCATGCGCCCGCCCCACAGGTTGCCGATCGCCACTGACACGCCGTACACCAGCAGCACCAGGCTGACCGCATTGGCCGAGAAACCGGTGACGTCCTGGAGGATCGGCGCCAGGTAGGTGAAGGCCAGGAAGGTCCCGCCATAACCCAGCGTGGTCATCGCATAGACCAGCAGCAGGCGCGGCTGGCCGAGCACGGCCAGCTGCTGGCGGAAGCTGGACGGCGCGCTCTGCGGCACGCTGCGCGGCACGAACAGCAGCGCACCCAGCAATGCGATCACGCCGAGCCCGGCCACCGCCAGGAAGGTGGCGCGCCAGCCCAGGTGCTGGCCGATGAAAGTGCCCAGCGGCACGCCGGTCACCAGCGCCACGGTCAGGCCGGTGAACATGATGGCGATCGCGCTGGCCGCCTTCTCCTTCGGTACCACGGCGGTGGCGATGATCGCGCCGATCGAGAAGAACACGCCGTGCGCCAGGCCGGTGAGGATGCGGGCGATGATCAGCGAGGTATAGCCGGGTGCCATCCAGGCGACGACATTGCCGAGCGTGAACAACACCATCAGCGCCACCAGCAGTTGCTTGCGCGGTACGCGTCCGGTCAGCGCAGTCAGCACCGGCGCACCGATGGCCACACCCAGCGCGTACAGCGAGACCAGCAGGCCGGCCGAGGGCAGGCTGACCTGCAGGTTGCCGGCGATGGTCGGGATCAGGCCGACGATGACGAATTCGGTGGTGCCGATGGCAAAGGCACCGAGGGTCAACGCCAGCAGGGCGAGGGGAATGCCACGGGTCATGACAGGGTCCAGCAGGAGGAAGAGGCTGCGCAGTCTGCGCCGCCGACCTTTGCTGAAAAACCGGTCTTCACGCCAATCACTATTGCTGTGCAGTCAATAATAGGGGCATGAAGACCACTCTCGATGAAATGCAGGCGTTCCTTTCGGTGATCGACAGCGGCTCGATCAGTGCCGCCGCTGAGCAGCTGGGGCAGACGCCCTCGGGCGTGAGCCGTGCGTTGGGGCGGCTGGAGGACAAGCTGGGGATCACCCTGCTGACCCGCACCACCCGCCGCCTGCACCTGACTGCCGAGGGTGAGGCGTTCCTGCGCCATGCGCGCGCGATCATCGATGCGGTGGAATCGGCCGAGGAACAGATGGCGGCGCGCCGCGAACGCCCGGCGGGGCGCCTGCGCGTGGATGCGGCGATGCCGTTCGTGCTGCACGTGATTGCGCCGCTGGTGGCCGGCTATCGCGCGCGTTACCCGGAAGTACAGCTGGAGTTGAACAGTTCCGACCGCTACATCGACCTGCTCGAACGGCGCACCGATCTGGCGATCCGGATCGGCCCGCTGGCCGACTCCACCCTGCATGCGCGGCTGCTGGGCCGCTGCCAGCTGCGGCTGGTGGCCAGCCCGGACTACCTGGCCAGGCACGGCGAACCGGCCAGCGTCGCCGCGCTGGGCCAGCACACGCTGCTCAGCTTCAACGAGCCGGAATCACTCAACCGTTGGCCGCTGCCCGGAGAGTCGGATGGGCTGCTGCTGGTGCGCCCGGATATTGCCGTATCCAGTGGCGAGACGCTGCGCCGGCTGGCGGTGGAAGGTGTGGGCATCACCTGCCTGTCTGACTTCGTCACCGATCGCGACCGCAGCGCCGGCACCCTGGTGCAGGTGCTGGCGGCGCAGACGCTGGATGTGTACCAGCCGATCCATGCGGTGTACTACCGCAACACCGCCGTGTCGTCGCGGATCAGCTCGTTCGTGGATTACCTGGCCGACGCGATGGCGCAGAGCGATTACGTGCGCTGAGGTTGCCGGCCAGCGGCCGGCACTACCGCACGCGCCGGTGGGCGCGGCTGCTCTGGTGGGTGCGGACCGTTGGTCCGCACTGATCCTGCCGTCGCCCGACCAACGGTCGGGCGCTACCCATGTGGCGGCGGACGCTGCCGGCCAGCGGCCGGCACATCGCACGGGTGGTACCGCCCGCTGGCCGGCAACCGGATCAATCAGGCCGCACGCGCCAACGCGTCCTTCGCTGCCGCCGTGGTCGACAGATCGAACACATCCACCGCGTCGATCAACCGGTTCGCCTGTTGTTCCAGGCTGCGTGCGGCGGCACTGGCTTCCTCCACCAGCGCGGCGTTCTGCTGGGTGGTGCCATCCATCTGGATCACGGTCTGGCTGACCTGCTCGATACCCGCGCTCTGCTCCTGCGAGGCCGCGGAAATCTCGGCCATGATGTCGGTCACGCGTTGCACCGATGCCACGATCTCGGCCATGGTGTCACCGGCCTCGCGCACGCGCTGTGCACCGTGCCCGACCTGCTCAACCGAGGCTTCGATCAACGCCTTGATCTCCTTCGCGGCCGCGGCCGAGCGCTGCGCCAGCGTGCGTACTTCACTGGCAACCACCGCGAAGCCGCGGCCCTGTTCGCCGGCCCGCGCCGCTTCTACTGCCGCGTTCAGCGCCAGGATGTTGGTCTGGAACGCGATGCCATCGATCACGCTGATGATCTCGGCGATCTGCCGCGACGAGGTTTCGATCGCGCTCATCGTCGTCACCACCTGACCGACCACGCTGCCGCCGTGGGAGGCAACGGTGTGTGCGCCGATCGCCAGCTGGTTGGCCTGGCGCGCATGCTCGGCGTTCTGGCGAACGGTGGAGGTCAGCTCCTCCATGGAGGCGGCGGTCTCTTCCAGGTTGGCCGCCTGCTGTTCGGTGCGGCGTGACAGATCGTTGTTGCCGGCGGCGATCTCCGCCGCCGCCGTGTGGATGTTGCCGGAGGCGTGCTTGATGTCGGTGACGATGGTCGCCAGCTGTGCGGCGGTGGTGTTGGCATCACCGGCGATGCGTGCGAATACGCCCTGGAAATCGCCATGCATGCGCGCGCCGAGGCGGCCATCGGCAATCGCGCGCAGCATGCTGGAGACCTCGCCGAGGTTCAGTTCGGTGGTCTGCATCAATCGGTTCAAGCCGTCGACCATCGCGCGGAAGTCATGCTCGAAGCGCGCGCTGTCGCCACGCTGGCCGAAGTCACCCATGGCAGCGGCTTCGGCCAGGCGGCGGATCTCGCCATTGATCGTGCCCAGATTGGCCTTGGCGGTATCCAGTGCGTCGGTGATCACGGCCTTCTCGCCCGGCAGCCGCTCCATGTCCTGGCTGAGGTCACCGATGGCGTAACGGCCCATGATCGCAATCGCGCGCAGCTTCACCTGGATGTGCGCATCGACCAGCGCGTTGCTGTCGGCCACCATCGTGCCGAATGCACCGGGGAAGGCACTGGCATCCATGCGGTGGCTGATGGTGCCGGCTTCATGCGCTTGTGCCATCGTGGCCTGTGCATCGAGCACACCGCGCAGCGTGGACTGCACGGCCTGCATGGCCTGCGCGAGGCGACCGATCTCATCGCGGCTGCGCACCTGCACAACATGCTGCAGATCACCGGCGGCCACTGCACGCGCAGCGGCTTCCACCGCCAGCACCGGCTGCACCACCGCACGCCGCAGCCACCATCCCAGGCCCATCAGCAGCAGCACGGCGGCCAGCACGGTCAGCGCCGCGCACAGCAGCAGCGTCTGCCGCGCCTGCTGCGAACGGACCGCTACCGCCGCTTCGGCCACCTGCGTGGCGTGCGTACTCAACGCATCCAGCGCGGTTGCCACCGGGCGGTCCTTGCCGCGCACGAGGTTGTCGCCGGCGGCGGGATCGTAGCTGGCCTCGGCGAACGCCTGCAGCGCCGCGTGATAGTCCTGCTGCAGCTGCGCATGCAGGCCGATGAAGGCCTGCGCCAGTTCGCGCGTGCGTGCATCCGGGCTGCTGACCAGGCCCTTGGCCAGCTGCTCGACCAGACGGCCCTCGCTGTCGAAGGCGTCCAGGTGGCGTTGGCGCAACGCGTCGTCGTGGCCGCGCAGCAGCACGTTCTTCCATTCCTGCACCTGACCGCGGAACTCGCGCTGCAGGCGTTCGGCATCGCGGCTGTGCGCGACTTCGGGTGGAACCTCGGTGGACAACTTCAACCAGGCGGAGGCCAGGCCGGCCAGAGCGCACAGCAGGACCACAGCCAGACCAACAGAAACCGCGCCGAGCAGCTTGGACTGCAGGCGCGGAGCACGGACAGACGCATTCATGGGGAAGAACTCTCGGGAAGGGGCACTGCGGTATCGACCCGCTGCGCACGCCCTGAAGTGGGATGTTGATCACATTCGCGTTTCGTTTAGTGATGTGAAGGAGATGTTTCATAGGACAGATGTGTCCATATGGAACGAAAGCAGACCCTCGACAGAGGAATTAAATGTAACTAATGTTGTTACATGAAATCCGCGAACCCCCTCTCCGACGCCCTGCACGTGATGGCGCATCTGGTCGGCCATGCCGCCCCGCGCACGTCCGAACAGCTGGCGTCGTGCCTGCCGACCCATCCGGTGGTGATCCGTCGTCTGCTGGCACAGCTGCACAAGGCCGGCCTGGTGCGCAGCACCCGTGGTCACGGCGGCGGCAGCCTGCTGGCACGCGATGCCGCGGCGATCACCCTGCATGACATCTATCTGGCGGTGGGAGCACCGCCGCTGGTCCAGGTCGGCGCTCGCGATTCCGGCGGTGGCTGCCCGATCCAGCAGCTGGTCAACAGCGCCCTGCTCGAAGGCGCGCGCGAGGCGCAGCGGCTGCTTGAGCAGCGCCTGCAGGCGACCACGCTGGACCAGCTCGGCGCCGACTTCGCCCGCCATCTTGCCCATCACCGTTCCCTGGAAGGTCACCATGAATCCTGATGTGCTCATCGTCGGCGGCAGCTACGCCGGCATTGCCGCCGGCCTGATCCTGGCCCGTGCCCGTCGCCCGGTCACCGTCATCGATGCCGGTTCACCGCGCAATCGCTTCGCCAGTCATTCGCACGGGGTGCTGGGGCTGGATGGCATCAGCGGCGCCGAGCTGCTGAAGACCGCGCGTCAGCAGCTGCTGGACTACCCCACGGTGCGTTGGGTGCATGCCGAAGTGGAGCACGCCCGCACCACCGCCGAAGGCGTGGAAGTGCGTACCGCCGATGGCCAGGTGCTGGCCGCGCGCAAGCTGCTGCTGGCCAGCGGCATCGCCGATCAGCTGCCGGAACTGCCCGGACTGGCCGAGCGCTGGGGCAGCACCGTGCTGCACTGCCCCTACTGCCACGGCTATGAAGTCGGTGGTGGTGCCATCGGCCTGCTCGGCGGGCATCCGATGTCCGCCAGCAAGGCGCCGCTGTTCGCCGACTGGGGCAATGTCACGTTCTTCAGCATGGGTCTGGAGATCACCGATGAGGAACGCGCCGCCATGCAGCAGCGTGGCGTGCACATCGAGACGTCACCCGTGCTGGGTGTGCAGGGCGACCAGCCGACCTGGCTGGAAGTGGAGCTGGCCGATGGCCGCCGCATCGCACAGCGTGCGCTGTTCGTGCCGGCTACCCAGGCGATGGCCACGCCGCTGGTGCAGCAGCTGGGGTGCACATTGGTCGAGAGCCCGCTGGGGGTGCTGATCGAGGTCGACATGATGAAGCAGACCTCGGTGCCGAACGTATACGCCGCGGGCGATGCGACCACGGTCGGCAACATCACCCTGGCCGCCGCCGAAGGCGTGCGCGCGGGGATCGGCGTGCATCATGCGCTGGTGGCCGAGGACAGCGTGCCGCGCTGACCCCCGACGCGACGTGCTGCTCTGGTAGATGCCGACCTTGGTCGGCGCCGTTTCATCCACGCATGGCGTGGAAGAGCAGTCGAGCAAGCTCGACGCTACGGATCCCGGGCATCCATTCGCCCGTGCCCGTCGAGCAGGTGCCGGCCGAGGCCGGCACCGTTCCATCATCCCTTCACGCACAGCACCTGGCGCAGCGTGTGCACCACGTCGACCAGGTCGAGCTGCGCGGCCATTACATCGTCGATCGACTTGTACGCGGCCGGCGACTCATCCAGCACGCCGCTGTCCTTGCGGCATTCCACATGCGCGGTGGCCTCGCGGTGCTGGGCCAGCGTGATCTGCTGGCGCGCAGCGCCACGGCTCATTACCCGGCCGGCACCGTGGCTGCAGCTGTGGAAGCTTTCCGCGTTGCCCTTGCCACGCACGATGTAGCTGCGCGTGCCCATGCTGCCGGGAATGATGCCCAGCTCGCCCTCGCGGGCACTCACTGCACCCTTGCGCGTAACGAGCAGCTCCTGGCCGTGGTGCGTCTCCTTCTGCACGTAGTTGTGGTGGCAGTTCACCGCCATCGCCGCCAGCTGGAACTTCGGCAGCCGGTGGCGCATCTCGGCCAGCACCCGCGACATCATTGCCTCGCGGTTCTGCCGGGCGTAGTCCTGCGCCCACGACACTGCTTCGACGTAGTCATCGAACAGCGGCTCGCCTTCCATGAAGAACGCCAGGTCCTTGTCCGGCAGGTGGAAGCCGAGCACGCGCCGGGCCAGTTCCTCGCGCGCCTTCTCGATGAAGTAGGTGCCGATCAGGTTGCCGGTGCCGCGCGATCCGCTGTGCAGCATCACCCACACCGTGTCCGTCTCGTCCAGGCACAGTTCGATGAAGTGGTTGCCGCCGCCCAGCGTACCCAGCTGGCGGTCGAGCTTGTCGGTGCGGATCCTGCGGTGCTTGTCCTTGATGTTCTCCAGGCCGGCGGCCAGCCCGGACTGCACCAGCCGCGTATGGATGCTGTCGGGCATGCGGTGGTGCTCGCCGCCACGGCCGTTGCCGACCGGGATGCTGCGCTCGATGCTGTTGCGCAGCTGCCGCAGGTCATCGGGCAGGTCGTTGGCACGCAGCGTGGTACGCACCGCGGCCATGCCGCAGCCGATGTCGACGCCGACCGCCGCCGGGATGATCGCACCGCGGGTCGGGATCACCGAGCCCACGGTCGCGCCCTTGCCCAGGTGCACGTCCGGCATCACGGCCACCCACGGCCCGACGAACGGGATCGCGGCGATGTTGCGCAGCTGCTCATGCGCCTGCGCTTCCAGCGGCACACCGTTGACCCAGCCCTTGATCGGCGTGGTGCCCTCGGCGTGCAGCCATTGATAATTGTGTTGAGTGTCCATGTCTTCGTGTATGTCCTTGATGGGCCGGCGGCGCGTCCCTGCGCCGCCGCGACCCCCCTACCTGATCGTCACCAGCTGCTTCAGCACGCCATCCAGGCCGCCGAACACGGTGAGCTTGTCGATCTTCTCGGTGACCTTCTCCAGTGCCTCCAGCTCCTTCAAGCGCATCAGCACCGGGTTGTCCTCGATCAGCTTTGCGGTGTTGAGCTGCGAACGCGTGGCGTTGGCCTCCTCGCGACGGCGGATCACGCTGGCCTGGGCCTGCTTCTCGGCCAGCACCACACCGTTGAGGATCTCCTTCATCTCACCCGGCAGGATCACGTCCTTGATGCCCACGCCGAGCAGCCGCACGCCGTGGCCCTCGATCGCCGCCTGCACATGGGCGGCGATCTCGCCGTCCAGTGCCGCCTTGTCACCCAGCAGCTCGTCCAGGCTGCGCGCGGCAATCGCCTGACGCAGGCCGAACTGCAGCTGCCGGTAGACGAACTCGTCGGCATTGCTGAGCGTGCGGTGTGCACGCACCGGGTCGACCACCTGCACGGTCGCGGCCAGGTTCACCCGCAGGGTCACCTTGTCGCGGCTGAGCAGTTCCTGGCCGGACACGTCCAGCGAACGCGCACGCAGCTCCACACGCTCCACCGACACGTTGCCGTTGAAGTTCCAGAACGCGTGCAGGCCGGCGTCCAGCGTCTGTCGCAGCGTGCCATCGATGAACAGCAGGCCGACCGACTCGCTCGGCACGGTGCTGATCACCGCCACACGCGGCAGCACGCCCAACTGGCCCAGGCGCTGCTGCACGTCCGCCGGAATGCGCGGCTCGTCACCCAGCGCCATCACGCGCACCTGGGTGTCGACCGAACCCCGCCAGTACAGACGGCGGCTGCCCGGCGGCAGCACTTCATCGATGCGGCCGTTGCGCAGCAACAGGCCGACCTCGCTGGCGCCGACGTTGGCCAGCACGAAGTGCGTGTCCAGCTCGGTGCCCAGCGCTTCGATCAGGCTGTCCTGGTCGCTGCCGGTATAGGCCGCGCCCTTCGATGCGGTGTGGATGTCCACGTGCGGGCGGCCGCCGAACGGCGACAGGCGGTGCACCCCCGGCAGCAGGATCTGCTGGAAACGACGGTTGCGATACACCAGGCCGCGCTCGCCGTCGCCGATCACGACCTTGATGGTCCAGAACATGGGAGTCTCTCCTTGTATGGCTCTGGTGGTTCGACCCGATGGGAATGAATCGCCATGACCCGGGCCGATCAGGTCGTGGCGAGGCCGCCTGCACACCACGTGCAGGCAGCGGAAGAGGGCGGCCATCGGCGGACGGTCCGCGCGCGGAGCCTTCGGTGCACCGGCACTGCTGCCATCGTCGTTCCCGGCAGGCAGCACCGGTGCGGAACGTGGCTGGCAGTGGCGGCGGGCCGGGGCCCGGCGTGCGGTCCGTTGCCTTCCACGCTCCTGCCCGAAGGCGTTGTCCGTGGACGGCGGCGATGGCCGCTGGGGCTTGCGCCCCGGGTGTTGCTTCAAGTCATGACGTGACAGGTCATGTGGTTTGGAGTGGGAATCGAACCCACGACAGACGGATTACGGATCCGTTGCTCTGACCAAGCTGAGCTATCCAGTTGGGGACCGCGCGGAATCGAACCGCGTACCGGCGAACCGATGCCTGCTTCCAGCAGGCGATCCAGGCGATGGCATGTCCGCGACCTCCGGCATACGCCACGGCAACGCCGCGCGCACCAGCCCGTGGTGGAAACGGGACCGTTGGAGAATCGAGGGTGCAGGCCATCGACATTATCGCGAGCGATAATGTTTTGATGCGATGCAGATAATGTCCAGGCGTCGCCACTCGCGCGAAGTAAATCCTTCGGCGGAGCGGAAAAAACCTGTGTCAGTGAGCGGCGGGTTGCCGCGCGGGGTGCAGTTCTGGCATCGCGGGTCCTTGTGCCGACGCAAACGAAAACGCCCCCGGGACTTGCGTTCCGAGGGCGTCGTCAAGCCTCGGAGATCGGGGTGGCCGATCTCCGCAGGGCGGGTATCAGGCCGTTGTCAGCTGGACTTCCTTGCCGAACGCGCGCGCCAGCACGTCCATGCGCAGGCATGGCAGCAGTTTGGCGATGGCGACGGAATGCGCGTTCAAGGGAAGTTTCCAGTGGTTGTTGAAACGAGGTGCGCACGATAAACCACGATTTATTCGTGCGCAACCATTTTGTTCAATTATTTTCTTCGGCATTGTGCGATGCCGGCCAGCGGCCGGCACTACCCCTCAGCCTTCTTTGCTGGCGGCATCCAGCTGCGCGACATCCTGCACGCTCAGCGACACGTTGGCTGCGGCCAACAGATCGTGCAGCTGCTCGACGCTGGTGGCGCTGACGATCGGCGCGGTGATCGACGGCCGTGCGATCTGCCACGCCAGTGCGATCTGCGCGGCACTGGCGCTGTGCTTACTGGCCACGTCATCCAGCGCCTGCAGGATGCGCAGGCCACGCGGATTCAGATAGCGCTTCACCACGTTCTCGCCACGTGCCGGGCTCTTGGCCGCATCAGCCGGCGTGCGGTACTTGCCGCTGAGGAAGCCGCTGGCCAGCGCGTAGTAGCCGATCACGCCGATCTGTTCGCGCTGCACCAGCGGTTCCAGTTCCTTTTCGTAGCCGGCGCGGTCATACAGGTTGTACTCCGGCTGCAGGGTTTCGTAGCGTGGCAGTTTGTAGTCGGTGGATACCTTCAGCGCATCGGCCAGGCGCGTGGCGCTGTAGTTGGAGGCACCGATCGCGCGCACCTTGCCGGCTTCGATCAGCCGACCGAATGCGGCCAGGGTCGCTTCCAGCGGCGTTGACTCGTCATCCTCGTGGGCCTGGTACAGATCGATCACGTCGGTCTGCAGGCGGCGCAGCGAATCTTCCACCGCGGCGTTGATGTTGTCCGGGGTCAGGCCGGGGCGCTCGGCCCACTTGGCCACCTTGGTCGCCAGCACCACCTTGTCGCGCTTGCCACTACGGGCAAACCACTTGCCGATCAGCGTTTCCGATTCGCCGCCGGCATTGCCCGGCACCCACGCCGAATACACATCGGCGGTGTCGACCAGGTTGAAGCCGGCATCGACGAAGGCATCGAGCAGGGCGAAGCTGGCCTTCTCATCGGCGCTCCAGCCGAACACGTTGCCACCGAAGGCGAGCGGACGTACATGCAGGCCGGAACGGCCCAGTTCGCGGGTTGCCGTCATGGGCACGGACTCCTTGGGGGAAGTGCTCCAGAATAAAACGCGTTGTGTGACCGTGCTGCGGCGGTGACCACAAAACAGTGTTCCGCGATGCGCACGCAGCTAACGTTTTGTGAACACCTGGGACGCCGCGGCTGCTAGTCTCGCCGCATCTTCCGCTGGAGTCGCTCCGATGATGCCTGCTTCGTCCCTGCGTGGTTGCCGCCTGCTGCTTGCTTCAGCCCTGCTTGCCGCTGTTCCCGCGTTCGCCGCACCGGCCACGGTGGCACCGGCGAAGATCCAGGTGTCACCGGCCATCGATGCGGCGGTGAAGGCGTCGACCCGTGATGCCAACAACGTCAAGCGCGATGGCTTCCGTCATCCGGCGCAGACGCTGTCGTTCTTCAAGGTGACGCCGGAAAAGACCGTCATCGAGATCACCCCCGGCAACGGCTGGTACTCGGAAATCCTGGCGCCGCTGCTGCATGACAAGGGCCATTACATTGCTGCCGTGGTCGATCCGATGGCGGTTGCCGAAGGGCGCGGCCGTGACTACCAGCAGCGCAGCCGCGACAGCCTGGAAAAGAAGTACGCCGGTGCGCCGGCACAGTTCGGCAAGACCGCCGTGGTGGCCTACGATCCGGCCAAGCCGGTGTTCGGCCCGGCCAGTTCAGCCGACGTGGTGCTGACCTTCCGCAACGTGCACAACTGGCGCAAGGCCGGCCAGGCACAGGGCATGTTCCAGGGCTTCTTCAACGTGCTCAAGCCGGGCGGCGTACTGGGCGTGGTCGAGCATCGCGCCAAGGCCGACGTGGCCGACGACGATGACACCGGCTACGTCGGCCAGCAGCAGGTGATCGCGATGGCCGAAGCCGCCGGCTTCAAGCTGGATGCGCGCAGTGAGGTCAACGCCAACCCGCGCGATACCAAGGACCACCCGAACGGTGTGTGGACGCTGCCGCCGACCAACCAGCATGACAAGGCCGATGATGCGAAGTATCAGGCCATTGGCGAAAGCGACCGCATGACCCTGCGCTTCATCAAGCCGTAAGAGGGGGTGCCGGTCAGGACGGCCGACATCGTTCCTGCTCGGCTCATCCCGCGTAGCGCGGCGCATGGCTGGTCCCAACCGGCCATGCGCCGGAATTCGATCGTATGCAAGGACATGAATTGTTGAAGAAGGTCTTTTACATCGCTGTCGCGGTGCTGGTGCTGGGGCGGTTGATCGATTTTGTGTTCTACGGTGGTCATGCCCACGATCTGATGGCGACGGTAGGGTTTGCCGTGCTGTTCGCGGGTGCCCTTCTGGAGGAACGTTCGCGCAGGGCCGACCCGCCGGCCGCAGGCCTGCGGCGCCGGGCCAATGTCATCGCCGCGTGCGGCATCGCACTGGTGCTGGGCTCGTTCCTGCTGGAATGGAAGGTTTTCGGCTGAGCCGGCCGTGATCGCGGCGGCGATGCGGGAATGGGACAATGCCCCACCCGCCGCCTGCCGTGCCCGCAATGCTGATCGCCTTCAACAAGCCCTTCAACGTGCTCTGCCAGTTCACCGACCGCAGCGTGCCGCCACGGCCGACCCTGGCCGGGTTCGGCCTGCCGCCGCGCGTGTATGCCGCCGGTCGCCTGGACCATGACAGCGAAGGCCTGCTGCTGCTGACCGACCACGGCACGCTGGCGCACAAGCTGACCGACCCGAAGCACAAGGCTGACAAGACCTACTGGGTGCAGGTGGAAGGCATGCCCAGCGACGAACAGCTGCAACAGCTGCGCGACGGCGTGGTGCTCAATGACGGGCCGACCCTGCCGGCGAAGATCGAGCGCCTCGATCCGGCGCCGTCGCTGTGGACACGCGATCCGCCGGTGCGCTTCCGCAAGACCGTGCCCGATGCCTGGCTGGCGATCACGATCCGCGAGGGCCGCAACCGCCAGGTGCGGCGGATGACCGCGGCGGTGAACCTGCCGACGCTGCGGCTGGTCCGCGTGTCGATGGGGCCTTACCGGCTGGACGACCTGCAGCCGGGGCAGTGGCTGCAGATCGGTTGATGCAGAAAGGGCCGGATACCTTCCGGTGTCCGGCCCTCATGTAGTGCCTTGGGGTCAGCGCCCTTCCTGTGGAAGGGAACCGACCCCGGCAGGCTCAGGCGTCGCTGCCGATATCGCTGTGCTCGTCCACCACGGTGTCGTTGCGGCGGTCACGTGCGTTGATGCGCTGCGCCTGCCCATTCACCACGTGGCCATTGGCGGCCTTCTTCTTCTGCTGCTTACGGTACAGCGCGTAGCCGAGCAGGCCTACACCGACCGCAGCGGCGGCCACGGCCACTGCCGGATTGCGGCGCACGAACTTGGTTGCGGCCTTGCCGCCGGTCTTCACTGCGCCGATGGCGGCGCCGGTCTTGATCCAGTCCGCATTGCGCAGGCTGCCACCGGCGCTCTTCAGGCCATCGCCGGCGGTGTGGGCCAGCTCCAGGGCGCGCTCCAGAGCGCGGTCGGTGATTACGGTCAGCTTGCTCATGCGGGGGTCCTTTGCCTCGGGTCGAAGTCCAGTGTCGCGTGTTGCCCGTAAACGGTATGTCAGCCGGGGTGGCACGTGGTGTGACTTTACCGCAGCCATTCAGGATCAGGCAGGGTCCGCAGCCGGCCCCACCGGTCAGGTCCCGCGCGGCTTGGCCCGATGGGTGGCCGTCGCCGTCCACGGGTCATCCGGCCACGGATGGCGCGGGTAGCGGCCCTTCATTTCCTTTTTCACTTCCGCGTAGGTGTTTTCCCAGAAGTTGCGCAGGTCCTGGGTGACCTGCAGCGGGCGGCCACCGGGCGAGAGCAGGTGCAGGGTGAGCGGCACGCGGCCGTCGGCGATGCGCGGCGTGTCGGCCAGGCCGAACAGTTCCTGCAGTTTCACCGCCAGCACCGGCGGCAACGGTTCGCCGTTCTCGCTGTCCAACGCGTAGGTGATCGGCCGCTCCAGCCCGGACGGCACGGTGATGCGGGTGGGTGCATGCCGTTCAACCAGTTGCCGCTGCGACCACTCCAAGGGCGACTTCAGCGCTTCGCCGAAACTGGCCTCGTCCAGCGCATCCAGGCGGCTCTTGCCGGCGAACGCGGGCTGCAGCCAATGCGCGCGCGTGGCCAGCAGGGCGTCGTCGCTGCAGTCGGGCAGGTCCAGCTCCGGCATCCAGCGCCGCAGCGATTCCACCCGTGCCTGCCACTGGCGCAGGCCTTCGGTCCACGGCAGCGCCTGCAGGCCGAGTTCAGCTACCGCGTCGGTCAGGGCCTGCGCGGCGTGCTGCGGATCGACCCGCCCGGCCGAGCGGGTGTCGAGCACGATGCGGTCGAAACGGGTCTCGCGCAGTGCCACCAGGGCGCGACGCTCGCTGTCCCAGCGCACTACGTCCTCGGTCACGAAGCGCTCCGGCCAGGCCTTGCGCAGCTGGCCTTCGTCCACCGGTGCGGCACGCAGCAGCAGCGCGTCGCGTGCCTCGAAGCGCAGTTCACTGGCTACCAGCCACGGCTCGCCACGCAGGTCGCTCAGATCGTGCAGGCGTGCACTGCGACCATTGGCCAGCAGGTAGCGCAGCGGATCGCTGGGGTGCTGGACACCGATGCGGTCCGGGAACGCGTGCGCGAGCAGGTCGCCCATTTCGTGCGCCTCGATGCTGGCCGGTGGTGCGGCCTCGCAGCGCAGGCGGCGACGCCACTGCTTGGCGGCGGCATCGATCGCGGCCAGGCCGCTGCGGTTGGCGTCGCCCGGTGCGCGGCCATTGCGGAATGCCGCCAGCGCACGCCAACGCGCGGCCAGCGCATCACCGCCCTGGCGCAACGGATCGCGCGCCTCCAGCAGGGCGGCCAGATCGGCGGCCAGCGCCTGTGCGCGGGCATGGGGCGCGGCCAGCAGCATCGCCGCCATCCGCGGATGCGTGCCCAGCGCCAGCACACGGCGGCCAAGTGCGGTGATCGCACCGCTGCTGGACAGCGCGCCGAGCCGCTGCAGCAGTTCGCGGGCGGCACCCATCGGGCCGGCCGGTGGCGGATCGAGGAAGCGCAGGTCGCTGCTGCCCCAGGCGGCCAGTTCCAGCGCCAGTCCGGCCAGCTCGACCTGATCGATTTCGGCGCGGCGCTGCGGCTCCAGCCGCTGCGACTGCGGCCACAGCCGCCAGGCCACGCCTTCGGCCACGCGACCGGCGCGACCGGCGCGCTGGTCGGCCGACGCTTGGGCGATGGCCACCACGTCCAGCCGGGTGAAGCCGCTGTTGGGGTCGTAGCGCGGTTCGCGCGCCTGGCCGCTGTCGATCACCACGCGCACGCCGGGCAGCGTCACCGACGACTCGGCGACGTTGGTGGCCAGCACCACGCGCCGACGACCATCACTGGCCGCCTGCAGGACCCGCGCCTGCTGCTCCACCGGCAGTTCGCCGTGCAGGGCCAGCACTTCGACGCCGGCATCCAGCGATTCCTGCAGCCCGGCCTGCACCCGCGCGATCTCGCGCTGGCCGGGCAGGAACACCAGCAGGTCACCGGGATATTCAGCCAGGGCCTGCTGCACCGCGCGGCGAACCTGCAGTTCCAGCGCCTCATCGCGGCGCGCCGGGAAATGGCTGATCGCCACCGGGTAGCTGCGGCCTTCGCTGCTCAGGCGCGGTGCATCGAGGAAGCGGGCCAGCCGCTCACCATCCAGCGTCGCCGACATCACCACCAGGCGCAGGTCATCGCGCAGCTGTGCCTGCACGTCCAGCGCCAGTGCCAGGCCGAGATCACCGCTGAGGTGGCGTTCGTGGAATTCGTCGAACAGGATCGCGCCGACCTCTTCCAGCATCGGGTCGTCCTGCAGCATGCGGGTCAGGATGCCTTCGGTAACCACCTCGATGCGGGTGCGCGACGAGACCTTGTTCTCGAAGCGGATGCGGTAGCCGACGGTGCCGCCCACCTCTTCGCCCAGCTGCCGCGCCATGAACAGCGCGGCGCTGCGTGCGGCGACCCGGCGCGGTTCCAGCAGGATGATCTTCCGCCCCTGCAGCCACGGTGCATCGAGCAGCGCCAGCGGCACCTGGGTGGTCTTGCCGGCGCCGGGCGGCGCCTCCAGCACCAGTCGTGGCTGCGCGGCGAGGTGCTGCTGGATCTGCGGCAGCAGCGGGGAAATCGGGAAGAGCGGGGCGTTCATGTGCAAAGGATAAGGGGCCATGGCAGCCGCAGGTACAATGCGCGGGCACTTTTCCCCCGCGATGACCATGCACCTGATCGATATCGGCGCCAACCTGACCCACGACTCCTTCGACCGCGACCGCGATGCCGTGCTGGACCGCGCACGGCAGGCCGGCGTGGTGCAGATGGTCATCACCGGTGCCAGCCGCGAGCACTCGCCGCTGGCCGTGCAGCTGGCGCAGCAGCACCCGGGCTTCCTGTATGCGACCGCCGGCGTGCACCCGCATCATGCGGTGGAGTACACCGAGGAATGTGATGCCGAGATGCGCGCGCTGCATGACCACCCGGAAGTGGTGGCGGTGGGCGAGTGCGGGCTGGACTACTTCCGTGACTTCTCGCCGCGCCCGGCGCAGCACCGTGCCTTCGAGCGCCAGTTGCAGCTGGCCGCGGACAATGGCAAGCCGCTGTTCCTGCACCAGCGCGACGCGCATGCCGATTTCATGGCACAGATGAAGAACTTCGAAGGTCGCATCGGCCCGGCGGTGGTGCATTGCTTCACCGGCGAACGCGACGAGCTGTTCGACTACCTGAACCAGGACTGGTACATCGGCATCACCGGCTGGCTGTGCGACGAGCGCCGTGGCGCGCACCTGCGCGAACTGGTGAAGAACATCCCGGCCGACCGCCTGATGATCGAGACCGATGCGCCCTACCTGCTGCCACGCACGCTGAAGCCGATGCCGAAGGACCGCCGCAACGAACCGATGTTCCTTTCGCATATCGTGGAAGAACTGGCACGTGACCGTGGCGAGGACGTTGCAGTGACGGCGGCCAATGCCACTGCCGCCACGCGTGCGTTCTTCCGCCTGCCCGACGCGGGTTGATGGGAGTGCCGGCCGCTGGCCGGCAATCAACCGTGGTGCCGGCCAGCGGCCGGCACTACCGGAGCAGGTCGCGCAGGCCCTCACGGTAGCTGGGGAAGCGCGGCTGCCACGCCAGCGCTTCACGCGTGCCACGACTGTCGATGCGCTTGTTGCTCTCGTAGAAGCGCCGTAGCGTCGGGCTGAGTGCAGGGTCGTCCCATGCCACGGCAGGTGGCATCGCAAACCCGCCCAGCTTCGCGGCGAAGGCCAGCACATCCTGCGGTGGTGCCGGCTCGTCATCGCTGGGCAGGTATATCCCCTGCGCAACCGGTCGCTGCATCGCCGCGACGATCACTGCCGCAAGATCCTCTACGTGCAGGCGGTTGAACGCCAGGCCCGGCCGAATCACATGGCGGGCACGGCCCTGTGACAGCTGCAGCAACGCATTGCGCCCCGGCCCGTACAGGCCGGGCAGGCGGAACACCGCCGAAGCGATGCCACGTACCTCTGCAAGCGCACGCCATTGCGCTTCGGCACGCAGGCGCTGCACGCCGGCTGCTTCGGTGGCATCGGCTGCGCTGCGCTCGTCAACCCAGCCGCCGGCCCTATCGGCATACACCGACGTGGACGACAGATAGCCCACCCAGCGCAGTGCCGGGCTGGCCCGCAGAGCCGGCAGCAGCAGGCGCAGTGCCGGGTCGCCCGCGGCATCTGGCGGCACGCTGCACAGCACGGCCTCGGCCTGCGCGACCTCATCGAGCAGGGCGGGCGACGGTGGGGAGTCAGCGTGCAGCTGATGCCGCAGCAGGCCATCGTCCGGCGCCGACGAGGGGTTACGCACCGTGCCGACGACGTGCACGCCCCGCGCCTGCAGATGCGGGGCCAGCACGCATCCGCTCCAGCCCATACCGAGGATCAGCACCCGCATAGGCAGCGCGCCGGCCTGCAACGGGAGGCTCACGCGCCGCGCAGTGCCTGGTAGGCCTGCAGGCTGCTGTAGGCGACCTGCAGCAGCAGGGCTTCCTGGTCGGCCTTGCGTGCACGCGCCAGCATGTCGCCGACGATCTGTTCGGCCTCTACCTGCTGGCCGGCTTCCAGATCCCGCAGCATCGACGCCTTCAATGCCGAGCCCGCCTGGGTAAGGGTGCCGCGTGCGGTGTCCTGCGCGGCATCGGGAATCGGCTCACCGGCAGCTTCGGCCACGGCCAGGCATTCGTCGTACAGGCCACGCACGATCGCCTCGCCATCATCGGTGGCGACGATACTGCCGATATCCGCGCGCAGCAGGCAGGTCGAGGCGGCCAGCGCGGTCAGGAAGGTGTACTTGATCCACTGTTCCTGGCCAATGTGCTCGCTGGCCAGGTGATCGAGGTTGGCCTGCGCACAGGCGGCGGCGAAGGCACGCACGCGTGCGGACGCCGCGCCGCCATCGCGCTCGCCGAAGGTGAGCTTGGCCGGCTTGCCCAAGTGCAGCACGGCGCCGTCGGGGGCCTTGGTGGCGCTGATGAAGCATAGGCCACCGAGCACAGCGTCGCGGCCGAAGCGCAGGTCCAGCGCGTTGTAGTGATGCAGGCCGTTGAGGATCGGCAGCACGGTGGTGTTCGCGCCCACGGCCGGAGCGATGGCATCGATCGAGCTGTCCAGGTCATAGGCCTTGCAGCTGAGGATAACCAGGTCGAACGGCTTCTGTGCGGCAAGCGCGGGCAGGGCGTCGGCGGTGACGTGCTGCACCGGGAAGCTGGCATCACCGAGCGGGCTGCGGATGACCAGGCCATCGCGGTCCAGCTGGGCGGCGCGTGCGGGGCGCACCAGGAAGGTCACATCTACGCCGGCCTGGGCCAGGCGACCGCCGAAGTAACCGCCGGTACCGCCGGCGCCGAGGATCAGGATGCGCATTGCACGTTCACCGTTTTCTGGGGAATCAGGAGTGCGATTGTGCCGGAGATTGCGGCCAACGGCGGAGCCCCTCGTGGTGGTTCGCGGAATGCACTGTTCACTGGGGTTGGCCGGGCGGGTAGGCCGCGCAGGGGACGCTGCAAGTACATCCATGTAAGCTCGGTCGCCGCATCCATGCGGCTCACGCCTCTGCGCAACCTACCCGCCCGGCCACGGACATGTTCCGGGTGCGGCCACCACGGAAGACAGATCAAGAGCGGAAGCGGGTCGCTCGCTGCGCTCGCTCGTGTAGAGCGGTGCTCAGGGTAGTTGTTCGCTGAAGTCTTCGGTGTAGCCCAATAGCAGTGTGGTGCGGGTGGCCAGCGTTGCAGCCAGTTGTGCCCACGTGTCGTGCGTTCCGGCCGCGTAGATGTGCTGCAGGTCCGCGACCAACGCGCTCGCCTCTGCAGGCGACGGTGCGCGGTCGCGCTGGAAACCGAGCCACGATGCGCCGAGTCCGAACAGGCGGTAGTCGTAGCGCTCCTGCAGATACCGGATCAGGGCGTGGTTCTGGAAGATGTCCCAGTCCGCGCTGAAGTAGCCGTTGGGCAGGGCGGCGATCAGCAGGTCATCACGGGTCACGGGCACCTGCTGCACGCAGACCGCGTCATCGATGATGAGATCAGGTGTCGCATTGGCAGCGACCAGCGCCTCGACGTCCTCGTCGCTGCACATCAACGTACCCGCCAGCGCTGTCCACTGCAGCCGATGCGTGGAATGCTCAAGCTGCGCGACGACGTGCGCCAGCAACCGCTCGCGTGCCGCCAACGCATCTTCAGGCGTCGCCGGGTCTTCGTTCTCGTACAGCGCGATGCGCTCGTCGTCGGACGCGTGCATGCTGGTGTAGCGGCACTGGCCGACTTCGTCGAGCGTGCACAGATAACGATGAAGGGGATCAGCCACGTGCAGCGAGGCCAGGCAATCCAGCACCTCATCCAGCATGGGCGAATCGCTCAGCAGGACATGGCTGAACGCATCGATCGGACCATCCGACACGGCCTTGTCCAACGCAATGGAAGTGATCTTCATCGCTACAGCCTAGCCGTAATCCGAAACGAAAAGAGCCAAGCATCGGCTTGGCTCTACAGGGAACGCTTCATCCACGCATGGCATGTATCCATCGTGTCGACCAAGGTCGACACCTACCAACAGCGACCGGAAACTGTCAGGGGTGGGGCGGTGTGGGGGTGCAGGACCGTTGGCGCCATGGATGGCGCCATCGAGCCCCCACGGACGGGTTTACGGCGTGTCCTGCACCCCCACACCGCCCTGCCCAACTCGTGATGCTTCCGCCTTGGCTGTTGCTGTTGCCGGCCAGCGGCCGGCACTACCACTGCAGGTGCAGGGCCGCAGGCCCTGCAGGCACGCCTCAGCTGCGCATGCCCACGCCACGGCGCAGCAACCACAGCGCCAGCGCCGTCAGCACCACCACGAATCCGATCATCAACCCGTAGGCCACCGGCAGCGGCACATCGCTGCTGCCCAGCAGGCCATAGCGGAATGCATTGACCATGTAGAAGATCGGATTCGCGTGCGTCGCGGCCTCGGCCCAGCCCGGCAGCAGCTTCACCGAATAGAACACGCCACCCAGGTAAGTCAGCGGGGTCAGGATGAAGGTCGGCACGATCGCCACGTCATCGAACTTCTTCGCATACACCGCGTTGATGAAACCGGCCAGCGAGAAGATCGTCGCACCCAGGATCACCGTGGTCAGCATCACCAGCGGGTGCGGGATGCGCACCGGGGTGAAGAACATCGCGATGATCAGCACGATCACGCCCACCATCAGGCCGCGCAGCACGGCACCGGCCACGTAGCCCCACAGGATCACCCAGTTCGGCATCGGGCTGACCAGCAGCTCTTCCACGTGGCGGCCGAACTTGGCGCCGAAGAACGAGGAGCTGATGTTGCCGTAGCTGTTCTGGATTACGCTCATCATCACCAGGCCCGGCACGATGAACTGCATGTAGGTGTAGCCGCCCATGTCCCCCACGCGCGACCCGATCAGGTTGCCGAAGATCAGGAAGTACAGGGTCATGGTGATCGCCGGCGGCACCAGGGTCTGGCCCCAGATGCGCATGATGCGGGCGACTTCGCGGCGCACGATGGTCATCAGTGCGACGCGGTTGCGCTGGCCGTCGGTCAGCTCGGTGGTGCTCATGCAGGCTTCTCCAGGTTGCCGGTGAGGCGCACGAACAGCTCCTCCAGGCGGTTGCTCTTGGTACGCATCGAACGCACGCGGATGCCGGACTCGTTGAGCGTGGCGAACACGCGGTTGAGGTCCATCGCGCGCGGCATGTCGATGTCCAGCGTATGCGGGTCCGGCGCGGTCAGGGTCGCGCCTTCGATCACCGGCAGCTGCGCCGGCAGGTCACCGTCGATGTCCAGCAGGAAGCCTTCCACGTCCAGCTTGGCCAGCAGGGTGCGCATCGGTCCCTGCTCGACGATCTGGCCATGGTTGATGATCGCCAGGTGGCGGCACAGGTACTCGGCTTCTTCCAGGTAGTGCGTGGTGAGGATGATCGTGGTGCCGGCGGCGTTGATCTCCTTCAGCACGCGCCACATGTCGCGGCGGATCTCGATGTCCACGCCGGCGGTCGGCTCGTCCAGGATCAGCAGGCGCGGGCGGGTCATCATCGCGCGGGCGATCATCAGTCGGCGCTTCATGCCACCGGACAGCGTACGGCTCATCACCTGTGCCTTTTCCCACAGGTGCGCCCGCTTCAGTTCCTCTTCGGCACGCTGCTCGGCTTCCTCGCGCGGCACGCCATAGAAACCGGCGTAGTTCACCAGGATGTCGAAGGGCTTTTCGAACAGGTTGAAGTTGATTTCCTGCGGCACCAGCCCGATCAGGCGCATGGTGGCGCTGCGGTTGCGCACCAGGTCGCTGCCGAACACTTCCACCTGGCCCTCGCTGAGGTTGACCAGGGAGCTGATGATGCCGATCAGGGTGGACTTGCCGGCACCGTTGGGGCCGAGCAGGGCGAAGAAGTCGCCCGGGGCCACTTCCAGGGAAACGCCCTTCAGGGCCTGGGTGCCGTTGTCATAGGTTTTGCGCAGGTCGCGCACGCGCAGGGCGGGCGCCGTATCGTTCTGGGATGCCAAGCTCGAAGCCTTCGCGCCCATGGGCTGGCGCTGGAGAGGGGCGGGGAGGGGCTATTATAGAAGACCCCGAGGGCTTGCCCCGGCTACACACTGTCCCGAAAAGTCGTGCCTGTTCAATTCCCCCTCAAGCTGGTCGGCTGCCGCATGCTGGCCCCGACCGTCGGCCACTACCAGTTCGTGCGTGACGATGGGCAGCCGCTGGATTTCCAGCCCGGCCAGTTCATCCAGGTCCATTTCAGCTACGCCGACGGCACCGAAACCAAGCGCAGCTACTCGCTGGCGACCATCCACGACCACGCGCTGGGCCCGGGCGAGGCGGTGGATATCGCGGTCAGTTTCGTCCCCGGTGGCGCCGCCACGGCCCTGTTCGAGGCGCTGGAGCAGGGCGGCCAGATCAGTGCGTCCGGCCCCTATGGCCGGTTCTGCCTGAATCCCGGTGACCACAATGCCCGCTACCTGCTGATCGCCACCGGCACCGGCGTTACCCCGTACCGCTCGATGCTGCCGCTGCTGGAAAAGGCCATGGCCGAGCGCGGGGTGCAGATCGTGCTGCTGCAGGGCGCGCGCAGCCCGGGTGAGCTGCTGTACAGCGAAGATTTCTACAGCTTCGCCGAAAAGCACCCGAACTTCCGTTATGTTCCATGCCTGTCGCGCGAACTGCCGGCTGATCCGCATCCGGACGTGCAGCACGGCTACGTGCAGCAGGCGCTGGCCGGCTTCACCCCGGACCCGGCCACCGACATTGCCTACCTGTGCGGCAACCCGGACATGGTCGACGCCTGTGCCGAACTGCTGAAGGCCGCTGGCCTGGGCAACCCGCAGATCCGCCGCGAGAAGTACGTCAGCAGCAAGTAAGCCTGCGTAGTGCCGGCCGCTGGCCGGCAACCGCGTGGACCCTGGTAGTGCCGGCCGCTGGCCGGCAGCCCATGAACCAGGGGCGGCATCACGCCGCCCCCGGTGTCCTGCCTCAGTACGCGATCCAGGCGTCGCGCCACGCATAGCCGGTGCCCGGACGATAGGCATCGGCATTGATGTTGCACCAGGCGCCTTCCGGGAACGGGCGGCAGGCATACAGCTTGCCGTCAGTGCCCTTCACCACGGTCTCGCCCGGCTTGTAGTTGCTGAGGCCGGCCGGGTACACGAAGTCGAAGTCGCCGCCCGGCGGATCGACCGGATCGATCGGGCCCGGCCCCGGCACCTGGGTTTCCAGCTGGAAGCGGTTGCCCGGCTTCAGGTACACGCGGTTGTCGGTGGCCGAGGCGACCGGCGTGATCACGCCGTTCTTCATCACGCCCACGCGCGCATGCTGTGCACTGGCATTGACCTTGCGGGCCAGGGCCAGCGGCCACTGCGTCGGGCTGGTCTGGCCAGCGGCCAGCTTGGTTTCCACGCGCTCCAGATCGTTGCCGTTGGCATTGAACACACGCAGGGTCACGGTGCTGTCCACGTCCAGTGCGCCATTGGCGGTCACCGCGCCGGCATCCTGCCACTGCGGCGGCGGAACCACGCCACCGCCACCTTCGAAGCGCACGTCCATGCAGGTGTAGAAGGCTTCCTGCGAATCCGAGCGCTGCCAGGTGTTGTAGATGATGTGCTGGCCAGTGCGCTTGGGCAGCGGGCAGTCCAGCTTGTAGACACCGCCTTCGGATAGCGGCACGTTGCCCAGGGTGCAGAATTCCTGCAGGTCGGCCCAGCGCAGCGGGCTGCCCGGCTGCCAACCGTCACGGGTGACGTAGAACTTCCACTCGCGGGTGGCGTGCGGCGCCGGCGCCAGGAATTCGAAGGTGTAGCGGCCACGCGAATCGGCGCGCACCGGCGTGGTCGGCCAGTCGCTGCGATTCAGATCGAGGCCGCGGTACTTGGGGATGCTGGCGCTGCACAGCTCGCCATCGCGCACCAGGTCGCGGTGGTTGCCATTGGCGTTGCCGTGGGCGATCGCGCTCCAGTCATAGAACGGCTGCGCGCCGCCGATGGCCTTGGCCGCGGCACAGGCCGGGTTGGTCGGGTTTTCCGGATTGCCTTCGTGGCACTGCTTCACGCGGCTGAGCGGCTTGGACATGGTGCCGTGGGCGAGGGCGCTGCCGGACAGAGCCAGGCCGGCAACGACGGACAGAGCGAGGACTGCCCGGTGGGACAGATGCATGCAGGAACTCCTTTGCGAAGTGTGGGAAACCTCGCGCAGTCTTCACATGCAGGGCCGTCGGCAACATCGGACAAGTTTGAAATCGATGGCGGCTGTGTTCGATCTGCAACACGGTGCTCTCTGTGCCGCCATCCGGGCGAAAGGCGGTGCACTGTGCACCGCCTCCCGCATCACTGCCTCAGTACGCGATCCACGCATCGCGCCATGCTGCACCCACGCCCGGCCGGTAGGCTTCGGCGTTGACGTTGCACCATGCACCTTCCGGGAACGGGCGGCAGGCATACAGCTTGCCGTCGCCGCCCTTCACCACGGTCTGGCCCGGCACGTAGCTGCCGATACCGGCGGGATACACGTGGTCGAAATCACCGCCCGGTGATGGCGTGCCGGGGTCGGGCACCTGGGTATCGAGCTGGAAGCGGTTGCCATCCTTCAGGTACACGCGGTTGGCGGTGGCCGAGGCCGTCGGTGTGATCACGCCATTGCTGAGCACACCCACGCGTGCGTGCTGGGCGCTGGTATTGACCTTGCGGGCCAGCGCCAACGGCCACTGCGCGGCCGCAGTCTGGCCACTGGCCAGGGTCGCTTCCACGCGTTCGACATCATTGCCGTTGGCGTTGAACACGCGCAACGCCAGGGTGGCGCCGACCGGCAGCTCGCCGCGCGCGGTGACCGGGCCGGCATCCTGCCACTGCGCTGCGGGCGGGGTGCTGCCACCGCCTCCTTCAAAGCGCACGTCCATGCAGGTGTAGAACGCTTCGGTCGAATCCGAGCGCTGCCAGGTGTTGTAGATCACATGCTGGCCGCTGCGCTGTGGCAGCGTGCACTGCAGCTTGTAGGTGCCATCGGCCGACAGCGGCGTGTTGCCCAGCGTGCAGAACTCCTGCAGATCGGCCCAGCGCAGCGGGCTGCCCGGTTGCCAGCCGTCGCGGGTGACGAAGAAGCGCCAGTCACGCGTGGCGTGCGGCGCGGTCGCCTTGAACACGAAGGTGAACTTGCCGCTGGCGTCTGGCTGGATCGGTGTGGTCTGCCAGTCGCTGCGGTTAACATCCAGCCCGCGGAAGGTCGGGTTGTTGCCGCTGCACAGCTTGCCATCGGGCACCACGGCCTGGTGGTTGCCGTTGGCATTGGCCTGGTTGATGCCATTCCAGTCGTAGAACGCCTGCGAACCGCCCACCGCTTTCGCGGCGGCGCAGGCCGGGTTGGTCGGGTTCTCCGGATTGCCCTGGAAACAGGCATAGACGCGGCTGACCGGTGTGGTCATGGTGCCGTGGGCGAATGCGTTGCCGGCCAGGCACAGGCCCGCAGCGGCGAACGAGGTGGCCAGCAACAGCGGTGTGGATCGGAATGACATGGCGCTTCCTTGTGGTCGTCGAAAGAGAACGGTGACCGCAGGAGCTGCGCTGCACGGCGGACTTTCGGCGGCACCACGGCGAGTATCGAGTCGCGATGCAGGCTGAGGAACCACCGAAGCGCCGATCCGTGACTGGGGGTGTGAAGCCCTTCCCGCAGGCTTCACGTGGGGCTGAACGGATGCGTTGGCGGTCACGGGATCGGCGTGGCATCGATCACGTCGTGGAGATCCTGCTACGTCGGCGCCATACCCACTCGATCTGCCTGGCACGAGAAGCAGCCGTGGGCCGCGTTGTGCAGTTGCACGAAGGCCACGGCAGGGTCGGCAAACAGCGCGTCCAGCCGGGCGGCAACATCAGTGCCCGCGCTGATCTCTGCGGCCAGCATCAATGCAGCGTGGTCATAGGCGCGCAACGAGATCGTACGGCGCTGTACATAGGCGGGTACCTCACCCGGCGGCAGCACGCAGCGCGTTACGCCACGCTGCACGAAGATCGGGCCCGAGGCGTGATAGGGCGAGTGCAGCGGCAGGTGCACATGGGACAACAGCAGCAGCTCGCTGCCGCTGGGCGGATCGCTCAGGCCGATCCGGCAGGGGTGTCCTCCTGTTTCGCCGGCCCAGCGACGCTGGATGCCCAGCGCAGCCAGCGCGGTGTCACTCTTCTCGAACAGGTGCTGGAAGGGGCGGTGGTCGAGGCCACCGAGGTACCACGCATGCATGGGCGTCTCCTTGGTTTTCCCCGGATTCTGCGCACGCACCGGCCGTCATGCTCGCCGTTTTCAGACCCGGCATCGCCATCGGGCCAGGCCGTGCCACGGGGATCGCACCGCAAGGCGCTAAGATGCGCGCGCCGCCCCGGCCGATGAGCGCCGCATGTCCCTGGATTTCCCCACCATCACCGTGCTTGGCTTCCTGCTCTGCATCGGCATCGCCGTGGGGTTCTCATTGCTGCTTGTGGTGCTGCGCGGGCAACCGGTGCTGCGCCTGTGGACCGCCAGCCTGTGGCTGCTGACCCTGGGCGTGACCCTGCTTGCGCTGCGCCCCTACCTGCCGTTGGTGCCGGTCATACTGGCCGGGAATGCGGCGATGGCCGGCTGCGCGGTGCTGATGCTGCGCGGCGTGGCGCTGCATCTGGAACAGCCGCTGCCGCTGTGGCGGCCGTTGTTGATGGCAGCCGCGTTCATGGCCTGCATCTTCGCCTTCCTGGTGCTCTGGCCGGACCTGGGCGTGCGCCTGCAGGTGTTCAGTGTGTTCACGCTGCTGGTCGATGGCTGGATCGCATGGCTGCTGCTGCGGCATGCCCCCGTGCAGCAGCGCACCAGCTGCCGTCTGGCGGCGGCGGTGTTCCTGGCCGAGGCGGCACTGTACGCGGTGCGCCTGTTCCTGCCGGTGGCGCCCGATGCCGGTGAGGACATCATGCGCACCGGCACGCCGATGTTCGTCACCTACATTGCCGGGGTGATGCTGGAGCTGGCGCGATGTTTCGCGATGGTGCTGCTGCTGGTCGAGCGCATGCTGGTCGATCTGCGGCGTGCGGCACGCACCGATGGCCTGACCGGGCTGCTCAACCGCAGCGCGGTGCTGGCCGATGGCCAGGCGCAGTTGCAGCGGCTGCGTCGGCAGGGCCGGCCGCTGGCCCTGTTGCTGGTCGACGTCGATCACTTCAAGCAGATCAACGACCGCTGGGGCCACCTGGCCGGTGACCAGGTACTGCGTCACTTCGCTGCGCTGCTGCAGCATGGTTTGCAGGGCCACGACACGCTGCTGGGCCGCTACGGTGGCGAGGAGTTCGTGCTGGTGCTGGCCGGCAGCACACAGGGTGAAGCGATGGCATGGGCCGCCGCGATCCGTACCGCTCTGCAGCAGAAGCCGGCGCGGCTGGGCACCGGGCCGGTGACGGTCACCGCCAGCATCGGCCTGGCCATGGACGACGGCCATGGCGACCTGTCCACGCTGCTGGCAGCGGCGGATGCGGCGCTGTACCGGGCCAAGGCCGCAGGCCGCGACCGCCTGGCCTGCGCCACGCCGGCGGAGATTTCGCGTCTGCCCATCGCCGACGACGCCGTGCCCGTGTAAGTTGAGTCACATCTTCCGCGGCAGCCCGTCGTGGTTGCCAGGAACGTCCTCCAGGGGAAACGAGCACGATGCAAAGACACCACCTCGCGTTGGCCGCAACGTTGGCCAGCCTGATGCTTGCCGGTTGCAGCCAGTCACCATCACCCGGTGCCGAAAGCGCCAGCGATGCACCCAGCCGCCGTTTCGGCACGATCGACTTCCAGCCCTGCACGCTGTCCACCGAAGGCGCCAGCGCCAACGTGGAAGCGCAGTGCGCCACCCTGCAGGTGCCGGAAGACCGGGCCCAGCCCGATGGCCGACGCATTGGCCTGCGCATCGCCTGGCTGGAATCGGGCAGCAGCGGCTCCAGCCAGCCCGATCCGGTGTTCTTCCTGGCCGGTGGCCCCGGCCAGGCGGCCAGCGAAGTGGCGGTCATCGTCGATACCGCGCTGCGCCAGGTGCGCAAGCAGCGCGACATCTTCCTTGTCGACCAGCGGGGTACCGGCGGCTCCAACCCGCTCAGCTGCCTCGGCGCGGACGGCAAGGACCTGCAGATGGACGAGGACGCCGCTCCCACCGAGGCGTCGCTGCGCGACTACGCGCAGCGCTGCGCGGCCTCGCTGCAGGGGCGTGCCGATGCCCGCTTCTACACGACCACCGAAGCCATCGCCGACCTGGATGCGGTACGCCAGGCCTTGGGCGTGGACCGGATCAACCTGGTCGGCGGCTCCTACGGTACCCGCGTGGCCCAGCGCTATGCCGGTGCCTATCCGCAGCACACCCGCAGCATCGTCATCGATGGCGTAGTGCCCAACGAACTGGTGGTGGGCGGTGACTTCGCCACGACGTTCGAGGATGCGATCGCCCTGCAGTCGGCGCAGTGCCGCAAGGATGCCGCCTGCAGCAAACGCTTCCCGACCGACACCCGCGCGCAGCTGCGCAGCGTGGTCGAGACCCTGCGCCGTGCGCCGGTCTCGGTGGAGTATCGCGACCCCGGCACCAACCAGACCCGGCAGGATGTGCTGAGTCCGGACAGCGTGATCGGCCTGGCGTTCGCCTTCTCCTATGTGCCGCAGTATTCCTCGCTGCTGCCGCTGGTGCTCGATGAAGCCGCGCACGGCCGCTATGCACCGCTGGCGTCGCTGGCACGCGGTGCGAACCGCAGCATGGATTTCCAGATCAACCGAGGCATGCAGTGGTCGGTGATCTGCAGCGAGGATGCGCCGCGCTACAAGGCGCCGGCCGAGGACCCGGAGCGACTGTTCGGCAACGACGTGGCCAGCGCCTTCTTCGCGGCCTGCCCGGTATGGCCGCACCAGCCGGCGCCAGCGGCCAATGCCGTGCCGCTGCGCAGTGACGTACCGGCGCTGCTGCTGTCCGGTGAACTCGACCCGGTGACACCCCCGCGCTATGCCGAGCAGGTCCTCAAGGGCCTGCCGAATGGCCGCGCGCTGGTCGCCCGCGGCCAGGGCCACGGCACGCTGAGTGCCGGCTGCATGCCGCGCCTGCTCGGCCAGTTCATCGACAAGACCGATGCCAAGGCGCTGGATGCCGGCTGCCTGGACACGCTGAGCTACGTGCCGGCGTTCACCTCGTTCAACGGATGGGAACCATGATCGTCGCCGACAACCTGCACAAGGCTTTCGACACCCGCACCGGCCGCATCCAGGCGGTCTCCAACGTCGGCTTCCTCGCCGAGGACGGCCGCATCACCGGCCTGCTGGGCCCCAATGGTGCCGGCAAGACCACCACCATGCGCATGCTGTACACGCTGATGACCCCGGACCAGGGCAGCATCAGCGTCGATGGTGTCGATGCCGCACGCAATCCGGTGGAAGTACGCCGCCACCTTGGCGTGCTGCCCGATGCGCGTGGCGTCTACAAGCGCCTGACCGCGCGCGAGAACATCGCCTACTTCGGCGAGCTGCACGGCCTGTCGGCCGAGTGCATCCGCGAACGCATCGAAGTGCTGTCGCATGCCCTGGACATGGGTGACATCCTCGACCGCCAGACCGATGGCTTCTCGCAGGGCCAGCGGACCAAGACCGCGATCGCCCGCGCGCTGGTGCACGACCCGCGCAACGTCATTCTGGATGAGCCGACCAACGGCCTGGACGTGATGACCACGCGCGCACTGCGCCGCTTCCTGCTGGGTCTGCGCGAAGAGGGCCGCTGCGTGATCCTGTCCAGCCACATCATGCAGGAGGTGGCCGCGCTGTGCGATCACATCGTGATCATCGCCAAGGGTACGGTGATGGCGGCCGGCAGTGCCGATGAGCTGCGCGCGCAGGCCGGCGAATCCAACCTGGAAGACGCGTTCGTGAAACTGATCGGCAGCGAAGAGGGCCTGCACGCATGAGCATGATGTCGACCCTGATGACGGTGATGCGCAAGGAGCTGCGCGATCTTTCCCGTGATCGCCGTACGCTGCTGCTCACCCTGCTGTTCGGGCCGCTGCTGTACCCGGTGCTGCTGCTGGGCATGGGCAAGCTGGCCGAGAGCCGGGTACGCACCCAGATCGAACAACCGCTGCAGATTCCGACCATCGGTGCGGAGAACGCCCCCAATCTGGTGCGTTTCCTCGCCGCGCAGGGGCTGAATACCGCGCCGGCACCGAAGGACCTGGCCGAGGCCATCCGCAGCCAGGAGATCGACGTGGCGCTGCGCATCAGCGATGACTTCGGCAAGGACTGGGCCGATGGCAAGCCGGCGCTGGTGGAGGTGATCAACGACAGTACCCGTCGTGCCGCCGAAGTGCCCAGCGCACGTCTGGAGGCGGCACTGGCCACCTACAACGGCCAGGTCGGCGCGCTGCGATTGATGGCGCGTGGCATCGACGCGCAGGTGGCGCGGCCGCTGGACGTGGCACGCCAGGACCTGGCCAGTGCCGAAGCCAAGCGCGGCATGATCCTGTCGATGCTGCTGCCGGTGCTGCTCACGCTGACCTCGTTCATCGGCGGCGCCTATCTGGTGATGGATGCCACCGCCGGCGAGCGCGAGCGGCAGTCACTGGAACCGCTGCTGGCCACGCCCGGCTCGCGCAGCGCGATCGTCAGCGGCAAGATCGCGGCTGCCTGCGTGGTCGGGTTCGTATCGCTGCTGTTGACCCTGGTGGCGTTCAAGGTGAGCGCACAGATCGCGCCCGGCAACATCGGCCGCCAGTTCAACATGAACGTCGGTTCGATGCTGCAGATGCTGCTGGTGATGTTGCCGATGCTGATGATCGGCACCTCGCTGCTGACCTTCCTGTCGGCCGCGGCCAAGAGCATGAAGGAAGCGCAGAGCCACATGACCTGGCTGATGCTGCTGCCGATGATGCCCGGTTACGCATTGGTGGCCTATCCGCTGAAGAGCGAGCTGTGGCAGTACGCGGTGCCGTTCCTGTCGCAGAACCAGATGCTGTTGAAGGTGATCCGCCACGAGACCATCACGCCGTCGGTCTGGGCCATCTATCTCGGTGCCAGCCTCGGCCTGGCCGCACTGCTGTGGTTCGCCGCCGTGCGCCGTTACCACAACGAGCGCCTGGCGATCTCGGGCTGACTGCCACTGGTAGTGCCGGGCCGTGCCCGGCGGATATGAAACGAGGCCCGGTCATTCCGGGCCTCTCTTTTTCAGGCCTGTGCTGCCTGCCAAGCAGCGAAGCGTTGAGCGATCACCGGTGCCAGTCGGTCGAAGTTCTCCCAGGTATCGGCGACGTGGTACAGCGACGGGAGATCATCCGCGAGCAGCTCGATGTAATCGTCGGGGTACAGGCAATCATCGGCCTGGTAGTACTCCAGCGTGAATGCGTTCGCCTCGTCGTTGATCATCTCGTCAACGAACTTGCCATCGCACACCAGAAGGAACTGACCCGGTGTCATCGTGCGCCGGGTCAAGGCTTCCAGCTCGTCCTGCATGTCATCAGCCAGTTCCTCGTCCGCCATGCCCTGCAACAACAGCCAGGCCAGGTACATGCCAATGTGGGTGGCACCGGCCTCAGCCGGAAGATCCGAAGGGAAGTCACCCCCGGAATGCCAGCTGGCGTCGTCATACTTCATACGTCTTCCCTTTGAGATCAGCCCGCAGTTTAGGTTGCGAGGAAAGACAGCGGGAGCGTTGAATACGTCAACCGCGGGCATATCGTGCAGGCGTCACCCCCATCTCGCGCTTGAACACGGCGATGAAGGCACTGGGTGTGTCGTAGCCCATCGACAGCGCGACGCTGATCACCGGCTCGCCGGACAGCAGGCGTGGCAGTGCCAGCAGCACCCGCAGGCGTTGCCGCCACTGGCTTGGCGACAGGCCGGTCTCGGCCAGCCAATGGCGGGCGAGGCTGCGGCTGGACAGACCGCTGCTGGCGGCCCAGTCCTCGATGCTGCGGTTGTCGTGCGGTGCGCGCGCCAGTGCGGCGGCAAGTTTCTGCAGTCGCCGGTCGCGCGGTTGTGGCAGGGCAAGCGGCAGAGGCTTGCTGGCGGCAATCTCATCGGCGATCACACCGGCCAGTCGTGCCTGTGTGGCATCCAGTGGAACATGCGGCCACTGCAGCGCCCGAATCACCGCGGCCTGCAGCAGCGGCCCCGGCTGGAAGATGCGAGGGGCTGCAGGCAGGTCGGTGCAGGCCTGCGCGCTGAAGTACAGGCTCCAGCCGTCGAACGCACTGGTACTGGCCAGTGCGTGGGGCAGCGAAGGTGGTATCCAGGCGACATGACCCGCCGGCAGCAGCCAGTGCAGGTCGCCGACCTCGATCCGCAGCAGGCCCTGATGTGCACCCAGCAGCTGCCCGCGGGCGTGCTGGTGGCGTGCCGTGCGGCGTGGACCCGGCAGGCGCAGCTGCGCCCCCAGCAATGCAGGCCCGTCGGCGGCATTGGCCAGCGCCGGGTCAATCAATGCGGTGGTTGTCTGATCGGCCATATCAATTGGCAGTTATACGGCAGAAACGTCGCGTCCGGGCCCCGACACTGGAGCCCACTTCAACGGAGCGCTTCCCCATGCAGCCACAGGACATTCTTCCGGACCATCAGAACGAGGTGCAGGTAAATGGCCTCACCGTGCGCAAGGGCAGCGTGGGTGCTTTCCTGGCCAGCGTCCGCGACTGGCAGGATCCCGCCAGCGATGATGCCACCCGCGCCACTGCCGAAGCCGACCTGCGTGCGTTGCTGCCCGGCCTGCATGCGCTAGGCCTGTTCCAGGTGCTGGCTGCGCGCGATCCGGCGTTGCAGCGCCTGATTGATGGCGCTGCCTGAAACGGACAAGGCCCGGACGGACCGGGCCTTGGCGTCATGGAGGTGGCAGAAACGACTTAATCCCCTCCGTCCCCTTTTTTGCGGTCAGCCGCCCGGTGCGAATACCAGGGTGCGGCGGGTGGTGACCGGCGCGTTGACCGGCTCGAAGCGCCAGCGCTTGACCGCGTTCAGGGCTTCGCGGTCGAAGGTCCGTCCCGACGTCGCGCGCAGCACGCGGGCGCTGACCACTGAGCCGTCGGTACCGACGGTGATCTCCACCAGCACTTCGCCCGACGTTCCCGAACGCAGTGCCTCGGCCGGATAGCGCGGCGCCGGCGTGCTGACCGGGCGGAGGGTGGGAGCTGCCGCGGCGGCTGCCTGGCGTGCGGCGCTGGCCTGTTGGGCGGCGGCCTGCTGCTGTTTCTGTTCGGCATCGCGACGGGCCGCGGCCTGGCGCTCGGCCTCCTGGCGCTCGTTGTCGCGGCGTGCGGCATCCTGCTGCGCGGCAATCTGCTTGGCCGCATCGGCTTCCTTGGCGCGCTGCTCGGTCAGGCGCTGCTGTTCGGCCTGCTGCTTGGTCCGGTCTTCGGCGTCCTTCCTGGCCTTCTCGGCTTCGGTCTCGGTGCGCTTGGCCGCATTTTCCACGCCCTTGGCCAGGCCTTCCTTCAGGCGCGGCAGGGCGGGAGCGGAGGCGTCCACCTTCTCGATCAGTGCCACCAGGCGCTGCGCCTCGGTGTAGTCCTCGCGGCCCAGGTGCTGCTCGGCGGCGATCAGGGTGTAGGGCAGCAGGTCGGTCAGCGCGCTCTTCACCGACGCGTCGTCCGGTGTCTTGTCGCGCAGGGCGAGGTAGTACTCGATGGCGTTGTCGCCGGCCGGCGCGTACATGCGGTTCTCGCGCAGTGCCTGGCTGGCCGATTCACGCAGCTGTTCGGTGCCCATGGACTGCACCTTGGCGGCGACCACCGGTGCGGCCGGTGCAGCGGCGGCGGGTGCGGCGGCCGGGGCCGGTGCTGCAGATTCTTCCTTTCCCGAGCAGGCGGCCAGCGCCAGTGCCAAAGCAACCGGCAGCCACCGGCGCGCGGCGGTGATCGTTGAGACGTGCGACATCCTGCTCCCCTCTAGAAGACGACGTGACGTAAATCATTGATACGCATGGCCGGGACCTGTGGTCCGGGCGCGGAACGATGACGTTTCCCGACGCCACCGCCGGCAACGGCGAGGGTGCAATCTAGCATCCCGGCCACCGCCGCGTACAAGGGGCAGGGGCCGGGATGGGGCAGCGGCGAAGGACCGCTGCCGGTTGCCGCATCAGTGGTCGTGCGACTTGCTGTGGCTGTTGGACATCAGCTTGTCGGTCCAGGCAATACCGATCGCCGACAGGATGAACACGCAGTGGATGATGGTCTGCCACAGCACGCCGTCCTGGGTCAGCATCGAGCAGCGTGCGACACCGATGTTGGCGGCGGCCACGCTCATCTGCTCAGGCGTGCACAGTGGGATGCCACCCAGCGCGCCACTGGCGATGAAGGTCTTCAGCAGGTGGATCGAGGAGATGCCGATGATCGCCATTGCCAGCTTCACCTTCAGCACGCTGGCATTGACGTGGCTCAGCCATTCCGGCTGGTCCGGATGGCCTTCCAGGCGCAGGCGCGAGACGAAGGTCTCGTAGCCACCGACGATCACCATCACCAGCAGGTTGGAGATCATCACCACGTCGATCAGGCCCAGCACGATCAGCATGATCTGCTGTTCGCCCATCGAGGCCGAATGCGAGATCAGGTGCCACAGTTCCTTGCCGAACAGGAACACATAGACGCACTGCGCCACGATCAGGCCCAGGTACAGCGGCAGCTGCAGCCAGCGCGAGGCGAAGATCAGCGTGGACAGCGGGGAGAGCGGCGGGCGGTTTGCACTCATGCGGAGGATGCTGCGTTGCGGGGGAGAGGCGAGGTTACCGGCCCGTCGTGACGGTGCCAACCCAACTCTCGCACTAGACTTCAGGTTCCTTTCCGCACCCCGAGCCGCCGCCATGATCGACCTGTATTACTGGCCCACCCCGAACGGCCACAAAGTGACCCTGCTGCTGGAAGAAGCCGGCCTGGAGTACCGCATCCATCCGGTCAACATCGGCTCGGGCGACCAGTTCAAGCCGGAATTCCTTGCGATCTCGCCCAACAACAAGATGCCTGCGATTGTCGACCACGCCCCGGCCGATGGCGGCGCCCCGCAGAGCGTGTTCGAGTCCGGCGCGATCCTGCTGTATCTGGCCGAGAAGACCGGCCAGTTCCTGCCCAGCGACCCGCGCGGCCGCGTCATCACTCTGGAGTGGCTGTTCTGGCAGATGGCCGGCCTGGGTCCGATGAGCGGCCAGATGGGCCACTTCAACGTGTATGCGCCGGAAAAGATCCCCTACGCGATCGAGCGCTACGACAACGAAGTGCGCCGCCTGCACGGGGTGATGGACAAGCGCCTGGCCCAGCACGCCTTCCTGGCCGGGGACGCGTACACCATCGCCGACATGGCCAGCTACCCGTGGATCGGCGCCTACGACAAGCTGCCGGTGGATTTCGCCGCGTTCCCGAACCTCAAGCGCTGGCACGAAGCGATTGCTGCACGCCCGGCCACCCAGCGCGCCTATGCCCTGCGCCAGCAGGTGAACCCCAACGCCGGCAAGCCGCTCAGCGACGAAGAGCGCAAGCACCTGTTCGGCCAGCGTTGACCCGGAACGGTGGGTGCCGACCGTTGGTCGGCACGCCTCATGGGCAGAAGGTCATGCTGCCTTCCCGCACCGGCTTGGTTAGGATGGAGGCTGACCGCCCCGCGTCCATCGCGGTGGCGGACCTGCCGTTTGCCGGGATCCTCCATGCGCCACCTGTTCGCTTCGCTCGCCCTCATGCTCGCCACCAGTACCGCCGCCCACGCTGAAAAGCTGACCCTGGAAGCCATCACCGGCCCGCTGCCGCTTTCCGGCCCGACCCTGATGAAGCCGAAGGTCGCCCCCGATGGTTCGCAGGTCAGCTTCCTGCGCGGCAAGGACAGCGACCGCAACCAGCTGGACCTGTGGACCTATGACATCGGCAGCGGCCAGACCCGCCTGCTGGTGGATTCGAAGGTGGTGTTGCCCGGCACCGAGACCCTCAGCGACGAGGAAAAGGCCCGCCGCGAGCGCCAGCGCATCGCCGCGATGACCGGTATCGTCGATTACCAGTGGTCGCCGGACGCGCAGCGCCTGCTGTTCCCGTTGGGCGGTGAGCTGTACCTGTACGACCTCAAGCAGCAGGGCCAGGCCGCAGTGCGCCAGCTGACCCACGGTGAAGGATTCGCCACCGACGCCAAGCTGTCGCCCAAGGGCGGTTTCGTCAGCTTCATCCGCGGCCGCAACCTGTGGGTGATCGACCTGGCCAGCGGCAAGCAGCTGCAGCTCACCCGCGACGGCAGCACCACCATCGGCAACGGCGTGGCCGAGTTCGTCGCCGACGAGGAAATGGACCGCCACACCGGCTACTGGTGGGCGCCGGATGATTCGGCCATCGCCTTCGCGCGCATCGATGAAGCACCGGTGCCGGTGCAGAAGCGCTACGAGGTCTACGCCGACCGCACCGACGTGATCGAGCAGCGTTACCCGGCCGCGGGCGACGCCAACGTGCGCGTGCAGCTGGGCGTGATCGCACCGGCCGCCGATGCGCAGCCGCGCTGGGTCGACCTCGGCAAGGAACAGGACATCTATCTGGCCCGCGTCGATTGGCGCGATGCGCAGCACCTGAGCTTCCAGCGCCAGTCGCGCGACCAGAAGCAGCTGGACCTGGTGGAAGTGGCGCTCGATTCCAATCGCCAGCGCGTGCTCGCCCACGAGACCAGCCCGACCTGGGTGCCGTTGCACAACAGCCTGCGTTTCCTCGATGACGGCAGCGTGCTGTGGTCGTCCGAGCGCACCGGTTTCCAGCATCTGTACCGTATCGACAGCAAGGGCAAGGCCACCGCGTTGACCCACGGCAACTGGCCGGTGGACGAACTGCTGGCGGTCGATGAGAAGGCTGGCAAGGCCTACTTCCGCGCCGGCATCGAGAGCTCGCGCGAAAGCCAGATCTACGCGGTGTCGCTGCAGGGCGGTGAGCCGCAGCGCCTGTCCAAGGCACCGGGCATGCACAGCGCCAGCTTCGCCCGCAATGCCAGCGTCTATGTCGACAGCTGGTCCAACAGCACCACGCCGCCGCAGATCGAACTGTTCCGCGCCAACGGCGAGAAGATCGCCACCCTGCTCGAGAACGATCTGGCGGACCCGAAGCATCCGTATGCGCGTTACCGCGATGCACAGCGCCCGATCGAGTTCGGCACGCTGACCGCGGCCGACGGCAAGACCCCGCTCAATTACAGCCTGATCAAGCCGGCCGGCTTCGATCCGTCCAAGCGTTACCCGGTGGCGGTGTACGTCTACGGTGGCCCGGCCAGCCAGACCGTCACCGACAGCTGGCCCGGTCGTGGCGACCACCTGTTCAATCAGTACCTGGCCCAGCAGGGCTACGTGGTGTTCTCGCTGGACAACCGCGGCACCCCGCGCCGTGGCCGTGACTTCGGTGGCGCGTTGTACGGCAAGCAGGGCACGGTGGAAGTGACCGACCAGCTGCGCGGCGTGACCTGGCTGAAGCAGCAATCGTGGGTGGACCCGGCGCGCATCGGCGTGCAGGGCTGGTCCAACGGTGGCTACATGACCCTGATGCTGCTGGCCAAGGCCTCGAACCAGTACGCCTGTGGCGTGGCCGGTGCGCCGGTGACCGATTGGGGCCTGTACGACAGCCACTACACCGAACGCTACATGGACCTGCCGGCGCGCAACGAAGCGGGTTACCGCGAAGCGCGCGTGCTGACCCATATCGACGGCCTGCGTTCGCCGCTGCTGCTGATCCACGGCATGGCCGACGACAACGTCTTGTTCACCAATTCGACCAGCCTGATGAGCGCGTTGCAGAAGCGTGCACAGCCGTTCGAGCTGATGACCTACCCGGGTGCCAAGCATGGCCTGTCCGGCGCCGATGCCCTGCATCGCTACCGCGTGGCCGAAGCCTTCCTGGGACGTTGCCTGAAGCCTTGATTGCCAGCCGGGAAGGAGCCCGCCGATGACCCTGCCACCACCGATTCCCGCCCATCGACAGACGTCCGCCGGTTGGTGGTGCCGTCATTGGCGCTGGGCGATGCCGTTGACGGTGGTGCTGGTGCTGGGCGGCGCCGGTGGCGTGGTGACCTGGAGCGTGCTGCGCTGGAGCGAGGCGGCACGCGAGAGCCCGCCGATGCGCGAAGCGTTGCGCCGCGCGGGCTGCAGCATCGAACTGGTGGAAGCCTTTGGCGAGCCCCTGCATATCGAATCGATGCCGCTGGGCAGCATGCAGACCGCGATGAACGGCCAGCGCGACGTCGGCCTGACCGTTGCGCTGGAAGGACCGCATGCGCACGGCCGGCTGTTCGTGCAGGGCAGCCGTCGCGATGAAGTCTGGGATTACCCGGTGATGTATGTACTGGCCGAAGACAAGCAGACCTTCGACCTGACTGCACTGGATGACGACGAGGCTGCGGGGGAGTGCGAGCTGCAGGCCTGCCGTGAGCGTGGCGAATGCCCGCTGACCGCCGCGCTGTGACCGCAGGTCGCGCGGCCGGGTAAGGGCGGCCATGTAGAGTCGACTGTTAGTCGACTGCTCTCCACAAGACGCCTGAAAACCCCGCGCTGCGCGCGATAGTCGACTGACAGTCGACTCTACCCATCAGCCGCGCCGTGACCTCCAGCCGATTGTCGCCATCGCCGTGAGCGCGTAAGTTGCGGGCAACCCTTTGCTGGAGTGTCCCATGAAGCCGATTGCGCTCGCTGTTGCCCTGGCCCTGACCGCCGCCCCGTTGCTGTCCGCACCGCCGGCCCTGGCTGCACCCGCCGCCAAGGCCGCCACTCCTGCCAGCCCGGCCTGGGTGGCCCGCAGCAATGCACTGGCGCAGATCCTGCTTGATGCGCAGGGTCCGTTCCAGCCGGAGGAAACCGGCTTCTTCGGCGTTCCCGGCTATGACGACAAGGTGGCCGACCTCGGCCCGGACAACGGCAAGCGCTACCGCGCCGCGATGGCCAAGGCCCGCGACGAACTGAAGGCGAAGCTGGCCACCGAGCAGGATCCCAATGTCCGCCAGGACCTGGAGATCATGATCCACGCCGCCAGCCAGAACATCGAAGGCAGCGAGCTCAACGAGAAGTACCTGTTGCCGTGGAGCGATGCGCCGCAGACGGTGTTCAGCGGCCTCAACCTGCTGCTGTCCGACCAGGTGCCGGCCGAGCGCCGGGCCAAGGCGCTCGACCGCCTCAAGGCCTATGCCGGCCTGCAGCCCGGCGGCACCGCGTTCACCACGCTGGCGCGCCAGCGCTATGAAGAGCGCTTGAAGGACAGCAGCCTGCTGCAGCCGACGAAGGTCGAAGTGCAGCAGTCGCTGGACAACGTTGAGACCTACATCACCGGTATCGAGTCGCTGCTGAAGAAGTACCAGATCGCCGGTGCCGATGAAGCAATGAAGGCGCTGGCCGAGCAGATGAAGGACTACGCCGCCTGGACGCGCACGACCGTGCTGCCGAAGGCACGTGCCGACGCACGCCTGCCGGCGCCGCTGTACGCCTACCAGCTCAAGCAGGTCGGCATCGACATCGACCCGAAGCTGTTGATGCAGCGCGCGCAGCTGGAGTTCATGGAAACCCGATCGGCGATGCAGCAGCTGGCGCCGCTGGTGGCGAAGGACAAGGGCCTGAAGGTGGCCGACCCGAGCGACCCGGTGGCGGTGATCCGCGCGCTGAAGGCCGACAAGATCGCCGACGATCATCTGGAAGGCCACTACCGCAAGGTGATCGACGCGATCGATCCGCTGATCCGCGAGCACGCCATCGTCGACGTGCCCAAGCGTGCCATGCAGATGCGACTGGGTTCGGCCGCCGAGAGCGCCGCCAGCCCGGCGCCGCACTTCCTGCCGGCGCCGCTGGTCAACAACACCGGGCAGCAGGGCACCTTCGTGCTGCCGCTGGGCAATCCGGCCGCCGGTCCGGGTGCGCAGTACGACGACTTCAACTTCGGCGCGGCGGCGTGGACGCTGAGCGCGCATGAAGGCCGCCCCGGCCACGAGCTGCAGTTCACCGCCATGGTCGAGCGCGGCGTGTCGCTGGCACGCACGATGTTCGCGTTCAATTCGGTGAACGTGGAAGGTTGGGCGTTGTATGCCGAAGCCGAGATGGTGCCGTACGAGCCGCTGGACGGGCAGATGATCGCCCTGCAGTTCCGCCTGCTGCGGGCCGCGCGCGCGATGCTGGACCCGATGCTCAACCTTGGCCTGACCGATCGTGCCAACGGCGAGCGCGTGCTGATCGAGCAGGTCGGCCTGTCCAAGGCGATGGCCACCCAGGAACTGGACCGCTACATGGTGCGCATGCCAGGTCAGGCCGGCAGCTACTTCTACGGCTACACCCGCATCCTGGAACTGCGCATGCAGACCGAGCTGGCACTGGGCGCGAAGTTCGACCGCCTGGCGTTCAACAACTTCCTGCTCGACCAGGGCCTGCTGCCGCCGGACCAGCTGGCCGATGCGGTGAACAAGGTGTTCGTGCCGAAGTACAAGCGCTGAGCATCACCGGTAGTGCCGGCCACTGGCCGGCAAGCGCCGTTGGTAGATGCCGACCTTGGTCGGCGCTGTGGGTTTCGTGCCAACCAAGGTTGGCACCTACCAGAGCGATGCGTCGGTTATTGCAGGGGTAGTGCCGGCCGCTGGCCGGCATTTCCCTTGGGCGAAGAGGATTGCTGAGGTTGCCGGCCAGCGGCCGGCACTACCGGCGGTGACCCTCTCGGGTCACCGCTGCGGTTGCGGCGTAATCACCTGTGTCGGCAACCGCGCGGGCGGTGCCGGATTCGGCACCCAGATCGCGACGCCGGCGGCGCGCTTCTGCGTGGTCGGAATACCGATGCCGACGCCGCCACCGACGTGCGAGCCGAACGTGCCGGCGCCGACCGACATGCCTACCGGCGAGCCACTGCTGCCCACGCCCATCAACACCACGCCATTGGCGCCGAGCGCGGCGGCCTCGCGCTTCAGGCGTGCCACGGCGGCATCGGTCTGGCCCTGGGTGCCGAAGCCGACGGCGGACGCCGATTCCAGCTGGGCGATTTCCTGGGAACCGGCCGGTGGCGTCGAATAGATCTGCACCAGCGCCGGATCGATCGGTGCGCGGGCGCGGCCCAGCATCACCTTGGAGGTACTGGCACAGCCGGCGGCGACCAGCAGGATGGCCGCCAACGCGGCCCAACGGATGTTCATGGCACGACCCCTGTAGGACTGGTTGCGATCATCGGCGGGCCACTCTGAATCGGCGCCAACACCCGGGCCAGAGCACGCACGGCAGCACGCTAGCACGGCGGGGGTGACAGCCCCGCCAATGGCAGTAGGCGGCGGCAGCGGGAACGTCTATGGTTGGGGCAGGAACCAACTGCGGGAGAGCGGCATGGGTGTGATCAGTCTGTTGTGGGGCGTACTGGCGCTGTTGTGGATGATCCTGGCGCTGATTCCACTGCTGGGCTGGGGCAACTGGTTCCTGATCCCGTTCGCTGCGGTGGGCGCGGTCATCGCCGCGCTCGGCATCCTGTTCACCCACCCGAGCAAGCGTGGCCGGGCCTGGGCCGGGCTGGTGCTGAACGGCATCGTGGTGGTGGTGGGCATCCTCCGCCTCGGCCTAGGGGGCGGCGTGATCTGAGCCCACAGCCGGGTGCGACAGGGCGTCGCAGGCGCACGGTCCATGGCCGGGCAGGGGCGTACAATGAATGCCTGCGCGAGCCCCCCGCGTGCCTGTGAATCCGCGCCCGGCGCGGCTGCCCCATGATCATCCGACCCCGTCCCCACGGCTGGCAACTGCTTTACATCCTGCGCGGTTCGATCGTCAAAGCGATCGCGCCCAAGGTGCTGGCCATCCTGATCCTGTCCATTGCCGTGGCTGCGGTGGTGGAACTGGCGCCGCCCACCGGCATCGAACGCGTTTCCGTCACGCCGTTCACCCTGCTCGGCCTGGTCCTGTCGATCTTCCTCAGCTTCCGCAACAGCGCCTGCTACGAGCGCTGGTGGGAAGGCCGCAAGCTGTGGGGCCAGCTGGTCTACGAATCGCGCTCGCTGGCCCGCCAGGTGAACCTGCTGCTGGCCGATGACACCGGCCGCCGCCGCCGCATCGCCTACCTCACCACCGCCTTCGCCCATGCACTGGCCGGTCGCCTGCGCGGGCGCATCGTGGCGCTGATGGCCCTGCCGTGGCTGGACAAGCGCCAGCGCGAACAACTCGGGCTGCGCGAGAACGTGCCCGACGCGCTGCTCTCGATGATCGCTGCGGAACTGGCCCAGGCCCTGCGCGCCGGTGAACTCGACCCGATCCTCTACACCCAGCTGGAAGAGCGCCTGCACGCAATGTCGTCGATCCAGGCCGGCTGCGAGCGCATCCTCACCACGCCGCTGCCGTTCGCCTACACCCTGCTGCTGCACCGCTGCGCGTGGATGTTCTGCGTGCTGCTGCCGTTCGGCCTGGCCAGTTCGCTGGGCTGGGGCACGCCGGTGCTGTCGGCGGTGCTGGCCTATGCCTTCTTCGGCCTGGACCAGCTGGGCGAAGAAATGGAAGACCCGTTCGGCCTGGAGCCGAACGACCTGCCGCTGGACGCGCTGGTGCGCACGATCGAGATCGACCAGCTCGACGCGCTCGGCGAACGCCCATTGCCCGAACCCCTGCTGCCGCAGGGCTACCTGTTGCAATAGCCACTCCTCGGAGCCTGCCATGTCCCACCCGCTTTACCGCCCGCGCCGCATGCGCCATGACGAGTTCTCGCGCCGCCTGATGCGCGAGAACACGCTGACCACCGATGACCTGATCTACCCGGTGTTCGTGCACGAACTGGCCGGCCGCACCGCAGTACCGTCGATGCCGGGCGTGGAGCGGCTGTCGATCGAAGAGCTGCTGAAGGTGGCCGAAGAGGCGCTGGAGCTGGGCATTCCGGTGATCGACCTGTTCCCGGTGATCGACCCGTCGCTGAAGTCGCTGGACGCGTCGGCGGCGTGGGCCGAGGACGGCCTGGCGCAGCGTGCGATCCGTGCGCTGAAGTCGCGCTTCCCGGAACTGGGGGTGATGACCGACGTGGCGCTGGACCCGTACACCACCCACGGCCAGGACGGCATCATCGACGACAAGGGCTATGTGCTGAACGACATCACCGTCGAGGCGCTGGTCAAGCAGTCGGTATCGCACGCCGAAGCCGGTGTCGACATCGTTTCGCCCTCGGACATGATGGACGGCCGCATCGGCGCGATCCGTCGTGCGCTGGATGCCGACAACCACATCAATGTGCGCATCATGGCCTACTCGGCCAAGTACGCCTCGGCGTTCTACGGCCCGTTCCGTGATGCGGTGGGCAGCGCCGCCAGCCTCGGCAAGGCCGACAAGAAGACCTACCAGATGGACCCTGCCAACGGCGACGAGGCCCTGCGCGAGATCGCGCTGGACCTGGAAGAGGGTGCTGACATGGTGATGGTCAAGCCGGGCATGCCGTACCTGGACCTGGTGCGCCGGGTGAAGGAAAAATTCGGCGTGCCGACCTTCGCCTATCAGGTGAGTGGCGAGTACGCGATGATGAAGGCCGCCTTCGCCAACGGCTGGCTGGACGAGCGCGCCTGCGTGCTGGAGTCGCTGCTGGGCTTCAAGCGGGCCGGCGCCGATGGCGTGCTGACCTATTTCGCGCCGCAGGTGGCGCGATGGCTGCGCGAGCGCTGACAATAGCGCCACGATAGACGGAGGATTACGCGATGGGACCCGAACTGGGATGGATGCAATGGCTGATCTGGGGCATCGGTACGCTGGTGTTCGGCGCCATCATCGTCGGTGTCTTCATCGCGGCCTGGCGGGCCGGCAAGCGCCCGCCGGAGCAGCTCTCCGCCGCCCGCCATGTCGCCCGTGAGCAGGCCCTGCCGGACAGCGTGCAGGCCGAACTGGCCGCGTTGAACCAGCGCAAGGACAATGGCCAGCTGAGCGAGATCGAGTACGAGCAGCAGCGCGCCAAGGTGTTGTCGCGCTGACGGGTGGGTGCCAACCTTGGTTGGCACTTTCCCTCATGCCAACCAAGGTTGGCATCTACCAAGCGGCCATCCACGCACGGCGTGGATCTACCGCACGCACCTGGCGCCTCCATCGCCCGGGTAGCCGCCAACCTTGGTTGGCGTTTGCCGTCACCGTGCGCCCGGCACGCACCCCGCAACCGCCGCCACCTTCGGCGCGGCCAACCGGTACACATCCACGCCACCGGCACGCGGTGCCTTCGCCGCACTGCTGGCGACCAGCATCTCGCCGGGCTTGGCGTTGTCGATCACCGGCGCGCCGGTCCAGCCGCTGGCCTGGTTGAACGACAGCCCCAATGGCTGCAGCGCCGCACCGGTCCACGCACAGCCGCTGCTCCACACCTGCGTGGTCGTGCCGTTGCCGCGGCTGAACACCACGGCGCCGTCATGCCCCAGCCAGTCGCCGTCGGTCTCGTCGTCGGCGCTGTTCAACGCGCTCAGTGCGCTGGCCGGGCCACGCAGTCCCTGCGCATCCAGCGTCGCCACGAACAGGTCCCAGCCGGCGCCACGGCCCTGCTGGCGGGCAAACAACAGCTGCCTGCCATCCGCGCTCAGGGCCGGCCCGCGCTCTTCCCGGCGGCCCGCGTCGCCCGCCAGCGGCTGCGCGGTACCCAGCTGGCCATCGGGGGCCAGCGCGGCCCGATACAGCGCCAACGCGCCCTTGCGGCCGGCCGCGAACAGCAGCCAGCGGCCGTCGCGGCTGAAGTAGGGATCACGGACCTCACCGGCCACGCCTACCGGCAAGGCCTGCGCCTGCTGCCAGCGGCCGTCCACCACGCGCGCCTCCCACAGGCCCCAACCGGCCTCGCCACGGCGGGCGAAAACGATGCGCTGGCCATCGGCGCTGATCGTGGCGCGGCCCTCGTCGGCACGGGTCGAGACTACGCCCATGCCTTCGATGCCGTACTCGTTCAACGCCATCGCCACGGGGGCAGAGAGTAGACTGGCGGCAAGCACCAGCAGGGGCGGGGTGATGCGCATCATCCGGGTCCGTGCACGAAAGAGCATCAGTCTAGCCAGCTTGAGGATTCCATGACCGACCGTTACGCCGTCTTCGGACACCCCGTTGCCCACTCGAAGTCGCCGCAGATCCACGCGACGTTCGGTCGCCAGGAAGGCATCGCGGTGGATTACCGCGCGATCGACCTGGCCCCGGATGCGTTCCTGGCCGGCCTGGAAGCCTTCGCCGCCGACGGCGGTGTCGGTGCCAACGTCACCTCGCCGCACAAGGAAGCCGCGTTCTCGGTGTGCACCACGCTGACTGCACGTGCGCGCCGCGCCGGCTCGGTCAACACGCTGCTGCGCAAGGGCGACCGCTGGCATGGCGACACCACCGACGGCATCGGCCTGGTGCGTGACCTGACCGACCGCCATGGCCTGGACCTGCGTGGCCGCCGCATGCTGCTGATCGGTGCCGGCGGCTCCGCGCGCAGCGTCGCTCCGGCCTTCCTTGATGCCGGCATCACCGAGCTGGTGGTGGTCAACCGCACGCCGGAACGCGCCGATGAACTGATCGACGCGATGGGCGAACCGGGCCGCGCGATCAGCCGCTACTGGGAAGACCTGCGCGAGCTGGGCGACTTCGAACTGATCGTCAATGCCACCTCGGCCGGCCGCGACCGCGACGTCGAGTTCAAGCTGCCGTTGTCGCTGGTCAACTCGATGACCACCGCCGTCGACCTGAACTACGGCGAGGCCGCCATCGCCTTCCTGGCCTGGGCGCGCGCAGCGAACTGCCGCAATACCGTGGATGGCCTGGGCATGCTGGTCGAGCAGGCCGCCGAGAGCTTCCTGCAGTGGCACGGTGTGCGTCCGCAGACCGACGAGGTCTACCAGACGCTGCGGCAGGGCTCGGCCGTGCTGGCCGGCGAGGACTGATCGATGGACAACACGACCCTGATGGTGACGGTGCTGAGCATCGTGGGCGTGCGCCTGCCGGTGCTGATCGCACTGTGCGTGGGCCTGGTCTGGGTGGTCGGCGCACCGCGCGATGCCACCCGCACCGGCGCCCTGGTCGGCCTGGTGCTGTTGCTGCTGTCCAGCCTCGGCAGCATGGCCGCCGGCATCCTGCCGATGTGGTTGATCAACAGCGGCAACTTCGACGCCATCTCGGGCATGAGTGCCATCCTCGGCGTGCTGCACTTCGCGCTGGCGATGGTCGAGGCCATCGGCGTGGTGCTGCTGGTGTGGGCGCTGGTGCGCCTGCTGCGTACCCGCACGATCCCGGCATCCTGACCGGTAGCGCCGGGCCATGCCCGGCGTATCTGGCCCTTGGGTGGTCCGCCCATCGGACCGTGACCGCCGCCTGGCGTCGTCGCTGGCCCGTTCAGGGTGCCAGCGACGGTGAACGCGGCCGGCCATGCGACAATGACCGGCCTGATCCAGCCACGGTACTTCCCGGCGTGACCGAAACCGTCGCCGCTCCGCGCACGCTTGATGACACCTTGAAGGACGCGATCCGCAAGGCGTACACGACGCTGCAGGCCAATACCCCCGGCTTCTCCACCCGTCGCTCGCAGAGCCAGATGATCGGCGTGGTGTCGCGTGCGCTGTCGAAAAGCGGTGGCGTCGGCGTGGTCGAAGCGCCCACCGGCGTCGGCAAGAGCCTGGGCTACCTCACCGCAGGCGTACCGATCGCGCTGGCCAGCAAGAAGAAGCTGGTGATCAGCACCGGTACCGTGGCGCTGCAGTCGCAGCTGGTCGAGCGCGATATCCCGAACTTCCTCAAGGCCACAGGCCTGGAAGCGACCGTGGCGCTGGCCAAGGGCCGTACCCGTTACCTCTGCACGCGCAATGCCGCCGAGGCGCAGGGCGAGGGCTCGCAGGGCGGCATGTTCGAGGATGACGCGCCCTTGTTCGACCGGCCGCTGGCGCCGATCGAGATGGACATCGCCAAGCGCCTGACCGATGCCTTCACCGGCGGCAGCTGGGATGGCGACATCGACAACGCGCCGGAGACCATCAGCCCCGGCCTGCGCAGCCGCATCACCACGCCGGCCTCGGGCTGCGCCGGGCGCCGCTGTGCCTATTCGGCGCAGTGCGCGGTGCTGCGTTCGCGCAACACGGTGCGCGATGCACAGATCGTGGTCACCAACCACGCGCTGCTGCTGTCGGCACTGTCGATCGGTGACAGCGACAACGGCCAGCCATTGATCGCGCCGCCGTCGGACATGCTGCTGGTGCTGGACGAAGGCCATCACATCGGCAACGTGGCGATCGACCAGGGTGCGGCCAGCCTGGCGCTGGATGAGATGGCCAAGCGCACCGGTCGCCTGCAGATCCTGATCGCCGGCGCCTACCGCGCGGTCGACAAGGATCGGTTGGGCAACCTGCTGCCGAACGAAGCGATCGAAGTCGCCAGCAACGTGGCCAAGCAGCTGCGCGCGTTCCGTGACCACATCGAGCGGGTGTGGATGCCGGCACCGGCCGACGAAGAGCCGATGTGGCGCGCGGCCAATGGCCGCCTGCCCGAGGCCTGGCGCGAGCCGATCGAAGCGCTGGCCGACGACACCCGCAGCCTCTACAACTGGGCGCATGCCGCCACCGCGCAGGTGGCCAAGGGCAAGCCGGACGATGCCGCGCGTGAGCGCCTGCAGCGCAACCTGGGCATGGCGCTGGAGATGATCGAGCAGCAGTACAACCTGTGGCAGGCCTGGCGCCGCGAGGATAAGGACGGTGCGCCGCCGATGGCGCGCTGGGTCACCGCCACCCGCGACGGCGACCTCGTGCTGCACGGCTCACCGGTGTCGGCCGCGCACGTGCTGCGCAAGCTGCTGTGGGATGAAGTGGACTCGGTGGTGATGACCTCGGCGACGCTGACCGGCGGTGGCGACTTCCAGTCGCTGGCAATCGACAACGGCATTCCGGAAGAGGCCGAGATGGTCTCGCTGTCGTCGCCGTTCGACCTGCCCAACCAGGCCGAGCTGATCGTGCCGAAGTTCCCGGTCACGCCGGATGACCGCGAAGGGCACCCGCGCGAAGTGGCGCGCTACCTGGACACCGAACTGGACTGGGCCAAGGGCTCGATGGTGCTGTTCACCTCGCGCTGGAAGATGGAGAAGGTGGCCGGGCTGATGTCGGCCGCGCGCCGCAAGCAGGTGCTGGTGCAGGGCGAGATGTCCAAGACCCGGCTGATCGACGAGCACCTGCGGCGCGTGGCGGCAGGCGAGGGCTCGGTGCTGTTCGGGCTGAATTCGTTCGGCGAAGGCCTCGACCTGCCCGGCGAAGCCTGCACCACGGTGGTGATCACCCAGGTGCCGTTCGCAGTGCCGACCGATCCGCAGACCGCCACGCTCAGTGAATGGTTCGAGGGGCGCGGGCTCAACGCCTTCAACCTGATCGCGATTCCGCACGCGCTGCGCACGCTGACCCAGTTCGCCGGCCGCCTGATCCGCACCTCCACCGACACTGGCCGCGTGGTCATTCTTGATTCGCGGTTGCTGACCCGCCGCTACGGCAAGCGCATCATCGACGCGCTGCCGCCGTTCAAGCGCGTGATCGGCTGACCGGTAGTGCCGGCCGCTGGCCGGCAAAAAGGGGACGGAGGGAATTAAGTCGTTTATGGCAAAAACGACTTAATTCCCTCCGTCCCCTTTTTTGCGAGCACTGTACAGATGCCGGCCAGGGGCCGGCACTACCGCACGGGCTGACGATCGGACAGCGGCGCTTGATGGTTACCGGGTGCCTGTTTCAGGCGTCCGGCAGCCTGGTCCATAGGCCTCCGTGTAGGGTTTGCCGAAGCAGCGCAGTAGCCCATCAAGCACATCCAGGTTCGGTGGCCACGGCATCTGCACCTGCTGCCCGCCCTCGGTGGTGAAGTGGTAGCGGCCGTCCCTGATGTTCTCCGCCAGCGCGGTGGGCGTCGGTATTGCGACCAGCCTCGCACGAGCCTTCTCCAGGGCGCTGCGGTCCTGGCGCAGGAACGCGACCATGCCGTCCACGTAGGCATTCCAGTAACCCGGGTCGCCCGCGTTCACGGGTTTGTGGCTGCGTTCCATCAGCGTGATCGCCTGCGCGGTCTGCCCCAGCTCCGCGCGCAGCTGGCCCTCATGCCAGGTGATGATGACGTTGCCTTCTGCCTTGGGCAGAGCGCCATAGGCGGACAGCAGGTCGGCCGCTTCGCGGGTACAGCCACGGTCGGCCAGCGGGCGCCAGCCACCTGCCAGATCCTGATCGAATCGGCCAGGTTCCATCGCCAGCATCGCGGCACGGTCGTAGCTGCAGTCCGGGGCTTTGGGCGGTTCGGCTGACGTGCCCATGGCAGCGGCCAGCGCAAAGGAAAGCAACATCATCTCAACCTCCGTGTTGGTGACTTCCTGGACCACCATAACGGATCAGGAGGGGTAGCGCCGGCCGCTGGCCGGCAACCTCATTGATGTGGGGCGTCGCAGTACAGATGCCGGCCAGCGGCCGGCACTACCGTATGGCGGTCAATCGCCGAGCAGGGCGGTGTTGCGTACGGCACCCTTGTCAGCGCTGGTGGCGAGCAGCGCGTAAGCCTTCAGCGCGCTGGTGACCTTGCGCGGGCGGGGTGCGCGCGGCTTCCAGCCGCGGGCATCGGCGTCGGCGCGGCGCTGGGCCAGCGTGGCCTCATCCAGCAGCAGGTCGATGCGGCGGGCCGGGATGTCGATGCGGATGCGGTCGCCGTTTTCCACCAGGCCGATGACACCGCCGCTGGCGGCTTCCGGCGAGACGTGGCCGATCGACAGGCCCGAGGTTCCGCCGGAAAAGCGGCCATCGGTGAGCAGCGCACATTGCTTGCCCAGCCCCTTCGATTTCAGATAGCTGGTCGGGTACAGCATCTCCTGCATGCCGGGGCCGCCCTTCGGGCCTTCGTAGCGGATGACCACCACCTCGCCCGGCTGCACCTCGTCAGCGAGGATGCCGGCGACGGCGGCGTCCTGGCTTTCGTAGACGCGCGCGGGGCCTTCGAACACATGGATCGACTCGTCCACACCGGCGGTCTTCACCACGCAGCCGTCGATGGCCAGGTTGCCGCGCAGCACGGCCAGCCCGCCTTCCAGCGAATACGCGTGCTGCAGCGAGCGGATGCAGCCCTCGGCGCGGTCTACGTCCAGCGTCGGCCAGCGCGTGGCCTGGCTGAAGGCTTCCTGGGTGGGGATGCCGGCCGGGCCAGCCTTGAAGAAGGTATGCAGGGTGTCGTTGTCACTGCGCACCACGTCCCAGCGTTCCAGTGCTTCGGCCAGGCTGGCGCTGTGCACGGTCGGCACCGTGGTTTCGAGCAGGCCGGCGCGGTCCAGTTCACCGAGGATGCCGAACACGCCGCCGGCGCGGTGCACGTCCTCGATGTGGTACTTCGGCGTGTTCGGCGCCACCTTGCACAGCTGCGGCACGCGCCGTGACAGCGCATCGATGTGGATCAGGTCGAAGTCCACTTCGGCTTCCTGCGCTGCGGCCAGCAGGTGCAGGATGGTATTGGTCGATCCGCCCATTGCGATGTCCAGGGTCATCGCATTGGCGAACGCGGCCTGCGTGGCGATGCCGCGCGGCAGCGCGCTCGGGTCTTCGCCGCCATACCAGCGGTGGCAGAGTTCGACGATCAGGCGGCCGGCGCGACGGAACAGCGCCTCGCGGTCGGCATGGGTGGCCAGCGTGGTGCCGTTGCCCGGCAGCGACAGGCCCAGTGCTTCGGTCAGGCAGTTCATCGAGTTGGCGGTGAACATGCCCGAGCAGGAGCCGCAGGTGGGGCAGGCGCTGCGCTCGAACGCCGCCACCTTCTCGTCGGAGGCGCTGTCATCGGCGGCCACCACCATCGCATCGACCAGGTCCAGCTTGTGCTCGGACAGCTTGGTCTTGCCCGCTTCCATCGGCCCGCCGGAAACGAACACCACCGGGATGTTGAGGCGCAGCGCGGCCATCAGCATGCCGGGGGTGATCTTGTCGCAGTTGCTGATGCACACCAGCGCGTCGGCGCAGTGCGCGTTGACCATGTACTCCACGGCATCGGCGATGATCTCGCGGCTGGGCAGCGAATACAGCATGCCGTCGTGGCCCATCGCGATGCCGTCGTCCACGGCGATGGTGTTGAATTCCTTGGCGACGCCGCCGACCTGTTCGATCTCGCGCGCGACCAGCTGGCCGAGGTCCTTCAGGTGCACGTGGCCAGGCACGAACTGGGTGAAGGAGTTGGCGATGGCGATGATCGGCTTGTGGAAGTCGCCGTCCTTCATGCCGGTGGCACGCCACAGGGCGCGGGCGCCGGCCATGTTGCGGCCGGCGGTGGAGGTGCGGGAGCGGTATTCAGGCATGGCTGGCGGAACGGGCGGGCCGTACAACGTGGGGGTCAGCCGATCATGGCCAATTTTTTCGGTTGCTGCTGCAACCACCCGTTTTCGGTAGATGCCGACCTTGGTCGGCGCCGTGCCGTGTGTGCCAACCAAGGTTGGCACCTGCCAGAGCGGTGCGCCGCCCGGGGTCGGATCCCATCGCGGCGCGATGGGCTCTGACCCCAATGCCCGACGAAAATGAAAGTCCGTTCATCTTTCGGACTTTGCCGATTCCGGTTGCTGGTCCGGATTTGGCATCATTGGGGCATTGATCCGTCGACAGGGCATGAGGCCATGAAACGTTCCCGCACCACCGCGCTGCTGCTGATGAGCGCTGCGCCGCTGCTGTTCACCGCCTGCCAGAAGGAGCCGGAGGTGAAGGTGCAGGAAGGCCTGTACACCTCGGTGGAGGCCTGCACCGAGGCCACCGGCGATCCCTCGTCGTGCCGCAATGCCTTCGCCGAAGCGCAGAAGCAGGCCGCCGATGCGGCGCCGAAGTACGCCAGCAAGGAAGCCTGCGAGAAGGACTACAAGCCGGAACAGTGCGTGCAGCAGCACACCTCGGCCGGTACCTCGTTCATCGGCCCGATGATGATGGGCTTCTTCATGTCGCAGATGCTGAGCAACCGCGGCGGCCTCGCGCCGCAGGCGCCGGCGGCGTCGCCGGCCTACCAGGACAAGAGCGCTGGTTGGGCGCGTCCGGCACCGGGCGGTACCGGTGGCCTGAACACCGCCAGCGGCATCGGCGCCGGCAAGGCGGGCCTGGCGCCGGTCACCAGCGAACCGAACCGTGCGGTCACCGCCAGCCGTGGTGGCTTCGGCAACACCAGCGCACGCCGCAGCACCAGCGGCAGCTACGGCGGCTGATCGACCCATGCAGCGTATCCGGATTGCCGAGCGTGCCCAGTGGCGGGCACGCGCGGAAGAGGCGGGTTTCCGCTTCCACACCATCGACGGCCAGCCGTACTGGGATGAAAGCGCGTATTACGCTTTCACTCTGCGCCAGATCGAGCAGGACATCGAAGACCCCAGCGCCGAGCTGCACCAGATGGCGCTGGACCTGGTCGGCGATGTCATCGGCAGCGAACGCCTGATGGACCAGCTGGCGATTCCGTCGCATTACCGCGACTGGATCGCCGACAGCTGGCGCCAGCGCCAGCCGCATCTGTACGGTCGCCTGGACCTGGCCTACGACGGTACCGGCCCGGCCAAGCTGTACGAGTTGAACTACGACACGCCGACCTCGCTGTTCGAGGCCAGCTTCTTCCAGTGGCAATGGCTGGAAGACCAGCGCAATGCCGGTCGCCTGCCGCAGCATGCCGACCAGTTCAACGCGATCCACGAGGCATTGGTCGAACGCTTCGGCGAACTGGCCACGCAGTTGCCGCCGCCGCTGTATTTCAGCGCCGTGGGCAGTTCGGAAGAAGACCGCGGCACCGTCGACTACCTACGCGACTGTGCGTCGCAGGCCGGCCTGCATGGCCAGGCCATCGCCATCGAGGATATCGGTCTGTCCGAGGACGGCCGCTTCACCGCGCTGGACGATGCGGTGATCGGCACGCTGTTCAAGCTGTACCCGCTGGAAGACCTGATGGCCGAGGAATTCGGCCGCGCGCTGCCCCGCTCGGGCGTGCAGCTGCTGGAACCGGCATGGAAGGCGGTGCTGAGCAACAAGGGCATCCTGCCGCTGCTGTGGCAGCGCAACGTGGGCCATCCGAACCTGCTGGAAGCGCATTTCGATGACGGCAGCACGCTGGCCTCGGGCTGGGTGCGCAAGCCGCTGTTCTCGCGCGAAGGCGCGAACATCGAGATGCACCTGGCCGATGGCAGCACCCAGCGCAGCGACGGTCCCTACGATGGTCCGGCGATCATCCAGCGTGCGCATCCGCTGACCCGCTTCGAAGGCGGCTACCCGCTGATCGGCAGCTGGGTGGTGGGTGACCACGCCTGCGGCATCGGCATCCGCGAGGACGACAGCGCGATCACCCGCGACAGTGCGCGCTTCGTGCCACACGCGATCGTTGATGAGGCACCGACGCGGATCTACGTCTGATGACGGTGCGGCGCCCCCGGGCCGGCGTGGGCAACCGACGCCGGTCGTAGAACAACCGCTGTGGGTAGTGGCCGACCTTGGTCGGCGCCGTTGATTCCGTGCCAACCAAGGTTGGCACCTACCAGAGCGGTGCGTCGGTTGTTGCAGGGTAGTGGCGGCCGCTGGCCGGCAATCGCCGTGGGTAGATGCCGACCTTGGTCGGCACTGTGGATTCCGTGCCAACCAAGGTTGGCACCTACCAGAGCGGTGCGGCGGTTGTTGCAGGGGTAGTGCCGGCCGCTGGCCGGCAATCGGTGTTGGTAGATGCCGACCCTGGTCGGCGCTGTGGGTTCGTGCCAACCAAGGTTGGCACCTACCAGAGCGGTGCGTTGGTTGTTGCAGGGGTAGTGCCGGCCGCTGGCCGGCAATCGGTGTTGGTAGATGCCGACCTTGGTCGGCGCCGTTGATTCCGTGCCAACCAAGGTTGGCACCTGCCAGAGCGGTGCGTCGGTTGTTGCAGGGTAGTGCCGGCCGCTGGCCGGCAACCGCCGTGGGTAGATGCCGACCTTGGTCGGCGCTGTGGGTTCGTGCCAACCAAGGTTGGCACCTACCAGAGCGGTGCGTCGGTTGTTGCAGGGGTAATGCCGGCCGCTGGCCGGCAACCGTTGTTGGCTCCCACCAGATCGATCGCTGGTATCAGAGCAGCCCTTCGCGCTTCACCGCCAGATAGCGCTCCACCAGCGCACCAGGCAGGGCATCGGCGGTCACGTCCAGCACCATCACCTTCTCGCTGCGCAGCGCCTCATGCGCCTTCGCGCGCTGCTGCAGGTACAGCGCCGCTGCACCGGCCTGGGTGGCGTCTTCCAGTGTCTGCACTTCGCTGTCCAGCACGCCGTCCAGCTCACGCTCGCGCAGGCTGGCCACGCATACCAGGTGGCGCTGCTGCAGCAGGCGCACCGCCGCCAGCAGGTCTTCGATGTCTTCGTCGCGCACATTGCTGACCAGCATCACCAGCGCACGCCGGCGCTGGCGCAGCGACACTTCGGTGGCGGCGGCCAGGTAGTCGGTGGCCACCGCGCGTGGCTGCAGGTCGTAGCTGGCGCGCAGCAGGTGCTCGACGGTGCCCATGCCGCGCTGCGGCGCGACCCAACGGCGCTCGCCACCGGTGGCGAACAGGCCGGCGGCGTCGCCCTGGCGCAGCGCCAGGTAAGCCACCACCAGCGACGCGTTCAAGGCATGGTCGAAGTGCGAGAGCCCACCTTCGCTGGCCAGCATGCGGCGGCCGCTGTCGAGCATCAGCAGCAGCTGCTGGTTCTTCTCGTCCTGGTATTCGCGCGAGATCAGCTTGCGCGCACGTGCGGTGGCCTTCCAGTCGAGCTGGCGCAGGCTGTCGCCGATGCGGTACTCGCGCATCTGGTGGAAGTCGGTACCTTCACCGCGGCGGCGCTTCACGTGTGCACCGACCAGCCGCGAGGCCTGGTCGGCACTGAACAGGGCAAAGCGGGTGAGCGGCACGAAGTTCGGATAGACCCGCACGTCCAGTGCGGGCGGCAGCGTGCGTTGCTGCCACCACAGCCGCCACGGCGAACGCATGCGCAGGTGCACGCCTTCGAAGCGGAAATGCCCACGCTGCAGCGGCTGCAAGTGGTAGTGCAGGGTGGAGGCACTGCCGGCCTGCAGGCGCACACGCTGCGGCAGTGATTCCAGCGGCCAGCCGCCGGGCACCAGGTCGAACACCTGCACCGTCATCGGTGCGTCCGCCTGCAGCCGCAGTGCAGCCTCGCGGCGCACGCCCAGTGCCAGCGCTTCGGGCAGTTCGCGCTGCACCTGCGGCGACGGACGCCGCCACTGGCGCCACAGATCCATCAGCGCCGGCACGGCAATCGCCAGCGCCGCCAGCGCCCAGCTCCAGCGCGGCAGCAACCCGCCCAGCACCAGGCCGCCCAAGACAGCCCAGGCCAGCAGCAGCGCCAGCAGCAGCGGTGCCGGCCTCATCGGCGCGGCGCTTCCACCTTGGCCAGCAGCGCGCCCAGCACGTCGTCGGCGTCCTGGCCTTCGATCTGCAGTTCCGGGGCCAGCGCGATGCGGTGGCGCAGCGCCGGGCGTGCGATGTCGCGCACATCATCCGGAGTGACGAAATCACGACCGGCCAGCACCGCCTGCGCGCGCGAGGCACGCACCAGCGCGATGCTGCCACGCGGGCCAGCGCCGACCGCGATACCCGGCCACTGCCTTGTGGCCGCCACAATCCGCACCGCGTAGTCGATCACTTCGTCGTCGACGGTGATCGCCGCAGTGGCGCGCTGCAGTTCCAGCAGCTCACCAGCACCGAGCACGCGTGGCACCTGGCTCAGGTCGAAATCGCTGGCGGCACGGCCGCTGGTGATCGCGGTCACCATGCGCTTCTCGTCCTCCAGCTGCGGATAGTGGATCAGGACCTTCAGCAGGAAGCGGTCCAGCTGTGCTTCCGGCAGCGGGTAGGTGCCTTCCTGCTCCAGCGGGTTCTGCGTGGCCAGCGCCATGAACGGCGGCGCCAGGGTGAAGGCCTTGCCTTCGATGGTCACCTGGCCTTCCTGCATCACTTCCAGCAGCGCCGACTGGGTCTTGGCGGGTGCACGGTTGATCTCGTCGGCCAGCAGCAGGTTGGTGAACACCGGGCCGCGGCGGATCTTGAAGCTCTCGCTCTTCGGGTCGTACACCGCGTGGCCGCTGACGTCGCTGGGCATCAGGTCGGGGGTGAACTGTACACGCCCGTAATCCAGCTCCAGGGCCTGTGCCAGTGCGCGCACCAGCAGGGTCTTGCCCAGCCCGGGCACGCCCTCGATCAGCACGTGACCACCGGCAAGCAGCGCCACCAGGATCTGGTCCAGCACATCGGCCTGGCCGATGAAGGCGTGGCCGACGGCATCGCGGATGGCATCGACGCGTTCGATCAGGCGGGCGTTGGCGGCCGCCGGCAGCTCGGGGACTTCGGTCATAGCAGGGATCTCATCTGGAGCAGCAAGCGGATGCGCTCGCGCAGGGCGGAGGAATCGTGCGGCGGAGGGGGCGTGAGCGCGCTGGCAACGCGGCCTTGCGGCCACTTCAGCAGCTCGGCGATGGCCTGATCGCGCGGCGCGCCATCGAGTGCGGCGGCAACCGGTGCGCGCAGGCGCAGGCGGTGCAGGAACAGGGCGAGTACGGCCTCGTACAGGCGCGCGCCGTGGCCGAAACGCAGCAGCAGTTCGCCACTGGCGCGCACGTGCTCCAGCAGCGAACGGCGTTCCAGCACCGGCGACGGCAGCAGGCTGCCGAAGCGCTGCGAGCGGCCCCACAGCCAACCCAGCAGGGCCAGCAGCAACGGTGCCCACAGCGGCCAACCCTGATAGAACATGCGCGACCACAGCGACGGCGGGCGGCTGGCATAGACCAGCCAGACCGCACCCTTGCCGTAGTTCGGATCAAGCAGATAGCGGGTCAGGTCGCGATGCGACGCGTCGTGCAGGCCGTCGCTGGCCTTGCCCCCTGCGGAGGCCAGGCGCGCCGCCGGTGAGTCCACCTCGCTGCGCATGAACTCCATGTCGGCCAGCACGCTCACCTTGCCCTGGCCATGGCGCAGGCGCGCGAACACCAGGTCGCGATCCGTGCCCCAGCGACGTTCGGCCTGCGCACTGGCGGCAAAGCCCAGGGTGAAGCGGCGGCCACCACAGAATTCGACGTGGCCCGGATCGTCGTCGACATGGAAGGCCTGGCAGTCGCTGCGCTGGAACAGGCTGTCTACGCCCAGCTGGTCCAGCAGGGGGCCCTGCGTGCTGCCGGCATCGTCCTCGGCCGGCGGCGGCGTACGTACCAGCAGGTGACCACCACCGTCGACCCAGTCCAGCAGTGCGCTGGCGACGGGCGGCGGCAGTTCGCTGCTGTCCTGCAGCAGCACCACCGTGTCGTGGCGCCCCAGCGTCATCTGCTGCAACTCCAGCCGCGGTCGCGAATGCACGTCGATGCCATCGGCGCGTAGGGCCTGGCCGAGCACGTACAGCGGGTTGTAGGCGGCCTCGCCCTGTGGCGGCAGCCGGATCGTCTCGGTCACCCGTTCGTGCGTGCGCAGGTAGAGGATGGTAAGCGGTACGCCGAACAGCACCAATGCACCGAGCAGCAGCGACCAGAACAGGCGCGGGCTCATGCCTGCCACCCGTACTGCTGGCGCAGGGTATCGGCCAACGCATCGAAATCGGCGCGGCTGGGCAGGCGGCCACCGTAGGCAGCGTACTGCCACATGCGCACGATGCGCGCGAACAGGTCACGGTCGCTGGCCTGGGGCATGCGTCGCGATGCGCGCAGGCATTGCGCTTCGGTGGCACCGGGTGGAAGCGCGATACCGCTGCGCTCGCCCACCGTGCGCACGCTGGCGCGGTACAGCAGGGCCAGCGCCTGCCGCGGCCGGCCCTGGTCCCAGAGCAGGCCGGCCTGGGTGGCCACGTCCGGCGGCAGCACCACCGGCAACTCCACCTGCTCCTCCAGCACCTTCGGTGCAGCGTCGGCCTTGCGCCGGCCACTGCCACGCAGCCATGGCAGCCACAGCCGCGCGGTCAGCAGCAGCACCAGCAGCAGGATGCCGAGCAGGCCCCACAGGCCCCATTCGGCCAGCCGTGCCAGCCAGGCGATGCCGTCCTTGCGCGCCTTGCGTTCACCTTTGCTGTTGGTGTCACGCTGCAGCTGCTTGTCTTCCTTCTTTTTTTCCTCGGCCTGCTCGATCGGCTTCCAGCGGGTCACCTGGCGGGTCGGGCGCTGCAGCGGGTCTTCATAGGCGCGGTTCACTGCCTGACGGAAACCGGCGGTGTCCACCGGCGCTGTACCGAAGATCATTGCCGGCGTATTGGCGGGGTCGTTGGCCGCGGTGGCCGGTTCTTCCGCACTGTCTTCGTCCTCTTCGGCATCGCCTGCCTGCTCCGCGACCGTCTGCGCGTCCTCCGCATGCACCGGTGCGGACACCAGCGGCAGTGCCAGCCACAGCAGCAGCGCCAGCGTCGATGCTGCCGGCAGCAGCCGCTCGCGCAGGCGGCGCAGGGCGATTTCGACGTCCCAGGCTTCCATCTGCGTTCGACGGTTCAGGTACAGGCCAAAGCCCGCACCGACGAAGAACGGGCCGATCAGCACCGAGGCCAGCCAGCACGCCAGGTTGAAGCCCAGCCGTGCCCATGCCGGCGTGTCCTTGCCAATCATGTCCCACGCCGCACGCCACGATTCGGACATCAGCTCCAGTGGCATGAACATGAACACCGCACCGATCGCGCCGGATACCAACACGGCTTCGAACGCCAGGCAGGTCACCGTCAGTACCAGTGCCGCGCCCGCTGCGCCGGCTGCCACCGCACGACGGCGTGGGCCGCGCTGGCCCGGTGTGTTGCCTTCCAGCAGGTTCACCGGCAGGCACAGGCTGCGCAGCACGCTGAAGCGGCGCCAGCCCAGGTAGCCCCAGAAGCCGCTGTTGCCCCAGTGGCGCTGCGCGCGCAGCGCGGCCAGCGTGCCGACCGGCTCACCGAAAATGCCGCGCGACAGCACGTACAGCGGCGCGCGTTCGAACAGCGGCTTGCACCACCACATCGCCAGCCAGGCCCAGCCGAAGGCATCCAGCCACCAGCCCAGCGCGTTGAAGATCACGAACAGCGGTGCACTGGCCAGCAGCCAGCTGCCCCACAGCGCACGCGCGCGACGGCGGGACAGGGCGGTGCCCAGCTCCATCGCTTCCCAGCCACTGCGGGCGCGCAGCGCCACGTCCAGGCGGTCAATGCGCATGGCCGCCCCCACGTCCGCCGCGCCACAGCCACAGCAGCACGCCGGCCCACAACACACCGGCCACGCTGAACTTGCCCCACGCCGGTACTTCGGCAAGTGAGGACCAGAAGGCTTCGATGAAGGCGGCCACCAGCAGCATGAAGGCGACGCCGAGGCACAGCCGTGCGCCGATGCGGCCGCCTTCGACCAGTGCATCCAGGCGGCTGCGCCGGCCTGGTGCCAGCAGCTTCATGCCCAGCTGCAGACCGGCACCGCCGGCGATCACGATCGCGGTCAGCTCGAAGGCACCGTGGCCGACCACGAAGCGCCAGAACGGGTCGCCATGGCCGATGTGCTGCAGGTGACCGGCCACCGAACCGATGATCACGCCGTTGAACAACAGCACCAGCAGCGTGCCCAGCCCAGCCAGCAGCCCGCTGGCGAAGGTGCGCAGGGCGATGCTGATGTTGTTCATGATGTAGTGGCCGAACATCATCCAGTCGGTGCCGCTGTCACGCCCCAGGCGCTCGGCGGCGGGATCGTACATGCGCTCCATCTCGGCGATCTGGCGGTTGTCCATCAGCATGTGGATCAGGTCCGGATAGACCTGCACCAGCACGAAGCAGGCCACCGCCGGCAGCGCGAACATCGCCAGCGCCACCCACATGCTGCGCGCCTGGCTACGCACCAGCAGCGGGAAGTCGGCCACCAGGAACTCCAGGGCACCCCGCCAGCGCGTCGGCGGCGTGCGGTACAGCACGCTGTGGCCCTGCTGCATGAGCTGCTGCAGGCGCTGCACCAGCTGCGGGCTGTAGCCGCGTTCGCGGGCCAGCGCCAGTTGCTGGCACAGCCGCCGGTAGCGCTGCGGGAAGGTGGTGTCGTCCAGTGCCAGGCCGCTGGCCTTGCGGCGCGTGCGGCGTGAGGCACCGGCACGCAGCAGCAGCCACTGCTCCAGGTCCTGCCATTCCTGCTGGTAGCGGGCGACGAACTGTTCCTGCTTCATCGCCGCCCCAGCAGCCAGTTGGCCATCGCATACAGGCGCAGCACGCCGACCTGGCCATGGGTGCCGGTCAGTGGCTCGGCAATACCGGCCAGCTCCTGCTGGCGCGCCGCCGACAACCGTGGCGCGCGCTCGGCGAAGGCCATCAACGCAGCCTGTTCCTCTGGTCGCAGCGGCTGCGGCGGGGCCAGCACGCTGTCGATGGTCGGCGGCGGTGGCAGGTACAGCGCGGGTGCGTGCACCACCACGGTGCCCGCCACCAGGTCGCCAAGGCGGCGGCCATGCGGATCGAACAGGCTGCTGATCAGGCCCAGCGCATAGCCGAACGGCAGCATGTCCACCGTGCGCAGCAGGTTGCGGGTGATCGCCGCCATCCAGCCTACCGGCGCGCCATCGCGGGACAGCACGCGCAGCCCCAGCGCACGCTTGCCCAGCGTGCGCCCCCACAACGCTTCGCAGACGATCGGGTAGGCCCAGTAGACCAGGAACATCAGCACCAGGTAGAGGCCGGAGCCGAACTTGTCCAGCAGCGCCAGCGGAATGGACACCAGCACCAGTGCCGCGATGCGCACGCCAAGATCGACCAGCCAGGCCATCGCCCGCGGTACCGGGCCGGCGGCAGGCAACTGCAGCGGCACACCCTCCGGCGTCACCACCTCGCGGTAGGTATCGAGCATCGGTGCGGCCATCAGCGCGATGGCCTTCGTTGTGGGCGCCGGAGTCCTCTCCGGCGGGCAGCCACAGGCATGGGGGTCTCGACAGGTCCTGGTCGGGCCAAGACTTTAGCAGAGCCGCATGGCAGCGTCGGGGGCTCAGCCCCGGTATTCGTCCTTCAGCCGCACGTAGTGGTCGGCCGAGTAATGCAGCGCCTCGATTTCCTTGTCACTGAGCGTGCGTGCCGGTCGTGCAGGGTTGCCGACCCACAGCTCGCCTTCGCCCACCACCTTGCCGGGGCCGATCACCGCACCGGCGCCGACGAAGCCATGGCGCTCCACGCGGGCGCCATCGAGGATGCAGGCGCCCATGCCGATCAGGCTGTAATCGCCGATCGTGCAGGCATGGATGATGCAGCCGTGGCCAACGGTCACGCCTTCGCCGATCAGGGTCGGGTAGCCGGCCTTGTTGTACGGGCTGTGGTGGCTGACGTGGATGATGGTGCCGTCCTGCACGTTGGTGCGTGCACCGATGCGCACATGGTTGACGTCGCCGCGGATGACCGTGCCCGGCCATACCGACACGTCATCGGCCAGCTCCACGTCGCCGATGATGGTGCAGGCCGGATCGATGTACACGCGTTCGCCGAGGACGGGCATCTTGTCGCGGAAGGGGCGCAGCGGGTTCATCGAAGTCTCCGGAAATCAGGGCGTTCACGACGATGATACCTGCGTGGTCTGCACGCCGCGCGCGCACCGCAGGGTAGTGCCGGCCGCTGGCCGGCAACCTCAAGGTCATGTCTGGAGTTCTGCGGTTGCCGGCCAGCGGCCGGCACTACCCGCTACGGTTCGTAGCTGTAGCCGATGCTGTATGCGGAACAGCGGATCGCGCGCAGCATTGCAGTAGATCCACGCCATGCGTGGATGGCATCTATCGCGCTCGTGTTACGCCACGCGTCCCCGGCGTGCGCGCTCCAGGTGCACCAGCAGCAGCGAGATCGCTGCCGGGGTCATGCCCGGAATGCGCTGTGCCTGGCCGATGGTCTGCGGGCGTACGCGCTCCAGCTTCTGCAGCGCTTCGGCCGACAGCCCGCGCACGGTCGCGTAATCGAAGGCTTCAGCGATCGGCGTGGCTTCGTGCCGCTGCTGGCGCTCGATCTCCTCGCGCTGGCGGTCCAGGTAGCCGGCGTACTTCACGCCGATCTCCACCTGCTCGGCAACCTTGCCATCGGCCACCGCCGGGCCCAGCGAGGGCACCTGCATCAGCTTGGCGTAATCCAGCTCGGGGCGCTTGATCAGGTCCAGCACATTGGTCTCGCGACTGACCGCCACGCCCAGCGTCTCGTTCACTTCGCGGCCCAGTGCATTGGCCGGGGTTGCCCACAGCGCACCCAGGCGTGCGCGCTCGGCAGCGACGGCGGCCTGCTTGGTCTCGAACGCGCTCCAGCGGCGATCATCCACCAGGCCCATTTCGCGGCCGGTCGGGGTCAGGCGCTGGTCGGCATTGTCCTCGCGCAGCTGCAGGCGGTACTCGGCGCGGCTGGTGAACATGCGGTACGGCTCGTTGGTGCCGTGGGTGATCAGGTCATCCACCAGCACGCCCAGGTAGGCCTCGTCGCGACGCGGGCACCAGCCGTCCAGCCCGCGCACCTGGCGTGCGGCGTTGAGGCCAGCCAGCAGGCCCTGCGCGGCGGCCTCTTCGTAGCCAGTGGTGCCGTTGATCTGGCCAGCGAAGAACAGGCCGTTGACCAGCTTGGTCTCCAGCGAGGCCTTCAGCCCGCGCGGGTCGAAGAAGTCGTACTCGATCGCGTAGCCGGGGCGGGTGATGTGTGCGTTCTCGAAGCCACGGATGCTGCGCACCATCTCCAGCTGCACGTCGAACGGCAGCGAGGTGGAGATGCCGTTGGGGTAGATCTCGACGATGCCCAGGCCTTCGGGTTCGACGAAGATCTGGTGGCTGGCCTTCTCGGCGAAGCGCACCACCTTGTCCTCGATGGACGGGCAGTAGCGCGGGCCGATGCCTTCGATCTGGCCGCTGTACAGCGGCGAACGGTGCAGCGCGTCGCGGATGATCTGATGGGTCTGTTCGGTGGTGTGGGTGATCCAGCAGCTGACCTGCTGCGGATGCTCGTCCACCGAGCCGAGGAAGGACATCACCGGCCGCGGCGAATCGCCGGGCTGCTCGTCCATCACGCTGTAGTCCAGCGAGCGGCCATCGATGCGCGGCGGCGTGCCGGTCTTCAGGCGGTCCACCTGGAACGGGCGCTCGCGCAGCCGCGCGGCCAGCGTGGTGGCCGGCGGGTCGCCCATGCGGCCGGCGGCGTACTGGGTCGGGCCGACATGGATCTTGCCGGCCAGGAAGGTGCCGGCGGTCAGCACCACGGCCTCGGCATCGAAGCGCAGCCCGGTCTGGGTGATGACCCCGCGCACGGCGTCGCCTTCGATGACCAGGTCGTCCACGGCGGCCTGGAACACGGTCAGGTTGACCTGGCCCTCGACGATGGCGCGGATCGCCATGCGGTACAGGTTGCGGTCGGCCTGGCAGCGGGTGGCGCGCACGGCCGGGCCCTTGGAGGCATTGAGCGTGCGCCACTGGATGCCGGCGCGGTCGGCGGCATGCGCCATCGCACCGCCCAGCGCGTCGATCTCCTTGACCAGGTGGCCCTTGCCGATGCCGCCGATGGCCGGGTTGCAGCTCATCGCACCCACCGTTTCGATGTTGTGGGTCAGCAGCAGGGTGCGCACGCCGGTGCGGGCCGCGGCCAGCGCGGCTTCGGTGCCGGCGTGGCCACCGCCGATGACGATGACGTCGTAACGATGGAAGGACGGGTTCATGGGGGGCTGTTCAGCTGGGGGCGGGCGCGGACCGGGGGCGGCGCCGGGGTGGCGATTTTAGCGCCATTCGGGGCCGGGACGTCGGTGCCGGCCGGCCGGCGTCGAAATCAACCCTAAAGTTGGCAGGATTTTTGCAGATAACCCAATAGCACCCATCGTGGCTGGCGCCGTAGGCGCCCGTGACCGGAATTGGAACAGGGGCCGGTACAGGCGCACGGTGGGGGAGCAGAGGGCCGGCAGTCGGGGGACTGTCCGGCCCTGTTTTTTTGCGGCTGTCGGGAAGGCGCCATCCACGCATGGCGTGGAGCTACTGACGCTGGGGCCCTCGCCGGTTGGCGACCCAACAAAACAAACGGCCCCGCATTGCGGGGCCGTCTGTTTTCAGAGGTGCCGACATCCGACAGGGCCGGAACAGGGGGGATCCAGATGTTCCTGTCGGATATCGACGTAGAGCTTTTTGCGGCGGCCCGTGTCGTTTTTGTCACTTTGTGACGCGGGCCGTCACTGTCCGCGTAGATTGCGGCTTAGACCGTGTGAAATGCAAGACGGTTCAGCGCTCAACTGTGCGCTGCGTCGCACGATCCATGTTGCGCCAGGGGGAACCGTTCATCCTCGGCGCACTCGGTGCCGGTGCCGGACGGGCCTGCGGCGGGGGCGCCGACGGCTGGGCGTTCGATTGCGGCGGGCGGCGCATGGAGTCCATGTTCCGCCACGGCGAACCCCCGTTGTACGACGGACGCGACGGCGGCGGCGGACGGTGCTCGCCGCCATTGCCCGGACGCGGCGGCGGGCGGTGGTTGTGCGGCGGACGGTAGATCGGGCGCGAGTAATACGGGTTGCCGTAGCCGCCGTAGTAGCCGCCATAGCCACCGTAGTAGGGGCCGTAGTTGTAGGGATAGCCGGCCGGGTAGCGGTATTCCACCGACGGCGCACCGTGGTAGTAGCTGCCGCTGCGGCCGCCGCCGACATAGTCGTAGGTGGTGCAGCCGGTCAGGGCCAGCAACAGGCCACCGGCAAGCATCAGGCGCATTTTCATGGTGGGTCCCCCCAGAGGACGGGTGTGCAGTCAGCTTCGGGCGCAAGCGTTGAATCGGCCCTTAATTCCGCCGGCCAGGATGAATGGAGGCGTAGGGCTGCATGCTGGCATGACCTGTGTCCCGGTCGCCAGCGCGGGGGCATACGTTAATCTTGCGTCATGAGCGATTCACTGTTGCCCCGCGCCGACGACGTCCTGCTTGCTGCCGCGAGGATCGCCCCGCATGCCAGCGTGACCCCGGTGCTGCGCTCGCACACGCTCGATGCGCTGGCCGGGGCACAGCTGGCGTTCAAGGCCGAGCACCTGCAGCGTGGTGGTGCGTTCAAGTTCCGCGGTGCCTGCAACGCGGTGTGGTCGCTGGAGGCTGATTCCGCCAGTGCCGGCGTGGTCACCCACTCCTCTGGCAATCACGGCGCCGCGCTGGCGCTGGCCGCACGTACCCGGGGCATTCCCTGTCACGTGGTGGTGCCGGAAGGTGCGGTGGCGGCCAAGCTGGCCAATATTGCGCGCCATGGCGCCACGCTCTGGCACTGCCCGCCGACCATTGCCGACCGTGAGGCCACCTGCGCCAAGGTGCAGGCCGACACCGGCGCGACCCTGGTGCATCCCTATACGAATCCGGCGGTGATGGCCGGGCAGGGCACCGCCGCCCTGGAACTGCTGCACAGCGACGGCCCGTTCGACGTGCTGGTGGTACCGGTGGGCGGCGGCGGCCTCGCCAGCGGCACTGCGCTGGCGCTGCAGCACGCCAGCCCGCAGACCCGTCTGGTGCTGGCCGAGCCGGCCGGTGCCGACGATACCGCGCGCTCGCTGGCCGCTGGCGAGCGCCAGGACGCGTTCACTCCGGACACGATCTGCGATGGCCTGCGTACCCTGATCGGCGCGCCCAATTTCGAACTGCTGCGCGCGGCCGGTGCCGAGGTGATCGTGGTCGATGACGCGGCGACGATGGCCGCGATGCGCCTGCTGTGGGAGGTGCTCAAGCAGGTGGTCGAGCCGTCCTCGGCCACCGTGCTGGCTGCGGTGCTGGCGCAGCCGCAACGTTTCGCCGGACTGCGCGTGGGCCTGGTGCTGTCCGGCGGCAACGTCGACCTGCCAGCGCTGCGCTGGGGGGCGCCGTGAGCCGCGACCGGCAGCGGCCTCGCACCGGCCTGCTGGGCTGGCTGTGGCGGCTGTTTGTCCTGCTGGTGATCTGGCTGCTGGGCGTGACTGCCTGGATCGTCTGGGTCGGCGAGCGTGACCAGGCCGCCAAGGCCGACGCCATCATCGTGCTGGGTGCGGCCGCCTATGACGCCAAGCCGTCACCGGTGTTCGAAGAGCGTATCCGGCATGGGCTGGACCTGTACGAGGCCCAGTACGCGCCGCTGCTGATCTTCACCGGCGGCTACGGTGGCACCGGTGCGCGTTTTTCCGAATCGCAGGTGGCGCGGCGTTATGCGCTGAAGCATGGTGTGCCGGACGATGCGATCCTGATCGAAACCGCCTCGCGCAATACCGTGCAGAACCTGGTTGAAGCCAAGCGGCTGATGGACCAGCGCGACCTGCACCGGGTGATCATCGTCAGCGATCCGCTGCACATGGCGCGCGCGCTGCGCCTGAGCAAGGCGCTGGGCATCGATGCGCTGGCCTCGTCCACGCCCAGCACGCGCTTCCGCAGCTTCCACACCAGCTGGCGCTTCCTGGTGCAGGAAATCTATTTCTTCCACCGCGACCTGGTGCGCCCGCCGCTGAGTTCGCCGGCCAATACCTGAGGCGGAAGCCTGCATTTGGGTGGGTGCCGACCTTGGTCGGCACACTGCTGGCGGCATCGCGATCTGATGGGGTGTGCCAACCAAGGTTGGCACCTACCGGAGCGATTCGCGTGCGGTGTGGATTGCGGTAGTGCCGGCCGCTGGCCGGCAGATGCCCACCATGGAATCGCGAGGTTGCCAGCCAGTGGCCGGCACTACCGGACGATCAGGTCTGCTTGCGCCGGATCGGAATTGCCGACACCGGCACCGAGGCCACGTCATGCCCGCCTTCGCGGATCGGTGTGCCCGGGTCCGGTGCCCAGGCGTGCGCATAGATCACTTCCCAGCTGCTGGGCAGCTTGCCGTCGGCACGACGCATCGGTTCATACGCCGCTGCCGCAGCGGCGAAACGGCCACGCCCGGTCAGCGTGTGGCGACGGTCGACGCGGGCATTGGTCGCGCCCATCGCGCGCAGTTCGCGCATCAGTGACGGCAGGTCGTCGTAGGTCAGGGTGAACAGGTCGCGGTCCAGCACCGGGTCGCGGAAGCCGGCCATCATCAGCGCATCGCCGAACTGCGCGATCTGCGCGAAGCGGCTCACGTGCGGGCGGTCATCGGCAGCGGCGAATGCTTCGTTGAGCTCGACCAGCGTTTCCGGGCCGAAAGTGGAACACACCAGCAGGCCACCTGGCTTGAGCACACGGCGGAACCCGGCAAACACCGCCGGCAGGTCGTCCACCCACTGCAGGCACAGGTTGCTGAAGATCACGTCCACGCTGTTGTCGGCCAGCGGCAGCGCGGCGGCATCACCGCACAGGCGCTGGAACGGCTTCCACCAGCCGGCCTGGCGCTTGGCCTGGTCCAGCATCGGCAGCGCCACGTCCAGCGCGATCACCTGCGCCTTCGGCCAGCGCTTCTTCATCAACGCGCTGGCATGGCCGGTGCCGGCACCAATGTCCAGCACTACCTCGGGCTTGCGTGCCTCCAGGTAGTCCAGCGATTCGATCAGCCGCGACTGCACTTCGCGCTGCAGGGCGGCGGCGGCGTCGTAGCTGTTGGCGGCACGGGCGAACGCGCGGCGGACGTGGCGGGCATCGAAGTGGGACGGCATTGCGAAAGTCTCTTAGAACGTACCAGGGTAGGCGCCGCCGTCGATCAGCAGGTTCTGCCCCGTGAGGTAACCGGCCTGTGCACTGCACAGGAAGGCGCAGGCGGCGCCGAATTCGTCGGGTTTGCCGAAGCGGCCGGCGGGGATCTGCTGGCGGCGGCGTTCGGCCACTTCGTCGGCGTCGCCGTCCTTGCCCGCACTGTGGGCGAAGTTGGCGCGCAGGCGGTCGGTGTCGAACTGGCCGGGCAGCAGGTTGTTGATCGTGACGTTGTGGGCCACGGTGCGGCGCGACAGGCCGGCGACGAAACCGGTCAGGCCACTGCGCGCGCCGTTGGACAGCGCCAGGATATCGATCGGGGCTTTCACCGCCGACGAGGTGATGTTGACGATACGGCCGAAGCCGCGCTCGATCATCGCGTCGACGGTGGCGCGGATCAGCGCGATCGGCGCCAGCATGTTGGCGTCCAGCGCGGCAATCCAGTCGTCGCGCTCGAAGGTGCGGAAATCACCGGGCGGCGGGCCACCGGCGTTGTTGACCAGGATGTCCACCTGCGGGCACGCGGCCAGCGCGGCGGCACGGCCGGCTTCGGTGGTGACGTCGGCGACAATCGCGCGCACCTCGGCGGCACCGGCCAGCGCGCGCAGCTCTTCAGCGGCGGCCTGCAGGGCGGCTTCACCGCGGGCCACGATCACCACGTTGACGCCTTCACGCACCAGCGCACGCGCGCAGCCCAGGCCCAGCCCCTTGCTTGCGCCGCAGACCAGTGCCCAGCGGCCATTGATACCCAGATCCATGCGTCAATCCCGAGGAATGAGGAAGGCGCTCATTGTCCGCCATCGGCCGGTGACAGGCCGGCAACGAAGTGTTGCAGGGCGGCGGCGACCTCGTCGGCATGGCCGAGGAAGGGCGCATGGCCGCCGTGGGCGATGGTCAGCGCCTGCGCACCCGGGGCCAGTGCCGCGGCGGCCTGCATTGCCGCCGGTGAGACCAACCGGTCGCGTTGGCCGGCGATCCACAGGCTGGGTTTGCCCAGCGTCGGCAGTGCGCCGCGCAGATCGGTGCTTTCCAGCAGGCGCAGGCCCTCCAGCAGCGCGCGTTCGGTGGGTGCACCGCGCTCGACCAAGCGCTGGCGCAGGGTGCGCAGCTCTTCGCGGGCGTGCGCTGAGCCCATCACGTCCAGGGCGAGGAAGCGTTCCAGGGTGCCGGCGAAATCGGTGGCCAGCTCACGCCCGAACTGCTCGAACACGGCCGGTTCCACCGCGTGCGGCCAATCTTCGCCACGTACGAAGCGCGGTGTGGCGGCGATCATCGCCAGCCCACGCACCTTCGGCAGCGTCGCTGCCGCGTGCAGCGCGAACAATCCGCCCAGCGACCAGCCGCACCACACCGCCGGTGGCGTCGCCGCCGCAATCGCGTTGACCACGAACGGCAGGCGCAGCGGCGTGGTGTCGTCGCGGCTGTGGCCATGCCCGGGAAGGTCGACCAGGTGCAGGGTGAACTGGTCTGCCAAGCGCTGCACCAGCGGTGCGAACACGCCGCCCTGCAGGGCCCAGCCGTGGATCAGAACCAGGTCCGGCCCGCGGCCGGTGACTTCAATATGCATGGGGAACTACACGGAACTCAGGCAAAAGCGGGTAGCGGCGGTGGCGCGGCTTCACGCACGGCCAGGGCCACGCGGTCGCGCGCGCTGGCGATGACCTCGACCAGGCCGCGCACCTGTTCCGGCGTATGCAGTGCGGACAGGGTGACGCGCAAGCGTGCCTTGCCTTCCGGCACCGTCGGTGGGCGGATTGCGCCGACCAGCCAGCCGGCCTGTTCCAGCGTCGTGGACATCGCAACGGCGGTATGGTCATCGCCGCACAGCAGCGGCTGGATCGGCGTTTCCGAAGCCATCAGGTCCAGCCCATGGCGACGCGCTTCGCTGCGGAACAGCGCGATCAGGTCGGTCAGCTTGGTGCGGCGCCAGTGGTCGCGACGCGCCAGGCGCACTGCTTCAAGCGCCGCAGCGGCCATCGCCGGTGGCACGGCGGTGGTGTAGATGTACGGGCGCGCGGTTTCGGCCAGATGCTCGATCAGGTTGTCACGGCCCAGCACCAGTGCACCGGAACCGCCCAGTGCCTTGCTCAGCGTGACCAGTTGCAGCGGTACGTCGTCCACGCCCAGCCCGGCGGCGGCCACGGCACCACGGCCATCACCGACCACGCCCACGCCGTGCGCGTCATCGACGTAGAACAGCGCCTGCTGCAGGCGTGCCACAAGCGACAATGCACGCAGCGGTGCGATGTCGCCATCCATGCTGAAGACACCATCGGTGGCCAGCATCGCCGCGCCATTGGGCGCGTGCTTGAGCTGACGCATCGCGCCTTCCGCATCCAGATGTGGATAGCGGCGCAGGCGTGCACCGGCCAACCGCGTCGCATCGAGCAGGCTGGCGTGGTTGAGCTTGTCCTGTACGCAGACATCGTTCTCTTCGCTCAGCAATGCCTGCTGCACCGCCAGGTTGGCGGCGAAGCCACTGCCGAACAGCAGCGCACGCGGATAGCCCAGCCACTCGGCCACTTCGCGTTCAAGTGCCTCGTGCAGGGCGTGGTGGCCGCAGACCAGGTGCGAGGCACCGGCGCCAGCGCCTTCGCGTGCGGCGGCGTCCTGCAACGCGTTGACCACGCTGAACTGCTGGGCCAGGCCCAGGTAATCATTGCTGCAGAAGCCGGTCAGCCACTGGCCGTCCACTTCCAGGCGCACGCCATCACGACGGCTGACCGTGCGTCGCGTGCGGCGACGGCCTTGGGCATCGCGCAGGGCGCGCTGGGCGTGGAGGCGGGCGGTCAGGTCGGGGCGGGCCATGGTGGCTGAATGCGTCGACGGGGCGGCTAGGGTAGCGCGTTGCCGCGGCGCCTGCTTGCGGCCCGTCTCAGGCCGCGTGAGCGCAGCCACAGCCGGGCGTATCGGCACTGATATCGGCGTGCACGGTGCCGCCGTGGTCGTGGCCCTCGGCATCCACCTGCACCGCCATCGGTTGCAGGCCCAAGCGTGCGAACAAGGCCAGGTCGCGTTCGCTTTCCGGGTTGCCCGTGGTCAACAGCTTGTCGCCATAGAAGATCGAATTGGCACCGGCCAGGAAACACAGCGCCTGCAGTTCGTCGCTCATCGCCTCGCGCCCGGCGGACAACCGCACCATCGAGCGCGGCATGGCGATGCGCGCCACCGCGATCATGCGCACGAACTCGAACGGATCCAGCTCGGCACTGCCATGCAGCGGCGTGCCCGCCACCTGCACCAGCTTGTTGATCGGCACCGAATCGGGATGTGCCGGCAGCGTGGCCAGCGCCAGCAGCAGGCCGACGCGCTGCGCGCGCGTCTCGCCCATGCCGACGATGCCGCCGCAGCAGGTCTTCAGACCGGCATCGCGCACGTGCTCCAACGTGTCCAGGCGGTCCTGGTACTGGCGCGTGTGGATGATCGAATCGTAGTAGTCCGGCGCGGTATCGAGGTTGTGGTTGTAGTAGTCCAGGCCGGCGTCCTTCAGCGCACGTGCCTGTTCGCCACTGAGCATGCCCAGCGTGGCACAGGTCTCAAGGCCCAGTGCCTTCACCCCGGCGATCATTGCCGCCACCTTCGGAATGTCGCGGTCCTTCGGCGAACGCCACGCGGCACCCATGCAGAAGCGCGACGCGCCGGCGGCCTTGGCCTGGCGTGCCTTGGCCAGCACCGCATCGGTCTCCATCAGCTTCTGCGCGTTCACCCCGGTGCTGTAGCGCTGCGCCTGCGGGCAGTACGCGCAGTCTTCCGGGCAGCCGCCGGTCTTCACCGACAGCAGCGTGGAGACCTGCACCTGCGAGGGGTCGAAATGCTCGCGATGGACCGCTGCGGCGCGGAACAGCAGCTCGGGGAACGGCAGATCGAACAGCGCCTGCAGTTCGTCGTGTTGCCAGTCGTGGCGGATGGCAGCAGCCATGGCGGGACCTTGGGTACGAGTGGAGCGAGGGCGGCAGTGTGGGTGGGGGCGTTCAGGCTGTCAACTGCAATGTATTGAAAATTGTTTACGGTGCGGTGGTGGCCCGCTTCACCGACTAGCCGGTGACGCAACAACAGGCCGGCACGTGCTGCCGGGACACGCGTTGAAGCTGATCCGGAAAGAGGCGGTGCGCGGGGCCCTGGAGATACACTCAGGCGTGCACATTCAATCGGGCGCGTTGCAATGGACCCTCTCGACAGCTGGTTGCCCATCACCCGCGAAGAACTGGAAGCCCTGATCGCGCGGCAATTGCAGGACTGCTCACCGGGGCATCGAGCCATCTTCGAGTCTCTGCGTGTGCCATTGCGCGCAATGCCACTGCACAGGCTGCGTACCATCGAGTCGGTGTGGGTGGTCGCACATCTACCTGACGGGTTGCTGTACTACGAGGACGTCGAGGAAGGGTTCGAGGTGGGGGCGCCCGGCGAGGATGGTGTACTGCCGGACCGGGGTTGTTCCCAGCTTGCGCTGACCCACGTTCTCCATCGTTTGGCGATCTGAACATCGGGCGTGGCAGATCGTTGCATCTGTCCGGGTTTCGGGTGCGTTTCCGGCAGTACCAGTGCATTTCACCGCATCCTGCAAGGCCTTCAGCCACAGTAGCCGCTGTCCGCCTTCCCCCGCAGCGTCCAGACTGCCCCGCATGACCGATCTTCACCGCCTCCGCGGCCGCATCACCGCGCTGGTTCTCAGCGAGGCCTGGCGTCGCCGTGCCGCGCTCTGGGGCGGCGCCGTGGCCGTGGCGCTGGTGGCCATCCTGTTCGCCAAGGCCAGCGACGCGGCCTTCCATCTGTTCCAGCGCATCACCGCGCACTCGCCGTGGTGGGCCCTGCTGCTTACGCCCGGCATCTTCGCGCTGCTGGCCTGGCTCACTTCCGGTGTGCTGAAACCCACGCGGGGCAGCGGTATTCCGCAGGTCATCGCTGCGTTGGACAAGCCCGATGAGCCGTTCCGGAAGGTCAATCTTTCGCCTGCGGTCTCGGCGGGCAAGCTGCTGCTGACCTCGTTGTCGCTGCTCGGCGGCGCGTCGGTCGGGCGCGAAGGGCCCACCGTGCATGTGGGTGCCAGCCTGATGTACCTGTTCGGCCGCTGGTTCGGCTTCAAGGATCCACGCGAGCTCTCGCACTTCCTGCTGGCCGGTGGTGCAGCGGGTATCGCGGCGGCGTTCAACACGCCGTTGGCCGGTATCGTCTTTGCCATCGAGGAGCTCAGCGGCCGTTTCGAACATCGCTTCTCCGGCACCCTGCTGACCGCGGTGATCGTCGGTGGCGTGGTGTCGCTGGGCCTGCTGGGCAACTACACCTACTTCGGCCATGTGAGCGCACGCCTGCCGCTGGGCCAGGGCTGGCTGGCGATCCTGCTGTGCGGCGTGGTGGCGGGCTTGCTGGGAGGCCTGTTCGCGCGTGCGGTGCTGGCCAGTGCGGCGGGCCGCCCGCGCTGGCTGGGCCAGCTGCGCCAGCGGCATCCGGTTCTGTTGGCCGCAGGCTGCGGCCTGGTGGTGGTACTGCTCGCCCTGCTCTTCGGTGAAGGCGCGTTCGGCACCGGCTACGAGCAGGCGCGCAGTCTGGTGCAGGGGCAGGCGATGGTCGGTCACGAGTTCGGGTTGATGAAGCTGCTGGCGAATCTGGCGTCCTACGTGGCGGGCATCCCCGGTGGCCTGTTCTCGCCGGCGCTGGCGGTCGGTGCCGGCCTTGGGCACAACCTCGCGGTGCTGATGCCGGGTGTGGATCCGCGTGCGTTTGTGCTGTTGGGCATGTGTGCCTATCTGACCGGCGTCACCCAGGCACCACTGACCTCGGCGGTGATCTCGCTGGAGCTGACCGACAGTGGTGATCTGCTGCTGCCGATCCTGGCCACGGTGCTGATCGCGCGCGGCGTGTCCGGGTTGGTGTGTCGCGTGCCGATCTATCGCGGGCTGGCGGAGGTGTTGATGATGCCCGCCGTCGTGCCACACTCGCCTTCCAGCGGAAAGGATTTCACGAAGTGAGTTACACCATCGCCCCTGAACAGGTCATCGATTACCCGCCCGAGCGCTTGCGCGAGTTCCATGGCAGCGTGGTCGAGTACATCGACAACCGGGTGTTCATGCTGGATCCGGGGCAACTGGTCGGCGAACCTGCCGCGCAGGCCTACCGGGAGATCGCAGCCGGGATGTTCACCGCGCTGGGCTGGCAGGGAGATGGCCGCATCGAGCTGTTGTGGCTGCCCGCCTTCGTTTTCCCGCTGTCCGAGCACATGGCGGATGTCGGTGTTGGCGTCTGGCATGTCAAGCAGGACGAAGACGGCATCTCCTACCTGTTGTCGCCGGTGCCGATGCCGTTCGAGGCACTGCACAACACGCCACACTGGAAGGAGGTCCGCCAGGCGGCACACCGCAGGCGCGGTGCACTGGGCCGAGCGGTGGATGAAGTCCTGCACTATGTATGGGATCCAATAGGCATCCAGGCCAATCCGGACTGCCGTGGCGAGTACGCCGCCTACGCAGATCGCATCGAGTCCCAGCTGCTGCGCGGTGCAGGCGAACAGGAACTGTGTGCGGCCCTTGCCGGCATGGCGCGCAATGAGATGGGCGTCAATCCGGATGAGCGCAGGACCCAGCGCGCCGCCGCCGCCCTGGTGTCCTGGCGGGCATCCCTGCGTGACTGACCCGATGAGACGGCCGACAGCACTGCGTCCGCTTTCCTGACCGTCCGGTGTGGTTGCCGGTGATGGTTCCGGCATCGCTGCGCGGGCAGGTTGGGGTATGCCTCTTGCCTACCTCCCTCTACCGGCGGATTGGCCCGCAGTGCTGCTTCGCGTTCTGCTGCCACTGCGTTGCCTGGTCTGCAACGACCCGGGCCACGATGATCTTGACCTGTGCCGCGCCTGCCTTGCCGAGCTGCCGTGGGCCGGCCGCGCCTGCCTGCGCTGCGCATTGCCGCTGCCCGACAACGCCCTGATCGTCTGCGGCAGCTGCCGCGAGGAAGCGCCACCGCATGCCGCTACCCATGCCAGCCTGTTGTACCTGCCGCCGGTCGACCAGCTGCTGGTGCGCTACAAGTTCCATCAGGATCTCGCCGCCGGTCGCCTGCTGGCGCAGTTGATGCAGCGCGCACCGCCGCCGTGGTCATGCCTACCGCTGGTGCCGGTACCGCTGCACCGGCGCCGCCTGCGCCAGCGCGGCTACAACCAGGCCGCAGAACTGTGCCGCCTGCTGCCGATGCCGGTCTGGCAGGGGCTGTACCGGCGGCGGCATACCGCGCCGCAGTCTGAGCGTACGGCCGAACAGCGCAGGGAAAACCTGTTCGATGCGTTCGATGTACGTGGTCCGGTGCCGCCGCGACTGACAGTGGTGGACGATGTGATGACCACCGGCAGCACGGTGATGGAGGTTGCGGAGACGCTGCGGTGGGTGGGAGCGGACGAGGTGCGGGTATGGGTCTGCGCGCGGGCGCCGTGATCGCCCTCTTCATCACCAGGGGCTAGGATGAGCCCGGTTCCGGATCGAAGGAGTGGCCATGAATTCCCCCTTGTCTCCCCTGTTGTCGGCGGTTGGGCGCAGCTGGTGGATCCTGCTGCTGTATGGGCTGGTTGCGCTGGGTTTCGGCATCGTCGCCATCGGCTGGCCGCTCTCTGCAGCCATGGCATTGGCATGGACGCTGGGTGTGATGGCCATCGTTGAAGGTGTCATCAGCCTGTTCGCACTGGTCAGCGGCGGCAGCGGTGCCTCGCGTGGCTGGCTGGCGCTGTATGCCATCGCCTCGCTGGGTTTCGGCATCCTGGCGGTGATCAATCCGCTGGCCACCGCCAGCGTGCTGGTGCTGTTCCTGGCAGCGTGGCTGCTGGTGGCCGGCATCTATCGCATCGTGTTCGCGATCCGCGTGCGCAAGCAGATCCAGGGCGAGTGGCTGCTGATCCTCAGTGGCGTGCTGGCGGTGGTGCTGGGCGTGCTGTTCGCGGCCAACCCGTATGCGGGCGTTGCGGTGACCACGCTGTGGATCGGCATCGGCAGCCTGCTGTACGGGCTGTTGCAGGTGCTGGTGGCGTTCAAGCTGCGGAAGCTGAAGTGAGGGCTGCGCTTCCCCTGTTGCTGGGCATGGCGTTGACCCTGACCGGATGCATGCCGGGCGCTACGCCCGGTGCGTTGGCAGGCAAGGAGCATGCGCCACGCCCCGGCGTGGATGTGCGCCTGAGTGTGGTCGATGCGGCGGGCAAGGGTGCGCCGGCGCAGTGGCAGGGCGAGACCCTGGCCCTGCGCGAGCCGCCGATTGCCGGCAGTGCCGACATTGCCGATGTGCGCTATGTGCTGGATGAAGGCAAACAGCCGGGCCTGCAGATCCGCTATCGGCCGGAGGCACATCAACGCATCCACGATGGCACCGCGGCCCTGGTGGGCCAGCGCGCGGCGCTCAGCGTGGATGGCCGCGTGCTGATGGTGGCGACGTTGCAGGGGCCGTTCGGCGAATCAATGATGCTGAGCGGGTTGTCCAGCATTGCCGAAGCGCGGGAGCTGGCGAAGCACATCACTGGCGAATGACGGGCGCGCCATGAACCCGCGCTGCGCGCGGAGGTCGACCCAGGTCGACCGCTACCGGGCGAACCGTGCTTCGATCTCTTCCAGCGACTTGCCCTTGGTCTCCGGCAGCCAGAACGCGGCCACCAGGAAGAACACGAAGGTGCAGGCCGCCCAGAACACGAACATGCTGGCGTAGCCATAGTGGCCCACCGTGGGCAGGAAGATCGCGGCGATAGTGGTGGACACGAACTGGTTGATCAGCAGCGCGATGCTCATGCCGTTGGAGCGGATGCGGTTCGGCATCAGCTCGGACAGCGCGAGCCACACGCAGACGCCGGGCCCGACCGCGAAGAACGCGACGAACACCAGGATGCAGGCGGCCACTGCCCAGCCGTGTGCCGGTGGCGGCACCGGGCCGATGCGTGCCTGCTCGATGCGCAGCGGTGCCTGCGCGGCCTTGGCCGGGTCGGCGAACGGGTTCAGGTGCAGTTTGCGGAAGAACGCGCCGATCACGCTGTCCGGCTGCACGGTGCCGGCACGCTCGATGCGCAGCTCGCGGTCGGTCAGGTTGTCGCTGCGCAGGGCGCGCACATTGGTGAAGTCGCCGTAGGCATACGACACGGTCAGCTGCAGCGGCCGGCCTTCGCTGTCAATGCCAGCGCCGAGACGCTGCCATTGCGCGTCATCCAGCACCAGCTGCAGGCCATCGCCGCTGACCGCCGCCTGCAGCTGCGGCTGCACGTCGGTGCGACCGCGCTCAGCCTGGAAGAACAGCGTGGCCGCGGCCAGCAGGGCCACGCAGATGCCGCCACTGCCGAGCATCAGCAGGAACTTGCGGCCCTTGCGGTCGACCAGCAGCAGCGCGACCACGGTCATCACCGCATTGAGCAGCTTGATCGCCACGTCGGCGCCATTGGCCACCGAGCCGGACAGGCCAGCCTGGTTGAGGATGTTCACCGCGTAGGCCAGCACCGAGTTGATGCCGGTGGCCTGGGTGCAGGCCAGCACTACGCAGGCGAGCAGGAACGGCACCACGTAGCGGCGGCTGAGCAGCGGGTCGCGCTTGCCGCTGCCGCTGCTCGATTCCGGTGCCTGGATCTGTGCGAGCGTCGGCTCGACCTCCGAAGCCGGCAGCACGCGCTGCAGGCTGCGGCGCGCGTCATCGATGCGGCCGCGACGCACCAGCCAGCGCGGCGATTCGGACAGCCAGAAGATGCCAGCGCAGAACAGCAGGCCCGGCGCCAGGCAGGTCCAGAAGATGGTGCGCCAGGCGTGGTCCTTCACCGTGAACAGCTCCTGCGCCTGCTGCGCGACCGGCAGTGAGCGCACGGCTTCGGCGGCGGCATCCACGGCGTGGGCGTGGTACAGGCCGATCAGGGCAGCCAGCACCAGGCCAACGGTCAGCAGCAGCTGGAACATGGCCGCGCCGCGCCCGCGTCGCTCGGGGCTGAGCACTTCGGCCAGGTACAGCGGAATCACCACGCCGATCAGGCCGCCACTGATGCCCTGCAGCAGCCGGCCGAGCAGCAGGGGCGTGTAGCCGGATGCCAGTGCCATGATCGGGATCGAGGCAGTGAACAGCAGGCCGGCCAGCAGCATCGCACCGCGGCGGCCGATCAGGTCGGCGACCATGCCGGCGAACAGCGAGGACAGCACGCTGCCCAGCAGCACTGCCGCGACGACGAAGCCGAGCTGCTGGCTGCTGAGCTGCCAGGCGTGGCTGGCAGTCGCTTCAAGATAGGGCAGGGCGCCGGCGATGATGCCGATGTCGATGCCGTACAGCAGGCCACCCAGGCCGCCGATGAAGAGCAGGTAGCGTACGGGCCAGCGCGGAGCGGTGCTTGCAGTCATCGGCATATCCCAGGAGGCGTTTCGGTGCGGATTGCCTTCGTAGAGTCGAGCTTGCTCGACTGACCGCGCGGGGCGCGGCAGAGCAGTCGAGCAAGCTCGACTCTACAAAGGCGGTGCGTCAGGTATTTCCGGCGTTCAAATCGACCACGCGCCCACCAACCACCACCTGCTGCAGGCGCAGTTCGGCGTCCAGCACCACCAGGTCGGCGCGGGCGTCGGGCGCGATGCGGCCGCGATCGCCCAGGCCCAAGTAATCGGCCGGGAAGGTGGAAACACGTTGCGAGGCATCGGCCAGCTCCAGGCCCACACGCACCAGGTTGCGCAGCGCCTGGTCCATGGTCAGTGCACTACCTGCCAGCGAACCGGTAGCGAGGCGCACGCAGCCGCCACACTTGTGCACGCGCTGCTCGCCCAACGCGTACTCGCCGTCGGGCATGCCGGTGGCGGCAGTGGCGTCGGTCACCGCGTACAGGCGTGGGATCGCGCGCGCGGCCAGCCGGATCACGCCGGGGTGGATGTGCTGCAGGTCGGGAATGATCTCGGCGTACTGTGCATGTGCCAGCGCCGCTGCGGCGATGCCCGGGCGATAGTGATCGACGCCGGTCATGCCATTGAACAGGTGGGTGAAGCCGGAGGCGCCGGCCTGCAGCGCGGCCACGCCTTCCTCGTAGGTGCCGGCGCTGTGGCCAAGCTGCACGCGGATGCCCATCGCCGAAAGCGCAGGTATCAGCGCGGTGTGCTCGCCGATTTCCGGGGCCAGCGTCATCACCCGGATCGGAGCGAGTGCATGCAGCTGCTGCACCAATGCCAGCGTCGCCTCGATCGTGCGGTTCGGCTGCGCGCCCAGCCGTTGCGGGCTGATGAACGGGCCTTCCAGATGCACGCCGGCAATGCAGGCGGCGTCGGCATCGGGTGCCGCCATGGTAGCGGCCACACCCTGCAGCGCGCGCTCGATCTCGTCCAGCCCGGCGGTCATGGTGGTCGCCAGCAGCGTGGTGGTGCCGAAGCGCAGATGGGTGCGGGCGATGGTGCGTGCCACGTCGCCGCCCTGCATCAGGTCCACGCCGGCCGCGCCATGCACATGCAGGTCAATGAAGCCGGGCAGGATCACCGGCAACTGCAGGTCGTCGGCACCGCTGTGGTCATCCACCTGAAGCTGGCGCACCTGCGAATCGAAGTGGACGTGGCCACGCCGCCAACCCAGCGGGGTGAGGATGCGGCCATGCAGGGTGCGGGTGTCGGTCATGCGGTGGGCTCGGCGATGATCACTTCGATGCCCAGCCGCTGCAGCCCTTCGCGGGTTGCATCGTCGATGCCGGCGTCGGTGATGATGGCGTGGATCTGATCCAGCAGGGCGATGCGGTGCAGGCTGACGCGGCCGAACTTGGAGGCGTCGGTCAGCACCACGATGCGGCGCGCGCGCTCGACCATGCGGTGGTTGAGGCGGGCTTCGGCCTCGTCGTGGGTGGTCAGGCCGAACTGCAGGTCCAGGCCGTCCACGCCCAGGAACAGGGTGTCGAAGCTGTACGAATTGAGACTGGCCTCGGCCTGGCTGCCCTGCAGCGACAGCGACTGCTGGCGCAGCAGGCCGCCGGTCAGCAGCACGGTGATGCCTGCGGCATTGGCCAGTTCCCAGGCGATGTTCAGGCCGTTGGTCATCACCGTCACGTCGCGATGCGCGCGCAGGTGGCGGGCCAGGGTCATCGTGGTCGAGCCGGAGTCGATGATGATGTTATCGCCGGGTTGCACCAGGCGCGCGGCGCGCGCACCGATCGATTCCTTCAGCGGCAGGTTCAGTGCGTCCTTCTCGTGGATGTCCTGTTCCTGCGGCGGCGTGCGCACCAGGGTGGCACCGCCGTGGGTACGGGTGGCCAGGCCCTGCGACTCGAAGTGGGTCAGATCGGCACGGATGGTCACCGCCGACACGCCAAAGCGCTCGACCAGATCGGCCACCTGCACCGAGCCGTGCTCGATCAGCAGCTGCAGGATCTGTTGCCGGCGGGAGCGGGTGTTGCGCATGGCCATTCTCAGTTTCGCGGGAAAAGGTAGAGATTAGCCGTTCGCAGCAACGGCGGCAGCCGAACCTGCGCTCTGCACGCGGGCTCCGGCCTCGTTGGCGCTGCAGGCGCGGGCGTATTCGCCAAGGCACAGGCCGATGCGGTGCTGCACCAGGGCGGTGGGGGTGTTGGCCAGGCTGCCCTCGCGCACGGCGCGGTACTGCTCCGGCAGGTACTGGCTGAGCAGTACCAGCGGCGGCGCGTGCTGCTCCAGGTTGGCGAACAGGGTCTGCACCGCCTGCACCAGCGCCGGCTCGCCCCAGTAGTAGCGGCAGCGGTCGCTGAAGGAATAGCTGCGCAGCAGGCGCAGCGCGGCCTCATCGCCCTGGTAGTAGGACTGCCAGTACTTCGGCTGCGCCACCATCACCTCGTCCAGCACCTGCGGCAGGCGCGAGCACTGCGCGGCCGGCAGCAGCTCGGCTTCGATCGCGGCCAGCGCGAACAGCGCTTCGCGATAGGCGAAGGTGGCGGCCGGGCCGACCTTGAGGATGGCGAAGTGGTCGCGTACCAGCGCGTGCAGGCCGCTTTCGCGCTGGTAGTCGGTGGAATGCGCTTCGAACACGATGCGCGGCTGCTGTTCGAGGAAGCCGGCCAGCGTGCTGGCGGCGGCCGGGTCGTATTCGTGCACGCTGCTGTGGTCGAAGTCCACACCCGGCTGCACCACCATCGCGATCACGCGCTGCCACGCATCGCGCAGCTGCGGCGTGTCGAACGCCTGCTGGTGGATGGCCAGGGTCTGCGCGGCGGCGGCCGGCGTGGTCACCTGCAGGCCTTCGGCCAGCGAGGCTTCGCCACCGGGAATCGGCACTTCGGTACCGATCACGTAGACCGGCGGCGGCAGGCCGTGTTCGGCGGCGGTGCGTTCGGCGATCTCGGCCAGCTCGGCCGAGCGCGCGGCAACGATGGCATCGGGCAGCGGCACCGGATCATCGGCGCAGGACATGCTGCAGTCGAGGTGGATCTTGTGGAAACCGGCGGCGACGTAGGCTTCGATCAGCACGCGCGCGTGGGTCATCGCTTCGGCGGCCGGGCGCTTCTGCCAGGCATTCGGGCCGAGATGGTCACCGCCCAGGATCAGCCGTTCGCGCGGGAAGCCTTCCTCATCGGCCAGCGTGCCCACGTAATCGCGGTACTGCGGTGGGGTCATGCCGGTGTAGCCGCCGAACTGGTCGACCTGGTTGGAGGTGGCCTCGATCAGCAGCACGGTGCCGTGTGCCAGCGCCACGTGCATGGCCGCGCGCAGCACCTGCTCGTTGCTGCAGCAGACGCTGTACAGGCCGACGTTGGCGCCAGCGCGGTGGGAGGCAAGCAGGGTCTGCAACGGGGACATGGTCAGGCTCCGGACATCAGGAAAACGAGGGTTGGCAGGCGAGCAGGGCAGCACCACGTGCGCCGCCGGCATCGCCAAAGCGTGGCGGCACGATCGGTGGCACCTGCACGCCCTTGAACAGATGGGCGGCGATGGCGGCGGGCAGGTGCGCGTACAGCGGCGCGTACTGCGAGAGACCACCGCCGAGCACGATCACGTGCGGGTCCAGCGCCAGCACCAACGCAGCCAGGCTGTGGCCGAGCAGGTCGCGATGGATGTCCAGCGCCTTGCGTGCGCGGGCATCGCCGGCTTCGGCCAATGCAATCACCGCGCTGGCATCTGCGGCGCTGCCACCGAGGTGGCGTTCGATCATCGCCACGCCGCTGCCGGACACATAGCGCTCCACGCAGCCCTGCAGGCCACAGGCGCAGTCGATCAGCGGCAGGCCGTGGCGCTGCAGCAGATGACCGGGCACGCTCCAGTGGCCCCATTCGCCGGCCAGCCCGTTGAAGCCGGACAGCAGGCGGCCGTGCAGGCAGAAACCACCACCCGCGCCGGTGCCGAGGATGGCGCCGAACATGCTCGGATAGCCGTCGGCCGCACCGCCGTGTGCTTCAGACAGGGCAAAGCACTGCAGGTCATTGCCGAAATGCAGCGGACGTTGCAGGCGTGCCTGCAGGTCGGCGGCCACGCTGTGGCCGGTCAACGCAGGCACGTTCGCGCTGAGCTGGCGGCCGCTGCGGCGGTCGCGCACGCCGGGTAGAGCGATGCCGATCGCCGCATCACTACGGCCCAGCGCGGCATCGGCCTCGGCGACCAGGGTCACCACCGCCTGCAGGAAACCGTCGTAGTCGCCCTGCGGCGTGGCCACGCGGCGGCGCCAGGTGACCTGCATCGCCGCATCGCACGCCACCAGCTCGATCTTGGTGCCGCCGATGTCGATGCCGTAGCAGGCGTGGGCGATCAGCTCAGCCATGGTGGATGGTGACGCCCTTGACCACGCGGTTGACGGTGCCATCCGGGAACGGATTGTCCGGGGTCAGGCCGAGTGCGGCCGAGCGCTGCAGCGCGAACAGCTGCGCAAAGCCCAGCCACACCGGCGCCAGCCACGGATCGTCCAGTGCCGGCACGGTGAGGGTGTAGTCGTCGTCCGCACCGATGTCCGAATGCGGGCCGATCGCCAGTACCTGGCCGGCCACGCCATCGCGGCGCAGTTCTTCCAGCAGGTCCTGTTCGTAGCGGCGCGCCAACGGCTGCACGCTGCGCAGCACCACCACCAGGGTGTTGCCATCCAGCGTCGACTTCGGCCCATGACGGAAGCCCAGCGGCGTATTGGCCAGCGCCAGCACGCGGCCGGCGGTCAGTTCCAGCACCTTCAGCGCACACTCGCGTGCCAGCGCTTCCAGCGGGCCGCTGCCGAGGTAGATGATGCGGTTGAACGGGCGCTGTGCCAGCGCGGCCACCGGTGCATCCCACTGTGCCTGGCCTTCGCGGGCCAGCGCGGCGATCTGCTTCAGGCGCGCCACGCGCGCATCCCACGGCGAGCGGTCGAACACGGTCAGTGCCGCCAGCAGCATGCAGGTCAGGCTGCTGGTCATGGCGAAGGCACGGTCACAGCTGGCCGAGGGCATCAGCAGAGTGCAGGTATCGGCACGGCCGGCGCCACGACGGGCCAGTTCGCCATCGGCATTGCAGGTGATGTCGAGGAAGCGCGCGTCATCCACGTCGCTGCGCACGCGGTCCACCGCCGCCACGCTTTCCGGGCTGGAGCCGCTGCGGCCGAACGAGACCAGCAGGGTCGGGCGCTCGCGCTGCAGGTACAGCGCCGGGTGGGTCAGCAGGCTGGTGGTATGCACCACGCGCACCTCGGCCGGCCATTGCGCGTTGATTGCATCGGCCACCATTTCGGCGATGAAGCCGGAGCTGCCGGCGCCGGTGAACAGCACGCGCTGGTTGGGATCGTTGAGGCTGTCGCCGAGGAAGGCCAGCAGGCGGTCGCGGGCACGCGACAGGTCCTGCGCGAGGGCTTCCCACAGCGCAGGCTGCTGGGCGATTTCGATAGCGGTATCGGCTCCGCCAAGGCGCTGCCAGGCGGACACATCGGAAAGCAGGGTGACGTCCATTCGGAGGTTCCAGTTGGGCCAGCGCACCATCTGTGTTTTCTTTCGAAATGTCAAATAGCGAAAGTAAAAAGAAAGAAAATGGAGTGGTGACTTTTCCCGCCCGGGAGTGCTTGGGAAAACGAAAGAACCGGCCGGATGCCGTATCGCACAATGCTTAACAGGCGCCTGCAAGCGCTTACACAAAGTATTGCGGCGCAACAACTTTCGTTTCAATGGAATATATCTTCCTTTTTCCTTTCAATTTGTTGACATCTTTCGAATCGCTGCCCTAGAGTCGGCCCAATCGCTTTCGAAACGCCCGGTGAACGGGTTGGGAGTCCGCGTGGAAATCTGCGTTCGTCGCTCGCCGCTGATGCTGGCCCTGTTGCCGGCATTGATGCTGGCGTCCATGCCGGCCCGGGCCGAGCCCGTCGGCAACCTGCGTTCGGTCAGCGCCAGCGCCAGCCGCGACGGCGTGCAGGGCTGGGATCTGCAGACCGACAAGGGCGCGCGCATCCGCATCGAGCTGCCGGCCACCGACATCATCCGCGTGCAGGCCGGCCGCAACGGCAAGCTCACCGGTGCAGGTGACAAGGCCGCACCGATCGTACTGCCGCAGCCCAAGGCGAACGTGCGGGCGCAGCTGGAAGAGGACGTGCAGGAAATCCGCGTGCGCACCGATGCACTGGTGCTGCATGTGCAGCGGCAGCCGTTGCGCCTGCGCCTGGAGCGCCTGGACAACGGCCAGCCCACCGCCTTGTGGCAGGAACTGCAGCCGCTGGACCTGGATGCCACGCAGAGCGTGCAGGTGCTGTCCTCGCAGGCTGACGAAGGCTACTTCGGTGGTGGCCAGCAGAATGGCCGCTACCAGTTCAAGGGACGCGAGCTGGAGGTGTCCTATTCCGGCGGCTGGGAAGAGGGCGACCGCCCCAGCCCGGCGCCGATGCTCCTGAGCAGCCGCGGCTGGGGCATGCTGCGCAATACCTGGAGCGATGGCAGCTACGATCTGCGCGAGACCGACCAGGCCACGCTGCTGCACCGCGAAGACCGCTTCGATGCGTACTACTTCGTCGGCGCCGACCTGCCGAAACTGATCGAGCGCTACACCCAGCTGACCGGCCGCCCCAACATGGTGGCGCGCTGGGCGCTGTCCTACGGCGATGCCGATTGCTACAACGACGGCGACAACAGCAAGAAGCCCGGCACCGTGCCCGAAGGCTGGAGCGACGGCCCGACCGGCACCACCCCGGATGTGATCGACAGCGTGGCCAAGCAATACCGCGCCCACGACATGCCCGGTGGCTGGATCCTGCCCAATGATGGTTACGGCTGCGGTTACAAGCAGTTGCCGGAAACGGTGAAGGGCTTGGCCAAGTACGGTTTCCGCACCGGTCTGTGGACCGAGAACGGCGTCGACAAGATCGCCTGGGAAGTGGGCAAAGCCGGCAGCCGCGTGCAGAAGCTGGACGTGGCCTGGACCGGCAAGGGCTACCAGTTCGCGATGGACGCCAACCGCCAGGCATTCAACGGCATCCTCGACAACTCCGATTCGCGCCCGTTCCTGTGGACGGTGATGGGCTGGGCCGGCATCCAGCGCTATGCGGTGGCATGGACCGGCGACCAGAGCAGCAGCTGGGACTACATCCGCTGGCACGTACCGACCCTGGTCGGTTCGGGCCTGTCCGGCATGGCCTACGCCAGCGGCGACGTCGATGCGATCTTCGGCGGCAGCGCCGAGACCTTCACCCGCGACCTGCAGTGGAAGGCCTTCACCCCGGTGCTGATGGGCATGAGCGGCTGGTCGTCGAATGCGCGCAAGCACCCGTGGTGGTACGACGAGCCCTACCGCAGCATCAACCGCGATTACCTGAAGTTGAAGATGCGCCTGACCCCGTACATGTACGGGCTGGTGCACGAGGCTGCGCAGACCGGCGCACCGCCGGTGCGTGGCCTGATGTGGGACAACCCGCGCGATCCGCATGCGCAGGATGAAACCTACAAGTACCAGTTCCTGCTCGGCCGCGACCTGCTGGTGGCGCCGGTGTACCGCAGCCAGGCGGCAAGCCGTGGCTGGCGCCGCGACATCCATCTGCCGGCTGGTGGTTGGATCGACTACTGGGACGGCCGCCGCGTGCAGGCCGCCGCCGATGGCCGCCAGCTCGACCGCCAGGTGGATCTGGCCACGCTGCCGGTGTTCGTGCGTGCCGGTGCGATCCTGCCGATGTACCCGTCGATGCTGTTCGATGGCGAAAAGCCACTCGATGAGGTGACGTTCGACCTGTACCCGCAGGGCGAGTCGCAGTACACGCTGTACGAAGACGACGGCAACACCCGCCGCTACCAGCAGGGCGAATCGAGCACGCTGCAGATCCGCGTGCAGGCGCCGGCGCAGGGCAGTGGCCCGGTGCAGGTGCAGATTGATGCCGTGCGGGGCCAGTACAACGGCCAGCTGGCGCAGCGTCGCTATGGCCTGCGCGTGCTCAGCCGCCAGGCGCCGCGCGCGGTGCAGGCCGGTGGTCGCGCGCTGCCGGCGCTGGCCGATGCCGCTGCGTTCAACAACGCCAGTGAAGGCTGGTACTTCGATGCCAAGGAGCGTCGTGGCACCGTGCATGTGCGCACCGCCGCCCAGGACATCCGCCAGCCGTTGCAGTTGCAGCTGGACTTCGCGGTGGCTGCCGCGGCCGCCGACGATGCCTATCCGGCCGCGCCGGTGCTGGGCCGCGAACTGCCGGCCGACAGCCTGCTGGTGGTCAATCGCCCGGCCGAAGAGCCTGGCCATGCGCTGGAAAATGCCTTCGACGACGATCCGGCCACCTGGTTCCGCAGTGTGCGCAACCAGGCCGTGCGCACCGGTGCGCATGAGTGGGTGATCGGCTTCGGCGAGCGCAGGATGATCGACGGCATCGACATCGCGCCGCGCAACGACAAGAACTGGAAGCACGGCCAGGTGCGCGACTACGAGGTGTACCTGGGCGATAGCAATGGCGAGTGGGGCGAGCCGATCGCACGTGGCCGCCTGCAGTTGAAGGAGGGCGTGCAGCGCATCGCGTTCCCGGCCCATGCCGGGCGCCTGCTGCGCTTCCGCGTGCTGAGCGTGCAGAACCCCGAAGGCGACGGCGCCAGCAGCACCGACCCGATGGTCACCGCCGCACAGGGCAGCGCCCGCGCATTCGATGCACTGCAGCCACGCGACGTCGGCCCGATCGCCTTGTCCACCTTCCACATCCTCGAACACCAGGAACCGGAGCGACCGGCCCGGCAGCGCTATCTCTCCGAGCTGCCGGTGCCGGCCGCGCTGGCCAGCCAGGTGCGCACCGACCAGTCCTTCCGTGGCGACGCCGGCATGCGCATGAACGGCCTGCAGTTCCGCCGTGGCCTGGGCGTCGGCGCCAACAGCCGCATCGACCTGCGCCTGCAGGGCGGCTGGCACCTGCTGCGTGCCGACCTCGGCATCGACGACGCCTGCCGCACCGCCGGTGGCCTGCAGTTCCAGGTCTGGGGTGACAACCGCCTGTTGTATGACAGCGGCCTGGTGAAGGCACCCGGCGTGGTCAAGCCGGAGCTGGACATCCGAGGCCTTTCCACCCTGAGCCTGCGCACGCTGGGTGCGCAGGGCAGTCAACCCGCCCAGGTCTGCGCCAACTGGGCCAATGCCGTACTGATCGGCCAGGAGGGCGACTCCGCCAGCATCGTCGCCCCATGACCCCCTCGTAACACCGCTCCTCCCCCCGCCCATTCCGACTACGGCCCTCGTGGCTGTGGCCCGGGAGCGTTTTGCCCGCCGAACGCCCACGCGCTCACTTATTGCGCTGCACCCCTGCCAGGAGAGAACCCCGATGTTGCCCGCCCGCCACCACCGCCCCCCCTGTCGTTCGATCGCTCCGCTGTCGCTGGCCATCGCCGGCGTGCTGCTGTCGGTCGCCGTTCCTGCCTTCGCCCAGGAGAGCAAGGACAAGGCCACCGACCTGGCCCGCATCGAGGTCACCGGCTCCAACATCCGCCGCACCGACGTTGAAACCGCCTCGCCGGTGCAGGTGATCAGCAAGCAGGACATCCAGAACATGGGTGCACGCACGCTGCTGCAGGTGCTCGACAACCTGCCGGCCGCACGCCCGGCGCAGCAGGACGCGCGTTCGCTGTTCACCGGCTCCGACGGTGCCTCGCAGGCCAACCTGCGTGGCCTCGGTGCCCAGGGCACGCTGGTGCTGCTGAACGGTCGCCGCCTGTCGTACTACGGTGCGCCGGCCGGCTTCCAGACCCAGTTCGTCAACATCGATGCGATCCCGGCCGCGGCCATCGAGCGCATGGAAGTGCTGACCGACGGCGCCTCGGCGGTGTACGGCACCGATGCGGTGGCCGGTGTGATCAACGTGATCACCAAGCGCAACTTCCAGGGGGCCGAGGTCAGCTTCACCAACGACACCTCCTCGCGCATCGATTCCTACGGCGAGCGCCAGGCCAGCATCACCGCCGGCTTCGGTGACCTGACCGAGAACCGCTTCAACATCTACGGCGCGGTGAACATGTACCGCCGCGACGCGATCCCGCTGAGCGATTTCTACGACAAGCGGCCCGACCAGTACTACGTCAACAATCCGAACTACCTCAACAACCTGCGCCTGGGCGTGGGCAGCAAGCCGGGTGAATTCAATCCGGGCACTTACTTCGCCTTCGATCCAGTCACCGGCCGCCGTGTGCAGGAAGCTGCGCCGGGTTGCAGGAACGTGCTGACCAGTGAAGCGGCCGGTCCGCGTTGCGTCTGGGAAACCTGGATGAACAACGAGATCGATGCCGGCGCCAAGTCCGAGCGCAACACCGCCTACCTCAACGGCACCTTCCTGGTCGGTGACAGCACCGAGATCTTCGCCGAGGCGACCTACACCGACATCGACCTGCGCGCCAACGGCGGCACGCCGCGCACCTACGGCACCACCACCGGCAACCCGACCAGCTGGTTCTCGCGCAATACCGGCAACACCGTCAACCAGTTCCTGTACCCGTTCCTGGGCCCGAACAACGAATACAACCACGCCAGCCCGCAGATGAAGGCGATGATGGGCGGTGTGGTCGGCCTGAACTACCTGCTGCAGGATGCCGGCCCGAACTATTTCGGCCAGCGCAATACCGACAAGAGCTACCGCGTGCTGGCCGGTGCGCGTGGCAACCGGGGCGACTGGAACTGGGAAACCGCGTTCGCCAGCGCCGGCACCCACTCCACCACCTACCAGACGATCAACGTCAACACCAAGGGCTTCGAGAAGGCCTTCGGCCCGTACACGATCGATCCGGGCACCGGCCGCGTGATCATTTCCGACCATCCGGCGTACAAGTTCGGCGAGATCAGCGAAGCCAACGCCGCGCTGATCCGTGAAGCGTTCCCGACCTTCGACATCCAGTCGTGGACCCGCCTGCACACCCTCGACGGCAAGATCGAAGGCCCGCTGTTCCAGCTGCCGGCCGGCGAGATGCGTGCGGCATTCGGCTTCAACGCCAGCCGCGAAACCTTCTACACTCCGGGCAACGCCGACGCCGCCAACGGTCTGATCACCCAGCAGGGCGGTTCCTGGTTTGACGGCAAGCGCAACACCTACGCGCTGTTTGCCGAAACCGTGGCGCCGATCACCGACAAGCTGGAACTGGATGCGGCGGTGCGCGTGGACAAGTACCCGAACTTCAGTGCCAACGTGGCACCGAAGATCGGCTTCAAGTACCAGGCGTTCGACCAGCTGATGCTGCGCGGTACCTACTCCACCGGCTTCCGTGCACCGAGCCTGGCCGAGTCCGGCAATGGCGGCGTGTTCGCCCAGCTGGGCGGCTTCCGCGACGAGCTGCGCTGCAACGAGACCAACGCCATCGCGAACCTGTTGCTGAAGTCGCAGCGGCCGGGTGATGTCGACCTGGGCAAGAACATGCTGAACGTCGACTGCAGCCGCACCGTTGCGCGCATGACCCAGCCAAACAAGGACCTGAAGCCGGAGAAGGCGAAGATCGCCACCCTCGGCTTCGTCTACGAGCCGGCGAGCTGGCTGTCGGTGTCGGCCGACTACTGGTTCATCTACCGCAACAACGAAATCGTCGCGCCGGACTATCGCCGCATGGAAGACATCATCTCGATGTCGCGCTCGCCGATCACCGACAGCGACCGCGCCAACCTGGCGCAGCTGGCGGCCATGTGTGCCGACCCGGCCAGTGGCGTGAGCTGCCCGTCGGTGCTGCCGGGCTATTCGGCCGGCAACGTGGCCAGCGTGGTGGGCCAGTACAAGAACCGTGGCAAGACCCTGATCGACGGCTTCGACATCGATGCGCGCAGCCGCTTCTCGCTGGGGGACTGGGGCAACCTGAACATCGGCCTGGCTGCCACCATCGCCAACCGCAACCGTTTCTACATGGATGAAGCCAACGGCTGGTACTACGGCGACGTGGTGGGCTACTACAACAACCCGCGCCTGCGTGCCACGCTCAATGCCGACTGGACCTACAAGCAGGTCACCACCAGCATGTTCGTCAACTACGTGGGTGGCACCAAGTGGGCCACCGACCAGGTTGATGAGGTGAGCAACAACAAGGAAACCTGCACCGGCGGCTACCTGGCCCTGCAGAAGAGCAAGTGCGACGGTGCACCGTCGTGGTGGACCGCCAACATGAGCGTCACCTGGCGCCCGGATGATGCGTGGAACCTGAGCTTCACCGTCAAGAACCTGTTCAACCGCCTGCCGTTCTACGATCCGAACAGCTTCCTGGGTGACTCCAGTGACTACGCAACCATCTTCGGCCGTGGTTACAGTGTGACTGTCGGTTACCGGTTCAAGTAATTCCGTTTGCGTTACCTGGCGTGCCGGCTACGGCCGGCACGCTGCCAAGAGGAGAGATGTTTGCCATGAAGCGTAGGGAATTCATCGCGGCCAGCGCCGCTGTCGCCGCCAGCAGCCTGTTGCCGCAGACCCCGGCATGGGCACGCGGGCGCAAGGTGCGCCTGGCCATGATCGGTACCGGCATGCGTGGCCTGGTGCTGCTGAAGGAACTGGTGCGCCGCGACGACGTCGAGGTTGTCGCCGTCTGCGATATCGAGCCGATCATGCTCGGCCGTGCCGTGGAGATGGTCAGCAAGGCCGGCAAGCCGGCACCGAAGACCTACGGCCAGGACCGCGACACCAATGCCTGGAAGCGCCTGCTGGAACAGAAGGGCATTGATGGCGTGATCATCGCCACGCCGTGGGAGTACCACGCGCCGATGGCGATTGCCGCGATGCAGGCCGGCGTGGCGGTGGGCTGCGAAGTGGTGGCCGGCATCACCCTGCAGGACCACTGGGACGTGTTGAAGACCCAGTTGAGTACCGGCACGCCCTACATGCTGCTGGAGAACGTCTGCTACCGCCGCGACGTGATGGCCGCGCTGCAGATGGTGCGCCAGGGCCTGTTCGGCGAGCTGGTGCACCTGCAGGCTGGCTACCAGCACGACCTGCGCGGCGTGAAGTTCAATTCCGGTGACCCGAACCAGCCGTATGACAGCGGCGTGGAGTTCGGTCCCAAGGGCTGGAGCGAAGCCCGCTGGCGCACCGAGCATTCGGTGGAGCGCAATGGCGAGCTCTACCCCAGCCACGGCATCGGCCCGTGCGCGATGTATACCGGCATCAACCGTGGCAACCGCTTCACCCACATCAACGCCTTCGCGACCAAGGCGCGTGGCCTGCACGAATACACCGTGGCCAAGAGTGGCGGCACCACCCACCCCAGCACCAAGGTGAAGTTCAAGCTGGGTGACATCGTGACCACCACGCTGGCCTGCGAGAACGGCGAGACCATCCTGCTGCAGCACGATACCTCGCTGCCGCGCCCGTATTCGATGGGCTTCCGCGTGCAGGGCACCAAGGGCCTGTGGATGGATGTGAACCATTCGATCCACATCGAAGGCCGCAGCCCGCCGCACCAGTGGGAAGAGTTCAAGAAGTACCAGGACGAGTATGAGCACCCGCTGTGGAAGCAGAATGCCGAGACCGCTGCCAGCGCCGGTCATGGTGGCATGGACTGGTTCGTCATCCACGCGTTTGTCGAGGCGCTGAAGGCCAAGGCACCGATGCCGATCGATATCTATGACGCCGTGACCTGGAGTGCGATCACGCCGTTGAGCGAGCAGTCGATCGCCAACAGCTTCCAGACGCTGGAGTTCCCGGACTTCACTGGCGGCGCGTGGAAGCAGCGCAAGCCGATCTTCGCGTTTGACGGTAAGTACTGATCTGCTCCTTGTAGAGTCGAGCCATGCTCGACTGCTTTGAATGCAACGCCGGGCCATGCCCGGCGTTGCTGTTCGTGTGGGCATTGGCCCCTGTAGAGCCGAGCCCGTGCTCGGCTGCCCATCTGATCGGCCGACCTGTATCAGAAAACTCTGAAATCAGACCCATTCCACAGTTTCTGACTTGAATGTGTAAATCACATCGGAGATAACGTCCCCCGTGCGGTCAGGCCGCATTCCGGACCAGGGACGATCCGAAGCATGACGTGGTGAGGCAGCCGCCCCACGTTCTCGTTCCCGCCGGCGCTGTGTTCGTCCAGGAAGGAGAACAGGGATGTTGAAGCGATTGAAGGATCTGTCGAGCGGAGTGCTGGCGATGGCCGCGCTGGGATGCATGGGCACCTCTGCGGTTCAGGCGCAGGAGGTGAAGAAGCAGTGGTTCGCGTTCGCGTCCGGCAACCAGCCCCGTGCGACCGAGAAGCTGGTACAGAAGGACATTGAAACCCGCTTTGCCGCCCATCAGGCCTATGGCCCCTTCAGCTGGGAGATGCGGGGGACCACTACCCTGACCGACAAGATCATCTATGACTACGCGATCAAGCCCGCGAAGCTGATCAAGACCGATTGGACATACCGCTTCGACAGCCAGGCGCATGGCTCGGAGGAGGCCCTGTTCGAGGCGCTCAGGCTGACGGTGCCCAAGGAGCCCGCCTGCCCGGCGCCGCAGGTTTCGATGACGCAGGCGTGGACGGGGATACCTGGCGGTGGCGCAGGTGCCGGCGCCGATGGCAGCAATGTGGGTGAGCGGGGCGTGGCCACCGTAACCTACCACTCCTTCAATGCAGGCAGTGCAACCTGCGAGCCGATGACAGCGCCGCGCCATGTCCAGCGGACACGGGAAGTGAAGTGCCCCAATACCAGCAGCACCATCATGAAGTGGCGTGAAGATCTGCAGATGTGCGGCATGCCCCCGGCGCTTGAGACGGGGACGGCGGCAATGACCCGCCGATACTACAGCCCGATGATCGCGCAACAGTGTGATGCACCTGGAAATCCATGCGACCCGACAACAGGTGACAAGACCCAGCCCGAGCCCGATTTCGATCTGGGCTGGATCAGCTTCCGCCGTCACTACCACTCGCTGACCAGCACGCCTGGAGCCGCCTTGGGCACGGGTTGGACGCACTCGCACAACCTGCGGTTGACGGTCGGTGTGGACAGCACCACGTTCCCACCGGGCACCGAAGTGAAGGTCGGTCGGATCGGTCAGGACGGCACGCACCTCGCTTTCCCCAAGCGCGGTGCCTACTACGAAGCCAATGACGGCAGCGGCGAGCGGGTAACGCAGCAAGGTTCCAACTGGCTGCTCTCACGCGCCGGGGAGCGCATCCTGTTCAGTTCCACCGGTCTGATGCAGCGTCGCGATTTCGAGGACGGAACGTCGCTGACCTATGCACACGACAGCCGTGGCCGCCTGCTCAGCGTCACCCATTCAACCGGGCGGCGTCTGGATATTCAGTACCTCCTGCCAGGTGACGACTCGCTGATCTCCGCGGTGATGGTCGCCGGCCAGCCTGTGGTGAGCTACGCCTATTCACCTGCCGGCGAACTGATCCGTGCGACCTACGCAGACGGCGCCAGTCGTACGTACCACTATGAGGACGCCCGCTTCCCGGGTTACCTGACTGGCATTACCGCCGAAGACAGCCAGCGCTACAGCTGGTACGGCTATGACACGCAAGGGCGGGTCACCTGCAGCCGCCATTCCGGCGATTGCAGTCAAGCCGACGTGGGCATTGATGGCGTGCGCCTGGAGTACACCCCGGCGGGCACCACCATCGTCACCGATGCACTGGGCAAGCAGAGCACCTACGCCTTGACCGCCAGCGGCGCCAGCGGCCTTCCGCGCAAGGTCAATGGCATCACCGAGAGCAACGGCAGCATCACTCGCGCCTATCTGCCCGAGGCCACCGATTTCCGGCGTCGGCTGCAGTCGGTGACCGACCGCCGTGGCGTTGTCACCCAGTATGCCTATGCCGAGGCCAGCGATGCTGCCGCAGGCACCGTCAGCGTGACCACTACCACCGAAGCAACCGGTACCCCGGATCAGCGCATCAGCGAAGCGCGCGTGGCCATGGACAGCAATCGGCTGGTCCAGCAGACCGTCGGTAACCGTGAGACCCGCATCGCGCGCAATGCACGCCTCCAGCCGACCACCATCACCGTGCGCGACACGCTGACCGGTGACACCCGCGTCACCACGCAGACCTACTGTGAGGCCGAAGGGCCAGAGTGCCCGCTGGTGGGTCTGCTGCGCAGCGTGGATGGGCCGCGAGGCGATGTGGCGGATGTCTCCACCTATGCGTACTACACCGCGGACGATGCGGGATGCGCGACCAGTGGTGCCTGCAGCTATCGCAAGGGTGACCTGCGCAGCGTGACCAATGCGCTCGGGCAGACGGTCGAGACCCTGGCCTACGATGTGCTCGGACGGCCGTTGTCGGCGAAGGATGCCAACGGCGTGGTCACCGATTACACCTACCATGCGCGCGGCTGGCCGACCTCGATCACTGTGCGCGGCGCCACCACTGCCGAGGATCGGGTCACCCAGATCAGCTACTGGCCGACCGGCCAGGTGCAACAGATCACCGAGCCTGACGGCAGCAGCGTCACCTATGTCTATGACGCAGCACAGCGCTTGACCGATATTGCCGACAACAGCGGAAACACGATCCACTATGCGTTGGACAACGCCGGCAACCGTCTCAAGGAAGACACACTCGATGCAGGTGGCACGCTGCGTCGTACCTTGGCGCGGACGTTCAACACACTCGGCCAGCTGACCGCACTGAAGGATGCGGGCAATCACGCTACCGGCTTTGCCTACGATGCCAACGGCAACCCGCAGACGGTGACCGACGCACTGCAGCGCGTGACCCGCCAGCAGTATGACCCGCTGAACCGCCTGGCCCAGACCCTGCAGGACGTGGGTGGCGTGGCGGCGGAGATCCGCAGCCAGTACAACGCGCTGGACCAGGTCACCCAGGTCACTGATCCGAAGGGCCTGCACACCACCTACGCCTACAACGGCTTCGGTGATCTGACCGGACAGGTCAGCCCGGACAGTGGCGCCAGCAGCTACACCGTGGACGCGGCAGGCAATCGCAAGACCGTTACCGACGCGCGCGGCGTCACCGCCACCTATCACTACGATGCGCTGAACCGTTTGATCGGAGTCGCCTATCCGGACCCCAATCTGGACGTAGGCTACAGCTATGACGTGGCGCCGGCTGCCTGCGCCGCCGACGAGCGCTTCGCCAAGGGGCGGCTGGGGCAGGTGCTGCATGCCAACGGCAGCACCCAGTACTGCCATGACCGCTTCGGTCAGGTCACCCGCAAGCTGCAGACCGTCAATGGTGTGGCCAGCACGCTGCGCTACGCCTACAGCAAGTCGGGCCGTCTGACGGCGTTGACCTACCCCGACGGCAGCGTGACCGACTACGTGCGTGATATCCAGGGCCGCATCAGCCAGATCGGTCTGACCCGGCCCGGCCAGGCGCGCCAGATCGTGGTGAACAACGTGAGCTATGCAGCCTTCGGTCCGGCGACCGGCTGGACCTACGGCAATGGCCGCCAGCTGCAGCGTCCGCTGGATCTGGACTACCGCCCGCAGGCGGTACATGACCCGGCCGCAGGTGGCCTGTCGCTGGGCTACGGCTATGATCCGGTCGGTTCGATCACCGAGCTGAAGAACGGCGCAGGCTCGACGGTGCTGGCCAAGTACGCCTACGACACGCTGGGCCGCCTGACCCAGACCCAGGACGGCGCGACCGGCACGCCGATTGAAACCTATGCCTACGACGCCACCGGTAATCGCACCGCGCTGATCACCTCGGCAGGCACCGCCAGCTACACCTATCCAGCAACTAGCCATCGCCTGACAGCCGTGGACGGCGAAGTGCGCAACCATGACGCGGTGGGCAACACCACCAGCATCGGCGGCAAGACGTTCATCTACAACGATGCCAACCGCATGAACGCGGTGAAGCAGGGCAATGCCGTACTGGAAAGCTACGGTTACAACCACCGCGGTGAACGCGTGCTGCGTACTCCAGCCGGTGGCGCAGCGCAGATCACCCTGTATGACGAAGCAGGGCAGTGGCTGGGTAACTACTCGGCCACGGGCCAGGCGCAGCAACAGGCGATCTGGCTGGACAACTACCCGGTGGCGCTGATCAACGTGCCTGGCACCGGCGTGCCTGAACTGACCTACGTCCAACCAGATCATCTTGGTACGCCGCGCGTGGTGATCGATCCGGTGCGCGATGTCGCGATCTGGGAGTGGAGCAACAAGAGCGAGGTGTTCGGTAACCAGATTCCGAGTGCCGATCCCGATGGCGATGGTGTGGCGTTCGAGCTGGCGCTGCGCTTCCCGGGCCAGCAGGCGACGGGTGCGAGTGAGCTGTTCTACAACTATCAGCGGGAATACAACCCGGTGGTGGGACGCTATTCGCAGAGCGATCCCATTGGATTCAGGGGTGGGTACTCGCTGTATTCTTATGTCGATGGTGATCCACTATCCAACGAGGATTCCATGGGCCTGAAAGGTGGAAGGCCGCCAAGTCTTGCGCGACAGGGTGGCGGCAACTCCGCTCAAAGGAGAGTTGCAGCGCGCGCCCAGCGTCAGGCAATCGAGTCAAACTCACATACCAATCCAATTTACTCGCGCGGGCTTTCGCCCGAGGAAGTGGGGTCGTTGGAGAACGCTGCTAGCCTCGTAAGTGAGCATGACTATACTCAGTATTGTGCGGTTGAAGTCTGTAGAAAGGATCAAAATCAGTGCACAAGTGGTGACGTCATGAGGGGTGGGTTTCCATCGAATCCCACCGTTGCCCAGGTCCATTCAAGAGGGTGTCAGTGTCTAGCCCCCTATTATTCTAATCCCTCGCATCCTCTGCTATCTAATCCTGAGGCGGATCCTCTTGATCTGATTGATCTGGTTCGAGACTCCATAATAAACTGGCGGTCGCGGAGGTAGCTAAATGATTTTGCGAGCATTCGGGGTTGTGGTTGGGCTTGTTACGATAGCGTTTGGCCTGGCAGTAATTGGAGGTGCATTGGTTGGGACTGGGCCTTGCCGAGTGAACTGTGATCTATACATGTCGATTATTCGACTTGTAGGGCAGGCACATTACAATAGAATAATTGGGGTGGTGTGGATCATCGGTGGCGCCATGTTTATTGTTGCTTCGATGTTGATTGGAAAGAGAAAAGCTCCCCTTCGCCGAGGCGGAAAGAAGGCGCGGTTGTAAGGGGTTCAAGTAGAGTCAGCATCGTTCAGTGCGAATGAATTGAAAGTCGTTCGACTGCTCTTCTGCTCGTGGCTTAGCTGCAGAGCGGGGTAAGGATGAGAGTTGTTCTGCCTTCGGCAACGTGGCTGCAGTCTGGAACGCAAAGTAGCCATGATGTCGAGCGACTGATGACCTCGGTAAAGCAGTCCGCTACCCCGTCTGGATGGAACTCGACAAGGAAGTTCTTCGAATGTCATTGGAATCAGTTTTCGAAGCCCTTTGCTTGCTCGCTATCGCAACGTTGTTGATGGCATTCGTTTCGCGGATTTTTCTGGTTTGGGAGCTAAAGAGAAATTCGCCTGAACTATGGGAATCTCTTGGCAGGCCTGCGATCCTGGAGCGAGATCATTTCTTGACCAAGTACCCGATCTGCGGATGGACGCGGGTGTACAACGGCGCATCAGGAGCGCGCAGGTTGTTGCTCTTGGTGTTCTGGGTCTCGTTCCTTGTATATTTTATATTGCTGATTCCCCTGATCGTGATCTGGATTATGCAGTGATCAAATCCTCTTCCGTTGGTCTGAAGTCATTGCCCTAAGCTCTGTCTATCTGACCAAGTAAGCCCAGCTCAGCTCAGCTCGGACGGCACGCCGATTGAAACCTATGCGAATACCTATCCGGTGGCGCTGATCAACGTGCTGGGCACTGGCGTGCCGGAACTGGCCTACGTCCAGCCGGATCATCTGGGTACGCCGCGCGTGGTGATCGATCCCGTGGGGCAGGTAGGTACTCTCGAGCGCTGCGCGATGCGCTGCGCGAGTAGAGCGATCAAGCGGGAGGCAAGGCGCATGAACTCGGATAGGGGGGAACCCCCTGGTTCCGAATGATGCCTGCCCTCGTCATGGGAGGTGCCACGCCAGCTTTGGGAACATGGCCATCTGCTTTGGTCTGACAGCAATGTTGTTCACGGCTTCCGCAGTCCTCCACAAAAGAACGCGATCGGCCTGCACGCCTCGGAGAGGTGCAAGATGGAAGCCAGGAAGATTCTTCGGTACGGGCTGGCCTGCGCGGTGTCGTGTGGAGCACTCTGGCTGTTCCTGCACTTTGCGGGCAGGACGCTTTACGCCTTCGACTCACATCATGCCTTCTTCTGGCTGTATTCCATCAGTCTTCTGTTGCTGGGAGTGGGCGCGCGGGTTCCCGCCGGTGGCCGCCTGACGATCAGGCGGCTTGCCAAGGGAGCTGGCTTGGGGCTGCTCGCGGGCCTTCTGGCTCAGGTCGTGGTGCTTGTAATGGAGGCCTATAGATTCAGCGGGTTCAGGTCATCGCTGCTCTGGCAGGTACCGGTTTCGCTGACGGTGATGAGCGTCGTGCTGCTCACGCCACTCTGGGGCGTAGTGCTGGTTGCCCTCACCGCCGCATGCCGCCGCGACAGCGACCCACATCAGGCTTCAAGCCCATGAAGCGCCTGACTGCCTTTTGCCTTGTGGTTGCACTGGCATCCTGTGCGGCGCATCCGAATCGCATCACGAAGTGTCCGCAGGCCTATCTCACCTACATCGGCACCGAGAGAGTCGACGGACTGACCTACGGGCGTTTCCGAATCACCCACAATGCTGATCAACCGCTTCAACTGTGGGTGGATGAAAGACGCAGGTTGAACGCAAGAACTGCTCGCGCAGAGATGAGGCGTACGGGCGAGGATGCCTGGCGGCCTTACAACGTGATCCTTGAGGAAATCACGCCGGGAGCAATCGGGCTGTCGATCGGGCAGGGTGAACAGCAGCGCGTTCTGTTCGATGGTGATGGCGTGTTCCTGTCCGGCCAATCCAGCGCGGACGCGGAGTACTCCATCGTGGTACGGGATATAGCCGGTTGCGAACATCGCTCCGCGTCGTTCATTCCCTGACGTTCCCGCCGGTGTGCGAGATTCTCGATCACCCTCGTTCAGCGGTACCCGCCGCATGGGCAGCGGGTGCCCCCACGGCGATTGCACCAGCGCGATCTCAATCTGCATGCCAATCCGCAGCCACCCGGTCCGCCAGCACCAGCTCGGTATCCGCCTGCCGGCCATCGCGCAGATAACGGATGCCCACACGCGTCCCACCCGGGCGCTCACGCAGCAGCGCACGCCAGTGCGCCAGTCTCCGCGTGGCAATCGGCTCACCTGAAATCATGACGATGCGATCATCCCTGCGTAATCCGGCGCGTGCACCGGCACTGGTTGGCGCCACATCGGCCACACGCAGTGCAGCGCCCTCGGACTGAAGCCACAACCCGCTGCGATCGAAGGCATCGGGCTGCGTGCTTTCGGCGTTGGGCACTAGGTACAGACGCTTGGCATCGTAGTCGATGCCCATGGAGAACCGCCGCAACACCCCGCCACCGAGAATCGCGCCATAGTCGGACAGGGCCAGCGCCCCCTTGTTGGTGCTGGACAGGTCGCCGACCAGGCCGTTGACTTCAATGCTGCCCATGCGCAGCACACCCAGCCGTGCCGGTCGCGCGCGGCCTGGCCCACCCAGACCCCATCCCAGCACCGCCTCCTCACTGGCGTGGTATTTCTCAAGCAGGCCATGCGCACGCACGAACGGGCTGCTCAGGCTCAGCGAATTGCGTGACCCGGTGTCCAGCCACAGCCGCAGCGGAATGCCGTCAAGCTCGCCATTCAGTACCGGTGCGCGGTCGTCCTGTTCGAACGGCAGCACCACCGCGCTGGCGGGCGGCTGGTAGTGGCCCGGTCGGGTGAAGCTGAGCACGCGCGCGCCATAGTCGAAGGTGGTGACGAAGCGCAGGAAGGTCTCGTAGCCGATGAAGCCATCGTGTGGCACGCCCATCGAGTTGATCTGCTGGCCCAGGTCGATGATGTGGAACACCGGGTTTGCAAGGTGCGCGCCACCGATGCGCAGGTGGCGGGCCTGTGCCAGGCCCAGGTCGCTGGCGTTGTCGCCGGCACCATGCACGCTCAGGCGGCCCGCTGTTGTCAGCCCCAGGCGCTTGGCGGCCGTGGGTGTCAGCAGGTTGATGGCGCCGGTGTCGACCAGGAAGCGTGCCGGCTGGCCATCCACCTCGGCCTCGATATAGACGTGGTTGTTGATCAGGTCGAACGGAACGCGGGTGGTGCCGCTGGCATCCTCGATGTAGCTGTCGGCGGCCATCGCCGGTGGCGCATACCGTGCGTCCGGCATCGGGCTGTTCACCCGATAGCGATGCACCCGCACGTCGCTGCGCAATCGTGGATCGGCACTGCCCTGGGCATCGAGGGTGTCGGTGATGATGCGGTGGGGCAGCATCAGACCTTCCACGGCCCGGTAGTCTTCCAGTGCGATGGCGGTGGGTGTGCGCGCGGATGCAATGACCACGCGGCCGAGCAGGCCGCTGTCTCTGTCGAACCAGAGCTCGATCGGGTCGGCGCCCTCCGGGGTAGTGGCCAGGACGGTATAGCGCCGGCCGTCCAGCGTGTCGGCGCGGGGCGGGGCAAAGCGGGCGGCCGGATAGGCGCTGGACCAGTAGGTGCGCGTGACCAGCCAGGATTGCGTTCGCGCTGTCCGGCGCGGCACAGTGCCGTCCAGCAGGCCGACCTCACCACCGTAGTCGCGCCGCCAGGACAGTTGCCCATCAAACCCCTGCGCGACGATGAATTCCCCCAGCTGCGCCTGTTCGGCATAGCGCCCGGCGCGCAGATCCTGGTTGAGCTCCCACCGCCCGTGCAGACCGCCCAGCGACTGCTCGCCCTCAGCCTGCAGGTGCTGTGCAGCCTGCCAGCGCTCGCCGCCACTGGCTGCGCGGGCCCTGGCCAGCACATCGGCAGCATCCACCCCTGCGGCGTGTAAAGGAACCGCCAGCATCCACAGCAGGCCACACAACATCCGTCGCAAACGCATCGCTTCACCTCCTTCGTTGGGTCCGAAGGTGATGGCAGCGCAGGGACGGGGGATATTCGACCGGGCGTGAAGGATTGGACGTTCAGTCGGACGTGGTGCGACGGCGCCGGTACTCGCTGGGTGTCTGCCCGGTGGCGCGCTTGAACGCACTGTTGAAGGTCGACTTGCTGCCGAAGCCGGCAGCGAGGCCGATGTCCAGCACGCTGCGGAGGTCGGACGGATCGGACAGGCACGTTCTCGCTGCAGCCACACGGAAGCCGGTCACGAACTCGGAAAAGTTCTGGCCCAGGCCCTGGTTGAGCGCCTGCGAGACCTGGTTGGATGACCAGCCGCTGCGCTGGCTGAGGGACTGGAGATCCAGCCCGGGCGCCTCATGCAGGCGTTCGTCCTGCATCAATGCAGTCAGCGCGCTGGCAATGGCCGCGCACTGCGTTGCATCGATGCCCGAGCGTTCGTAGCGTGCGCGGGGCGTATCCTCGGCGGATGCAGGCATGTCCATCAGGACGGGTGCCGAAGTGACCACACGTGCACGCAGCTGCTGGCGTACGGCCTGGCACGCCAGCAGGTACATACCTGCCGTGGTCACCAGGCTGAGCCCGATGCTGGCCAACAGCGGGGCGGCATCCGGCGGCCACCGGTTCATCGCGCTGGCCAGCCAGCAGCCCGCCATCACGATCGCCAGCCCGCGCAGTCCGCTGCGTTGGATGGCGGTTCCGCGCGGAGCCGAAGGCGTGCGCAGTGACAGCCACAGCGTGGCCAGCAGGTAGGGCGTGCCCTGCAGCAGCCAGCCATGGAAGCTGAGCTGGAACAGCGCCTTGCCGAGCGGCGAGGGTTCGAAAGGCGCAACAGCATTCAGCAGGGAAATGACGAACGCGAGCATGGCCGGCAGCAGATGCGCCAGCGGCAGCAACGAAGTGTGGTCCGGCGCAGGGGACAGCAGCGCACGTGCGTGGCCGTACAGCAGCGGACCGAGCAGATAGACCAGCGGCACCTCGATGACCCGCAGCCAGCGCACCGCATCGGCCGACAGCCAGGCCTGGCCACCCAGCAGCACTAGCCCGGACAGGCTGGCGGTAGCAAAACAGGCGAAGAACGCAGTGAGCAGCAGATTGCCACGCCCCGTGCGGCCGACGCTTACGCCGGTGGACAATGCGGCCAGGCCGAGAATCGCAGCGCCTGCCGCCAGCTGCAGCAGATCCGATGGCGTCATGCCTGCAGTGTTGATGAAGCACGCGGCAACGTCCAGCGCGGGCTGGCAGCGTGCAGGCAGCAAGGGGGAAGATGGCGCGCCCGGAGGGATTCGAACCCCCGACCAATGGCTTCGGAAGCCACTACTCTATCCGGCTGAGCTACGGGCGCGTTGTAGAACCGCCGCGCCGCCGACCAGTGCCGGGGCGGGCATCGCAGCGCCATGAAGCGGTGCGGGACCGGCATTCTATCCAGTTTCGCCGAACAAATCTCCCCCCGCCAGGCAAAGCCCTGCCGGAGGGGCAGGAGTATCCTATCGGCATGGCTGATACCCCCCTCACTTCGCCGCAGTCGTCGGCGACGCCGCGTTGGCGGCATTACTGGAGTCTGATGCGCGCTGATCGCCCGATCGGCACGCTGCTGCTGCTGTGGCCCACCTGGTGGGCGTTGTGGTTGGCCGCCGGCGGCCTGCCGCCGTTGTGGACCCTGTTCGTGTTCACCGCCGGCGTGTGGCTGACCCGCTCGGCCGGTTGCGTCATCAACGACTACGCCGACCGCTGGCTCGACCCGCATGTGGAACGCACCAAGGCGCGTCCGCTGGCCACCGGCGCGATCAGTGGCCGCGCTGCGCTCATCCTGTTCGCGGTGCTGATGCTGGTGGCGTTTGGGCTGGTGCTGACCCTGAACGGGCTGACCATCGGCCTGAGCTTCATCGGCGTGTTCCTGGCCGCCAGCTACCCGTACCTGAAGCGCTATACCCATCTGCCGCAGGTCTACCTGGGCATGTCGTTCGGCTGGGGCATCCCGATGGCGTTCGCCGCCGTGCAGGGCGAGGTGCCGATGCTGGGCTGGCTGCTGTATGCCGGCAACATCCTGTGGTCCACGGCCTACGACACCTGGTATGCCATGGTCGACCGCGAAGACGACCTGAAGATGGGCTCGCACTCCACCGCGATCCTGTTTGGTGACCTCGACCTGGTCATCCAGGGCGTGTTGTACGCGCTGTTCCTGGCCACCATGGCGCTGGTCGGCGTGCGCGGTGGGCTGGGCGGGTACTACCTGGCCGGCGTGGCCGTGGCCACCGTTCTGGTGGTGTACGAGTTCTGGATCTGCCGAAACCGCGAGCGCGGCCCGTGCTTCAAGGCGTTCCTGCACAACAACTGGGTGGGCGCCGCGCTGTTCGCCGGCATCGCCGTGGATCTGGCGCTGCGTTGACCCCAGGGTCTGGTAGAGCCGGCCGCTGGCCGGCTGTACCCGTATGCGGTCCCGAGGTTGCCGGCCAGCGGCCGGCACTACCGCCTTCTACCACCTGCGATGATGCTTGGATCTGGTAGAGCCGGCCGCTGGCCGGCTGCACCCGTATGCGGTCCCGAGGTTGCCGGCCAGCGGCCGGCACTACCGCCTTCCACCACCTGGGATGATGCTTGGATCTGGTAGAGCCGGCCGCTGGCCGGCTGCACCCGTGCGCGATCCCGAGGTTGCCGGCCAGCGGCCGGCACTACCATCCCGCCACCTACGACCAATAGGTGGCTGACAGCCCGCACCCCACCGCCCAGAATCGGTCCATCGAACCTGGGAGGGTAGGCGATGGCCTCGACGGCAGCAGTACAGGACGGCTGGATGGCGCGCGCTGCGCTGCGCTCGGCGGCCTGGGCGGAAAAGTGGTTCCCCGATGCGTACGTGTTTGCGGTGCTGGGCGTGGTCATCGTCGCGCTGGCGGCGATGGGCTTCGGCTCGACCCCACAGGCCACCGCCAGCGCCTTCGGTGATGGCTTCTGGAGCCTGATTCCCTTCACCATGCAGATGGCCTTCGTGGTCATCGGTGGCTATGCCGTGGCCACTGCACCGGTGGTCGCACGCTTCATCGATTTCCTCGCCCGGGTGCCGCGCACCGGCCGTGGTGCGGTGGTGTACGTGGGCCTGGTCAGCATGCTCGCCTCGCTGCTCAGCTGGGGCTTCTCGCTGGTGTTCGGCGGCCTGCTGGTGCGCGCGTTGGCGCGCCGTACCGAACTGCGCATGGACTACCGCGCGGCCGGTGCTTCGGCCTATCTCGGTCTGGGTGCGGTGTGGGCGATGGGGCTGAGTTCCTCGGCCGCGCAGCTGCAGGCCAACCCGGCCAGCATGCCGCCGGGGCTGGTCGAGATCACCGGCGTTCTGCCGTTCACCGAAACCATCTTCCTGTGGCAGTCGATCGCGCTGACCTCGGTGCTGATCCTGGTTTCGCTGCTGATCGCCTGGCTGACCGCACCGGCTGCCGGCAGTGCGCGTACCGCTGAGGATTTCCCGGGCGCCGCGCAGGCCGAGCCGGAACCACTGCAGCGCCGCACGCGCCCGGGCGAGTGGCTGGAACACAGCCCGCTGCTGACCGTACTGCTCTCGTTGCTGGCGTTCGGCTGGCTGTTCAACGAGTTCGCCAACAAGCCGGTTGTCACCGCCATCGCCAACCTCAATACCTATAACTTCATGTTCATTTCGCTGGGTCTGCTGCTGCACTGGCGGCCGCGCAGCTTCCTCAACGCGGTGGCCAAGGCGGTGCCCAGCACCACCGGCGTGTTGATCCAGTTCCCGCTGTACGGTGGCATCGCGATGATCCTCACCCATGCTGCTGGAGGCGACGGACAGACACTGGCGCACCGCCTGTCGAGCCTGTTCGTGCACGTGGCCAGCACCGATACCTTCGCGCTGGTGATGGGCGTCTATTCGGCGGTGCTGGGCTTCTTCGTGCCCTCCGGCGGTGGCAAGTGGATCATCGAGGCGCCGTACGTGATGCAGGCCGCCAACGAACTGAAGGCACACCTGGGCTGGGCGGTGCAGGTCTACAACGCGGCCGAAGCGCTGCCGAACCTGATCAACCCATTCTGGATGCTGCCGCTGCTGGGCGTGCTGGGCCTGAAGGCACGCGACATCGTGGGCTTCACCTTCATCCAGCTGCTGGTGCACATTCCGCTGGTGCTGGGCCTGCTGTGGCTGCTGGGCATGACCCTGGCGTATGTGCCACCGGTGATGCCCTGAAAGCAGGGGTGGCCTCCCTGCGTGAGCCGGGAAGCCAGCCTCGTTCAGCGCGTGTTTCCGGCGGCGAACGCCATGAATGCGTGCAGGCTGACGAAGGCATGAGCACATGCCGAACCCGCATGAATCCTTCAGCCGCTTGTGCCACAAGGGCTTCTGCGCGTTCATTCACAGGCGTACACACAGATGTAGCCGCCCACCCACGCGTGATTAACCATTCGCTGCAGACGATGGCCACGTCCACCGCATTCCGCGAGTGGCTTTGGAGATCGGACATGGCACAGCAGAACCAGAACCCGAACCAGAAACAGCAGGGCCAGCAGAACCAGCAGGATCAGCAGCAGGGCCGTGGCCGCGACCAGCAGCAGCAACAGCAGCAGGAACAGCAGAAGCGCAACCAGAACCAGCAGCAGGGCGGCCACGACGAAGAAGAATGACCGCGTTGCATGTGCAACGTGACCGGCGAAGCCCCGCCCCGTGCGGGGCTTTGCTTATTCCAGCATGCCGATGTGCTGCAACACCGGCGCCGCCGACATGTCATTCGGATTGCTGCCGGGCTGATCCTGCGGCACGTCCATGCCCATGCCACGGTACAGATCCACCCAGTGCTGGGCGATCTCCCCGGTCTGCGGGTTGCGGAAGTTCATCGGCTGCAACGCAAATACATGGTGCGCACGGAACGCACGTTCGATGAAGTCGGAACAGTAGTAGCTGTCCTCGTTCAACACATACGACGTGTTGTACGGCTTGCCCAGCATCGTGCGCGCGGTGGCGACCGCATCCTTGATCGCTGCCTGCTGCGGCGCGCGCAGGCGATAGACCACGATCTGCCGCTGCTTGGCGCGCGCTTCCTGGCGGAATTCGACCAGCGATTGCCGGCGCGATCCTTTCTCGTCTGCATGAAATACCTCCCAGCCCTTCGGCGCGGAGGCGACCAGCGCGACGTGATCGAAGCTGGGCGCGCCCTGCTTGCCGGTGGCATCGTCGATGGCCGCACTGAGACCGCTGCGGCCGGCGGTGACGAACAGAAGGTCGCCTTCGTGGACATCGACGGCCCTCGCCACCGCCGGCCACAGGGCGGGCAGCAGCAGGCCGATCAGGAGCAGGAGGCGATGCATGAGGACTCTCGGACAAGCGGAATGCCTGAATTGTAGGGTGCGCGGTAGCATGGAGCGACCGGACCGGATTCAGGATGTGCCCATGTGTCGATACCGTTTTGCCGCAGTGCTGATGCTTGCCTGTGGCGCGGTGCTGGCAGCCTGCGCGCCAGTGCCGCAGGCACCGCAGACCGCGACCGAAGCCTCACCTGCCGCAGCGGCGCTGGCGACCACCCCCGCCGAGCCCACAGCTGTGGCTGCACGCGGTGAATGCCTCTACCCGGAATTCGATACGTTCCTGAAGCATTTCGGCAACGAGATCGCGCTGCAGGAAAAGACCACCGCCGATCCGCTGCTGGACAGCTACATCGATGCAGAGGCCGAGCCGGAACCGCGCAAGGTGGAAAGCCGGCTGGCGCTGGCCGATGTCGAGTGGCCGGTGATGCCTGATCCCGCCGCATTGGCCGGGCAGGGCCGCGAAATGCAGGTCAGCCCCTTGGCCGATGGGCAGCGGCAGGTGCAGATCCGTACGCCGGACAGCAGCGACCAGCAGACCTAAACCTTCACGCAGGCGCCGTGCTGGACGCTGGTCAAGCGTGAGGATGAGTCGATCTGATGGCTGATCCGGCACAGGCGCGGCGGGCCAGCGGCTGCTAGGCTCGATCCCTGGTCCAGGCAGGGAGACGCCGATGCAGGCTTTCAGGAAGCGCACCACCACCGCCGCCATTGCCGCCGTATTGGCGATAGCCCCCTTCAGCGGCGCGCAGGCACAGTCGGTGCATGCCGATGACCGCACCTACTTCGCCAGCGCCGCGTCCGAACAGACCGCGCGCGACGCGTTGGGCAAGCGCGTCGAGGCCCTGCAGCAGGCGTCCACCCTCGCACCGGCGGAACGCTTCCAGCAGGCCGAGGCACTGGAGGCGCAGTGCTTGCGGCATCTCGGCTACCTGCATCTGCAGTCCGCCCGCAACGCGCGCGATCTTCGCCCGGCACAGGCGATGGAGCAGGCAGCGGGGCTGTGCAGCCGCATCGCTCGCAGTGGTCGCGCCGCACTGCGCGAGGCGCCCGCAGATGCGGCGTGGGCAGCACCGTATGGCTTCCTGCGCACTCGGGCGCTGAAGGAGGCTGCCACCCCGGCCAACGCCGCGCTTGATGAGGCCGTGGAGGCACTGGCCGATCCGGCGCTGGACAGCTTCGCGCGCCTGCGCGGGCAGATCCTGCGCAGCGCCGAGTATCCGCAGATCGAGCACGGCGGTCGTCACTGGGACACCGGACGCGACAAGCAGCTGCTGGCCCAACAGCCCGACCGCGCCCTGCGCGAGGCCGGCTGGAAGGGCTACTGGCAGGGGCTGCACTCGCGCCGTGAGCCGATGGCCTCGGTGCTGCTGGGGCTGGTGCAGGTGAATGACGCCGCCGCACGCCTGCAGGGTGACGGCTCGGCGCCGGCATATGGCTACCAGCGCATGGGCCTGGATACTGCCGCAGTGGATGCAACGCTGGTGGCGATCGAACAGCACGCCGGGGACCGCCGTGCCTACCAGGACATGCTGCTGCGCCACGCTGCGCGATCCGGCATCGACGCACCGCAGATATGGGATACCACCGTGCCCGATGCCGGCTATACGCCACCAGTGCTGACGTTGGCGCAGCTGCGTGACAACGCCGCCGATGCCATGCAGCACCTGGGGCCGGCGTACGTCGCCGAACTGCGCGCGCTGCTCGATCCGGCCAACCAGCGCATGGATCTGGCCACCGAACGTGGTGACCGCAGCCAGGACGCGTTCTCGGTGAGCGCTCCCGGTGTGCCGGCAATGCTGTTCGTTGGCCTGCGCCGTGGTGATCTGGAAAGCGACGTCGAGATCGCCCATGAAGCCGGTCATGCCGTGCACGGCGAGTGGATGCAGCGCGGTCATGCGTCGCCGCTGCAGCGCAATGGCAGCCAGTGGCTGACCGAGGCGTTCGCGATCTACAACGAGCTGCGCTTCCGCGACCAGCTGTACCAGCAGGCAGAGGATCCGCGCGCCAAAGCCTATTACCTGAAATCGCTGCTGGACGACATGGTGCTGCAGCTGTTCACCTCTTCCGAGGAAGCGCAGCTGGAGCAGTCGATCTATCGGGGTGTGGCCGCAGGCACGCTGGGCACCGCCGATGACCTGGACGCGCTGACCGGGCAGGTGCTGGCGCGCTTCGGCCAGCAACCGGAGCGCTACCCGCAGCTGCGCAACACCTGGATCGGCAAGCGCCTGATGTATGAAGACCCGAACTATCTGGTGAACTACCTGTATGCGGGGCTGCTGGCCGTGCAGTTGTATGTGCAGGACCAGCGCGACCCCGAAGGGTTCCGTGAGCGCTATCTTGCCGTGCTTGGCGAGGGCTTCGACCGCGCGCCGAACGAGCAGGTGGCGCAACTGCTGGGGCACGCGCCTGACTGGGCGGCCCTGGTGGATGCCGATCTGCAGGTGTTCAACCAGACGGCGGCGCAGCTGCAGGCGCTGCATGCGCAGATCGAGGCAGGGCAGGGTACGTGAACACGGCGCGCCCCTTGCAGCAGGCGGCCGCCACCGTGTGGCTGCTGTTGCTGCTGTGCCTGCTGCCGATGGCAGCGCTGGCGGCAATCCCGGTCCCGGCGCTGGACGATCCCGTGGTGGACACTGCCAACGCGTTGTCCGCTGAAACCCGCGCCACCCTGCGCAGGCAGGCACTGCAGCTGCAGGCACGGAAAGGTGCACAGCTGCAGGTGCTGGTGGTACCCAGCGTGGGCAGCGAAGGCATCGAGGCCTATGCACAGCGGGTGTTCGATCAGTGGCAGCTGGGGCGCGCCGGTGTCGACGATGGTGTGCTGCTGTTGGTGGCGGTGCAGGACCGCCGCGTGCGCATCCAGACCGGCTATGGCCTGGAAGGAGCGCTACCGGACGCGTACGCCGCTCGCATCATCGATAACGCGATCGTGCCGCGCTTCCGTGAGGGCGATGTCGACCAGGGCGTGCTCGATGGCACGACGATCATGGTGGCGCTGATCGATGGCGAGGACCTGCCGGCATGGGAGGAACCGACGGCCAGCAACGTGCTGCCTGCGGACTGGCGACGCGCAGACTCGGTGGTGGCGTTGACCCTGCTGGCCGGCTTCCTGGCCGGGCTGTGGCGCTCGCCGCCGCCCCTCCCGCCGGCGAAGACCGAGGACGATTTCAGCGGCAGCCGTCGGGAGCGGCGGCGCAAGGCACTGGCCGCCAATGCATCGGCACCAAAACCAACCTGGCCGACCTTGCCGGCCTGGGGCCGCCCGATGCTGGTGACCGCTGTTGTGGGTGCGGGTGTGCTCTCCGTGGCGCTGCTGCTGCCACGCCATGTGCTGCCGGGCCTGTGCTTCGTGCTGGCGCTGGGTGTGCCGGTGGCTACCCTGCTGGGCTGGTGCTGGCGCCGCAGCCGAGGTGTGCGCATCGTGCTGTGCGGGATGCTGATGCTCAGCGTGCTCTTCCTGGTGCAGGCGCTGCTGCGTGGCCAGCTGCCACCGAGCCTGGCCCGGCACCTGCTGCTGCAGGTCGCTGCGGGCGTTGTCACCCTGATGGTGTTCCTGCTGGTGCAGGCCTGCCGCACACGCTGGAAGAAGAACCGCAGCAGCTTCATCGTGCGCATGACGGTGCTGGTGCTGTTGACCCTCGGCTATGCCGCGGGCGCGTTGCTGGCGGTCTATCGTGCCGAAGGTGACGATCCACGATTGCTGGCGATGATCGTGTCCGGGGTGTGTGGCGTACTGCTGTACTTCGTGTGGTTGTTCACCATGCTGCCGGGCGAGCGCGCACGCGGCCGGGCTTCATCATCCCGCGAACGCACGTCGTCCCGTTCGTCATCCTCGTCGAGTTCGTCGTCGAGCAGCTCCAGCAGCTGGTCTGGAGGCGGCGGCCGCAGCGGCGGCGGCGGCGCGTCCGGCAGCTGGTAGTTCAGGTCGCCTGTACCCGCCAGCCGAGCGCGGCGTCCTCCACAACACCCGGGCCGGCCACGTCGCCGACCTGCAGCTGCAAGCCGCGCGCGTTCGGCAGGTCCTTCTGCTCGGGGAACCAGCGTCGATCCGCAGCGACCACGATCAGCAGGCCCTCGTCGTCGCCCATCGGCGCGAACTGCGGCGACGGCGGGCTGATCGGTTGCAGGCCGAACCGCAGGCTGGACTGTTCGCGCACAGCGTCGACATCGTGGCTGGGCAGGCCGACTTCGCTCAGGCAGGTCAGTTCGCTGCCGTGGAACGCACCTTCGCGCGCGCTGGCCGGCAAACGGCGGCGGCCGATCAGTTCCAGGATCAGGCCGTCAGGGCCAGTGAAGTACACCGACTGCGACTGCCAGCTGCTCTCCAGCGCGAAGTAGTCCAGTCCCGCCGGATTGCGTTGCAGCGGCGTGCGCTCACGCAACCAGGTCATCGCCTCGCTGAAGCGGTTGTCCGGTACGTTGAAGGCCAGGTGCACGCCACCGACCGGATGATCACCCGCCGGCTTCAGCTCGATCGTGCTCCAGCCGATGTGCACGTGATTGCCGACCACGCGCTGCTGCAGCACATCGTGGAAATATGCAGCGACGGTGGTGACGTCGGACACCGGCAGGGTGAGGTGAAGCAGGCGCATGATCGATCCTCCGTGGAGCGCATGCACCGAGTGTAGACCTGGCGGGATTGCGTGGGTGTCACCGCGGGCGCAACGATTCGTTACGGTGGGTGCCGCGCTCGAAGATCACTCCACCGGCAGCCAGATTTCCACGCCGCCGTTGCCGCTGTGCTCATCGAAACGCATGTCGTAGCGTTCCAGATCGGGGGCGTCGGCCAGGCTGAGCCCGGAGCCGGGCAGGTAGTGATCCAGCAGCCAGAACCAGGTCGAGCGGATGGTCGAGATGTGCCCGCCGTGCCAGGCCACCAGGTAGCGACGCGGCGGAATGTCCACGCGTTGCCAGTGCGCAGGTACGCTCGGCACCGCGCTGGCCGGCAGTGCGGCGATGTAGTCGAAGCCGCCATCGTCATCACTGTTGCAGCACACGCCGAAGCTGATCGGTGCCGGCGTCGGCCATTCCCGGTTGAGCTGCGCCCACTGTCCGGGTATCGCACCGCCGCTGTCGCGGGTATGCCGCATGCCGATACCCGCGACCTGGAAGGCAGGGGTATCGAGCAGGCGCGGCGCTTCACCGCAGGCAGTCGGCGCATCGTCCACGCGGATCGCCTGCACCAGCGCCAGCCCATCGGTGCCTTGTTCGCGTACCCGCTCCGGGGTCTGCCCGAACTGTTCGCTGAAGGCGCGGGTGAACGCTGCATGGGTGGTGTAGCCCGCGCCCAGTGCCACCTGCAGGATGTCGCCCGCCCCGTTGGCCAGCCGCTGCGCGGCAGCGGTCAGGCGCCGTCCCCGCAGATAACGCACCACCGAGGTGCCGGTGCGGGCCTGGAACAGGCGCGACAGATGGAACGGCGAAAGCCCCGCTGCGGCGGCAATATCGGCCAGTGCCAATGGCCGGTCCGCATGGGTTTCGATGTACCACAACGCCTTGCCTGCCGCGCTCATCCTTCCGTTCCCCGAATCCAATGCCGGGCACAGTAGCGGATCGCGTGGCGCTTCGTTTAGCAGTTCTTGCGCTGCAGCGGCATCAAGCTGTCGCACTGACGTCATGGCTCCTTCACAGATCGCGCCGAGACTGCGCGCCTTGTCCACGCCTGTTGTGTCCGAGCAGGTGCTGGCCCTGTCGCGTCCTCCCGGAGCCCTGCCGTGCATCGTTCGAAGCTTTCGCGTTCCATCCTCCTCGCCCTTTCCATGGCCAGCGCAGGCGGCGTGATCGCAGCGGAGGCCGATGCGGTCGACGCCCCGGCGGGCAGCCGTGCGGCGCCCACCCAGCTCGACGCGATGCTGGTCACCGGCACCCGCGCCTCCAATCGCACCCAGTTCGAAACGTTGGCGCCGGTGGACGTGTTCACCAAGGAAGACATCAAGTCCGTTGAATCCGCCGACCTGAAGGACGTGCTGGCGCAGCTGGTGCCGTCGTTCGTGGTGCAGCGCCTGCCGATGGCGGACGGTCAGGTGTTCGTGCGCCCGGCCACGCTGCGTGGCCTGTCGCCGGATCAGACGTTGGTGCTGATCAACGGTCGTCGCTTCCACCGCAGCGCGCTGCTCGGCAACCGTGGCGCGCAGGCGGCCGATCTGGCACAGATTCCGACCAGTGCGATCAAGCGCATCGAAGTGCTGCGCGATGGTGCGTCGGCGCAGTACGGCTCGGATGCCATCGCCGGCGTCATCAACATCATTCTCGAGGATGGCCCGGGTACCGAGATCACCGCTGGTTATTCGCAGTATGCGCAGGGCGATGGCGCCTCGCGCGATTTCAGCGCACGCACCGGCTGGTCGCTGGGTGACTATGGCAGCCTGGTGCTGTTCGCCGAATCGTCCAACTCCGACGCCACCTCGCGCACCCGCCAACGCCCCGATGCCATTGCCTTCCAGGCCGCGCATCCGGATCTGGACGTGCCCAACCCGGTACAGCGCTGGGGCCAGCCGGAACTGGAAAGCCGCCGTGTCGGCTTCAACGTGAAGGCCAATGCCAGCGACACGCTGGAGTTGTATGCGTTCGGCCTGTACAGCCACAGCGATGGCGTCAGCGATTTCAACTGGCGCAATCCGGACACCACCACCGGTGCCTACCGCACCACGGCGATCTTCCCCGGCTGGAACCTGCGTTCGATCTATCCGGTGGGCTTCAGCCCGCAGTACGGCAACGTCCAGAACGACCTGCAGGTGGTCGGTGGCCTGCGTGGCGAGATCACCCCGAAGCTGCGCTGGGATGTCAGCGCCTCGTATGGCCGCAACGCCATCGACTACAGCCTGAAGAACTCCATCAACGCCTCGCTCGGCCCGGCCAGCCCGACCGCATTCGATCTCGGCCGCCTGACCCAGACCGAGAAGAACGCCAACGCCGACTTCAACTACGAGTGGGATGTGGCTGCGCTGTCCAAGCCGATCAACGTCGCCTTCGGTGGCGAGTTCCGCCAGGAGACCTACCAGGTGCGTGCCGGTGATCCGGCCTCGTACGCAGTGGGCCCGGGCGCTGCCGCTGGCCTGGAAGCCAACTCCAACGGTGCGCCGGGCTTCTCGGCCAGCCAGGCCGGGCAGTGGAGCCAGCGCAGCAAAGCCGCCTACGTGGATATGGAAGTGCCGCTGGGCGAGCGCTGGAGCATCGGTGCGGCCAGCCGCTACGAGGACTTCTCCAGCTTTGGCAGCACGCTGGACGGCAAACTGTCGGCACGCTTCGCGATCACCCCGGACGTGGCCCTGCGCGGCACGGTGTCCACCGGCTTCCGCGCACCGACACCGGCGCAGCTCAATACCACCAGCACCACCCAGGGCCTGGATACGCGCACCCTGCAGATCTTCACCAGTGGTCGTCTGTCGCCGAACGATCCGCTGGCGCTGCTGCTCGGTGCCAGGCCGCTGAAGCCGGAGGAATCGCGTACCGCGTCGCTGGGCCTGACCTGGCGTACCGACCTGGGCCTGTCCGGCTCGGTGGATGTCTACCAGATCAAGCTCACCGACCGCTTCAGCCAGTCGGCCAGCTTCGCCATTCCGGCCGGTACTCCCAATCCGCTGGGCTATACCTCGGTGAACTACTTCACCAACGACTTCGATACCACCACCACCGGCGTGGACGTGGTCGGCAACTACCTGCGCGACCTCGGCGCCGGCCGCATGACCCTGACCTTGGCCTACAACTACAACCGTACGCGGGTGGACAACGGCAGCACCTCGGTGGCCACCAACGAAACCCAGCGCGTGCTGTTCGAAGACCGCCTGCCCGAGCACAAGGGCAGCCTGACCGGCAGCTGGGACATTGGTGCCTGGTCGTTGATGGCGCGCATGCGCTACTACGGCGCCTGGACCGACGCCAGCGGCAATGCGGTGGGCGACATCTACCAGCGCTTCGGCGCGATGAGCTTCCTCGACCTGGCCGTGGGCTACCGCATCAACGAGCACCACAGCCTGCGCGTGGGTGCCGACAACGTGCTCGACCGCTATCCGGATGAGGCGGTGTTCCAGGCCAGCCGCGGCCTGGTCTACTCGCGCAACGCGCCGTACGACACCGATGGTGCCAACCTGTACGCGCAGTACCGGTTGAGCTTCTGATGGACCGCACGCGCCGCTCCCTGCTGCGTGCCGGCACCCTGCTGCCCGCCGCAGCCGCGCTGTCTTCACTGCCCGCCACGGCCGCCGCGCGCTACGCTGCGCCCATGCAGATTCCCGCAACGACCGTGGCGCCGGACGTGCTGGCCCGCGATGAAAGCTACTGGGCCGCTGTGGCCAGCCACTTCGACATCACCGATGAAGTGAACCACCTGGAAAACGGCTACTGGGGTGCGATGGGCCGTGAGACGCTGGCCAGCTACCAGCGCCACACCGCTGAAGTGAACCGTGGCAACGCCTGGTACGGCCGTCGTGAGTTCCCGGCGCAGTACATGGCGGTGCAGCGGCAGGTGGCCGAGCTGCTGGGCGTGGGCATTGATGAAATCGCACTGACCCGTGGTGCCACCGAGGCGATGCTGGCGCTGATTGGCGGCTACAACCGTCTGAAGCCTGGCGACCAGGTGCTCTACGCCGACATCGACTACGACAGCATGATCGGCGCGATGCGCTGGCTGCAGCAGCGTCGCGGCGTGCAGGTCGAGCGTATCGCGCTGCCGGCCGTGCCCGACCACGCGCAGATCCTGCAGGCCTACGAGGCCGCATTCGCGCGGCTGCCACGCCTGAAGCTGGTGCTGCTGACCCAGGTCAGCCATCGCCATGGGCTGGTGCTGCCGGTGGCGGAGATCGTCGAACGCGCGCGAGCGCGCGGTATCGATGTGATCGTCGATGCCGCGCATGGGTTTGGCCAGATCGACTACGCGGTGCCGCAGCTGAAGGCCGATTTCGTCGGCATCAACCTGCACAAGTGGATCGGTGCGCCGGTCGGTGTCGGCGCGATGTACGTGCGCAAGGGGCGCGTGGCGGACTTGGATCCCTACATGGGTGAAACCGACGATGGCCGCGTGGGCAGCCGCGTGCATACCGGTACGGTCAACTTCGCCGCCTACCTGGCGCTGCCGGAAGCGATTTCCCTGCACCAGCGTATCGGCGTAGCCAACAAGCAGGCGCGCCTGCGTTACCTGCGCGAGCGCTGGACGGTACCGGCGCGGCAGATGGCACATATCGAAGTGCTGTCCTCACCGGATCCGGCGTTGGCGAGTGCATTGGCCAGCTTCCGCCTGCGCGGGCGTACCAGCGTGGCCGACAACATCGCGCTGCAGAAGCGCCTGCTGGATGAGCATCGCGTGTTCACCACCCATCGCGATGGTTTGGACTCCGGCGCCTGCGTGCGGGTGACGCCGTCGGTGTTCACCCGTCTGGAGCAGATGGATGCCCTCGTGCAGGCGCTCTCCGCCCTGGCGTGACTCTGCTTTGGTGGGTGCCAACCTTGGTTGGCACATTCCGTCCGTGCCGGGGAATCTTCCGCCGGGCATGGCCCGGCGCTACCGATCCTCCCCCAGCCTGGTGGGTGCCGACCGTTGGTCGGCACATTCCATCCACGCATGGCGTGCACGGGCATTGCCAACCAAGGTTGGCATCTACCGAAGCGGGTCCCGTAGATCCACGCCATGCGTGGATGCTCTCCACCTACCGCTCGATCGCCGGCAACGCATCCGACAACAACAACCGGTCGATCCTCCGCAGCGCACTTTCCAGCTGCCGTCGATCCGCCGCCAGTCCCAGCGACAGCCGCACGCCACTCTGATGCAATACCCCCGGCGGGCAGAATGCCGATGACGGCGCGATCGCCAGCCCCTGCAGCTGTGCGGTACGCACCAGCGTGGCATCGGTCCACGGTGCCGGCACGCGGCACCAGGCATGCAGGCCTTCAGCCCGCTGCAGCAGCGATGGCGCCAGCAGGTAGCGCGCCATGCGCATGCGCTCGCGCGCCTCGGTGCGCACCTGCGCCAGCAGTGACTGCGCCGAACCATCCAGCAACAGCTGGCTGGCCAGCGCCGAGACCAGCGGATGGCCCATCAACCGCGTTGCCCGCAGTGCAGCCGTCATCGCCTCGGCATGCGCCGCGCTCGGGCAGCGCACGAAGGCGGTGCGCAGGCCGGGGCTGATCACCTTCGACAGCGTCGCCACGTAGAACACATGACGCGGTGCCAGTGTTGCCAGCGGTAGCGGCGCATCTTCGGCCAGATGCCAGTACGGATCGTCTTCGATCGCCAGCAGGCCTTCGCGCTCCAGCACGCGTGCCAGCGCTTCGCGCCGTTGCAGCGGCAGGCTCAGCGCGGTCGGGTTCTGGCAGGTGGGATTGAGATAGACCAACCGCGCGCCGCTTTCGCGTGCCAGCCGGGCCAGTGCATCGGGGCACATGCCGTGTTCGTCGCTGTCCACCGGCAGCAGGCGCCGGCCCAGTGCGGCAGCGGCCTGCAGCAGGCCCGGATAGACCAGCGCATCGCAGAGGATCGCGTCGTTGTCGCGGCCCTGGCTGACCAGGATCGCGGCCAGCGCCACCTGTGCACCTTCGGTCAGCAGCAGGCAGGCATCGTCCACCTTTCCCAGCATCGGCTGCAGCCAGCGCGCCGCTGCGTGGCGGTCGGTCGGGTTGCCGCCGCCCAGGTGATAGGTCATCAGGTTCGGTGCGTTGCTGCGCGCAAGCACGGCGGCGGCACCGCGGCGCAGCGTCTCGGCCAGCGCATCGGCATCGGGCACCGGCGGCACGTTCATGCTCAGGTCCACCACCTGGTCGAAGCCGGCCTTGGGCGGTGCGATGAAACTGCCCTGTGGTCCACGCGCTTCGATCAGGCCACGCTTGCGTGCTTCATCGAAGGCGCGGGTGACCGTGGTCAGGTCGATACCGAGCTGCTGCGCCAACGCGCGTTGCGAAGGCAGGCGCTGTCCCGGTGCGAGACCACCGCGGCGCACCGTGCGTTCCAGCGAGTTGACGATGCGCAGGTAGATCGGCCCGCTGTGCGCGAGTACGTCCTGCACCCATTCGCGGGCTGCGACATCCGGTCGCGGCATGTACGGAGCATGTCGGGGCGTATCGTTGATTCCAACGGCGGGAGCCTGTCCATAACCATCGGTCGGTTCGGACAGGTGACCGCCGTTGTTGTTTGCGGCGGCCACGCCGGCCAGCGTCAGTGATGTCATTGCGCGTCCTCAGCGCTGGGCCTGCCAGGGGCAGTAGCAGCCCACGGCAAGCAGTCCTTTCGGGCGCACGGATTCGCCGCGCACCAGTTTGTCCAGCAGCGGTTCGACGAAGCTGTTGGCCGAGTTGCAGACCATGCCGATGCTGTACGGGCCGGCGTAGGCGAGGTGGCCCTGGCGATCCCAGATGGCTACGGCGGGGCTGGCCGGAATGTGTTCGATGCCGTCGATGGTCGGCAGGTTGATCACCTTGTTGCGCAGTGGCTCGGGCAGCTCGCCCTGCGTACCCGGGCGGCGGATGGCATAGAAGTCGATGCCGGCGCGGCGGTACATGCTGATCAGGTAGCTCAGGTGCGCACCGGTCTCGCGGTTGCAGACCGCGCACGCCGGGTCCCAGAAATGCACCACGCGGATGCGGCCGGTATCACCGGCCAGATCGGCCGGCAGGCGCAGCTGCGAATCGTCGAAGACGATGGCCTGTTCGGTGAAGGTGGACTGCGCGCTGTAGCCGAAGTACTGCCACAACGCAGCTGCCACGCCGGCCATGAACAGGCAGGCGAGGGCGATCATCGTCGGCAGCAGCCAGCGGCGACGCGGCGCGGCTGCGCCCATCAGGAATCTTCCCGGCCGAACTTGTGCACGTACTGCTTGCGCATCTCGCGGCAGGAATCGGCCTGCGCGCGGCGCTGGATCTCGCTACGCGACGGATCCTCGCTGCGCTGCACGCACTGCTCGATGGCGTGGCGTTCGGCGGCCTGCACATCCACGGTCTGCGGCTGCAGGCAGACCCAGGCCAGCGCGGCCAGCATCAACACCACAAAGCCGCCGCACCCGGCCATCACCAGGTGGAACTTCAGTTTCTCGGCGCGCATCGATGCACGTCCCTTCATCCATACATTGCATACAAAATATCATCTTGTATGGATAAAGCGCCATGCGCCCCGTTCAGACGATGGCGTTGTGGCGTGCCTCGGGGGCCTCGGACAGAATCTCGTTCAGCTTGGCCAGCGCCCCGGCCAGCGCGCCCTGGTCGACTGCGCCGCCCAACGATAGGCGGATCGCATTGCCCGGCGGCGGTTCTTCCACGCTGAAGGCATCGGAGCTGGCAATGCCCAGCCCCTGCTCCTGTGCGGCCTGGATCAACCGATACTGGTCGAGCCGCGGCGGCAGCGGCAGCCACACATGCAGGCCGGCCGGATGCGCCTGGGCACGGGCCGGCAGGTAACGGGCGGCAATGGCCTGGCGCTCGCGCAGTTCCTGCTGGAAGCGCTGCACCATGTCCTGGGCCTGGCCGCTGCGGATCCACTGCGAGGCCACCGCCACCATCGACTGGGTCGGCATCAGTGCGATTGCGCGCAGCGCATCCAGCACCGGTTCCATCGGCTCGCCGGCCGGCACCACCAGGTAGGCGGTGCGCAGGCCCGGGGCCAGGCACTTGGACAGGGTGGAGATGTAATAGACCGGGCAGCCGGCATCGCGGTGCGCGGCCAGCGGCGGCGCGGCGTTTCCGGCCAGCAACCAGTAGGGATCGTCTTCGATCACGGTCAGATCGTGGCGCTTGGCGACCGCCAGCAGCGCCTGCCGACGCTGTGCCGACATCGTCGCCGTGGTCGGGTTCTGGATGGTCGGCACCAGGTACAGCAGGCGCGGGCGACGCAGCTGGCAGGCCTCTTCCAGTGCGTCGGGCAGCATGCCCTCGGCGTCCATCGCCACCGGCACCACGCCCCGCTGCAGCACGCGCGCGGCGGCCAGCAGGCCCGGGTAGGTCAGCTGTTCGGCGGCGATCAGCTCGCCCGGCTGGGTGCGGGCCAGGATCAATGCGCACAGCGCGGTCTGCGCACCGGGACAGATCACTACCTGGTCGGCACCGACCGTCCCCAGCATCGGTGACAGCCACTGCACAGCGGCGGCGCGGTCCTCGCGGGTGCCGGCGCCGACGTGGTAGCTCATCAGTTCGCCCTGGCCCAGCTGCTGACCCACGTGCTGGAAGCCGGCCTCCATGCCCTGTGCGAACGGCGCGCTGCCCAGCAGCGGCGGGATGTTCATGCTCAGGTCCACCGAGGTGCTGCGGTTGCCGGCCGACAGCGCGATGAAGGTGCCGCCCGCGCCCTGGGCGTCGAGCAGGCCGGCCTGGCGCAGTTCGGCAAAGGCGCGGGTGACCGTGGTCAGGTCCACGCCCACCTGCTGGGCCAGGTCGCGCTGCGGCGGCAGCCGGTCGCCCGGCCGCAGCACGCCGTCATCCACCGCCTCACGCACCTGCTGGGCAATCTGCAGATACAGCGGGCCGGCGCCCTCGCGGAAGGGGCGAACCCAGGTGCGATTGGGGTGTTTCAGGCGGCGGCCGGCGGCAGGTGGCGTCATCGGTCAGTTTTTTCCATACGTGCAGATGCACAAGTCCATACAATGATGTATCTTGTATGGGCTTGATTGGAGTGGTTCGCCTGCTTGTAGGCGACCTCGTACCCACAGTGTAGCCGCTCCACGCCCGGGCGCTGCGCGCAGGCGAGCCGGTCAAGCGCGCTTCTTCAACAGGGTTGACCTCCAATGAATATCTGCTGGAACCGCATCCGCCTGGCGCTGGTCGCCCTGGCCTGCGTCGGCCTGTCGGGCTGTGACTGGGTGCTGCTGGATTCGAAGGGCATGGTCGGGCTCGCCCAGCGCGACCTGATCCTGATCTGCATCGGCCTGATGCTGATCGTGGTGATACCGGCCATCGTGCTGACCTTCGTGTTCGCCTGGCGCTACCGCGCCGGCAATACCAAAGCCAAATACATGCCTGACTGGTCGCACTCCACCAAGGTGGAGATCGTGGTCTGGGGCGTGCCGCTGATCATCATCGCGGTGCTGGCGGTGATCGTGTGGAAGTCCACCCACGAGCTGGACCCCTACAAGCCGCTGGACGTGGCCGGTGAGCCGCTGCACGTGGACGTGATCGCCACCGACTGGAAGTGGGTGTTCGTGTATCCGGACCTGGGCATCGCCACGGTCAACCAGCTCAACTTCCCGGTCGACCGCCCGCTGGCGTTCAACATCACCTCCAACTCGACGATGAACACCTTCTTCATCCCGCAGCTGGGTGGGCAGATCTACGCGATGGCCGGCATGCGCACGCAGCTGCACCTGATCGCCAACGAGCCCGGCCAGTTCCGTGGCATGTCCGGCAACTACAGCGGGCATGGCTTCTCGAACATGAAGTTCATCGCCACCGCCAGCAGCAACGAAGAGTTCGAGCGCTGGGTGGCCGAGGTGCGCAGCGCGCCGGACGCGCTCAGCTTCACGCAGTTCAAGGCGCTGGCCGCGCCGTCGAAGAACGCACCGGTGCAGCACTTCTCCAGTGTTGAACCGCTGCTGTTCAAGAAGGTCATCGACCAGTTCATCGGCGTTGGTGAGAACACCGCTGCTGCTACCCCGGCGGGCGCTGCCGGTGGTGCCCAGGTTTCCCAGGAGTAACGAACATGTTGGGTAAATTGACGTGGGAGGCCGTGCCGCTGCACGAGCCGATCGTCGTGGTCACATTGGCGGCCATGGTGCTGGGTGGCCTCGCGCTGCTTGGCGCGGTGACGTACTTCAAGCTGTGGGGCCCGCTGTGGCGTGACTGGTTCACCACCGTGGACCACAAGAAGATCGGCATCATGTACGTGGTGGTAGCGCTGGTCATGCTGGTGCGTGGCTTTGCCGATGCGCTGATGATGCGCGCCCAGCTGGCCGCGGCTGGCCCGGGCAGTGACGGCTTCCTGCCACCTGAGCACTACGACCAGATCTTCACCGCGCACGGCGTGATCATGATCTTCTTCGTGGCCACCCCGTTCGTGGTCGGCCTGATGAACATCATCGTGCCGCTGCAGATCGGCGCGCGCGACATGGCGTTCCCGTTCCTCAACGCCTTCAGCTTCTGGATCTTCGTGGTCGGCGCTGCGCTGATGATGATCTCGCTGGGCGTTGGCGAATTCGCCATGACCGGCTGGGTAGCCTATCCGCCGCTGTCGGGCATCGAGTTCAGTCCAGGGGTCGGTGTTGATTACTACATCTGGGCGTTGCAGGCTTCGGGCATCGGCACCTTGCTGACCGGCGTCAACCTGTTCATCACCATCCTGCGCATGCGTGCGCCGGGCATGACCCTGATGAAGATGCCGGTGTTCACCTGGACCGTGCTGGTCACCAGCGTGATCATCATCGCCGCCTTCCCGATCCTGACCGTGGCGCTGGGTGCGCTCACCCTGGACCGCTACCTGGACTTCAACTTCTACACCAACACGTTGGGTGGCAACCCGATGATGTACGTGAACCTGGTGTGGGCCTGGGGCCATCCAGAGGTGTACATCCTGGTGCTGCCGGCGTTCGGCATCTTCTCTGAAGTGACCGCCACGTTCGCGCGCAAGAAGCTGTTCGGCTACAAGTCAATGGTGGGCGCCACCCTGGCGATCGGCATCCTGTCGTTCATCGTCTGGCTGCACCACTTCTTCACCATGGGCTCCGGTGCCAGCGTCAATGCCTTCTTCGGCATCATGACGATGATCATCGCCATTCCCACCGGCGTGAAGATCTTCACCTGGCTGTTCACCATGTACGGCGGTCGCGTTGAGTTCAGCGTGCCGATGCTGTGGACCATCGCCTTCCTGGTCACCTTCACCATCGGTGGCATGACCGGCGTGCTGCTGGCCATTCCGGGCGCGGACTTCCTGCTGCACAACAGCCTGTTCCTGGTCGCGCACTTCCACAACACCATCATCGGCGGCGCGCTGTTCGGCTACCTGGCCGGCTTCGCCTACTGGTTCCCGAAGGTGTTCGGCTTCACCCTCAACGAGCGCCTGGGCAAGTGGTCGTTCGCCTGCTGGGTGATCGGTTTCTACCTGGCCTTCATGCCGCTGTACATGCTCGGCTTCATGGGCATGACCCGCCGCATGAACCAGTACGACAACCCGGCGTGGACGCCGTACCTGATCGCCGCCTTCATCGGTGCACTGTTCGTGTTCGCGGGCATCATCCTGATGCTGGTACAGATCTACGTGAGCGTGCGCGACCGCAAGCGCAACCTGGACCTGACCGGCGACCCGTGGAATGCGCGCACGCTGGAATGGGCCACGCCGTCGCCGCCGCCGTTCTACAACTTCGCCGTGGTGCCCAAGGCCGATGAGCTGGATGCCTTCCACGAAGCGAAGAAGCGCGGCCTGCCGCCGCCGCCGAAGAAGTACGCACCGATCCACATGCCGAAGAACACCGGCGTGCCGCTGATCCTCAACATCTGGATCCTGGTGTTGTGCTTCGCCCTGGTCTGGCACATCTGGTGGATGGCCGCGGCCAGCTTCATCGCGATGATCGTGACCCTGATCGTGCGGTCCTATGACGAGGACGTGGACTACTACGTCAGTTCCGAAGAGGTGGCGCGCACCGAAGCGGCCAACCTTGCCAAGCTGAAGGAGGTACGCGCATGAACCTGTTGACCCGCCCCGAGCTGGCCAGCGACACGCAGGCGCACGAGGACCACCACGAACACGACCATGGCCACGAACAGGGCGGCATGAAGGTGTTCGGCATGTGGGTCTACCTCATGTCCGACCTGGTGCTGTTCGGTTCGCTGTTCGCCTCGTACGCGGTGCTCAGCACCGCCTACGCCGGCGGCCCCACCGGCAAGGACCTGTTCTCGCTGCCGTTCGTGATGGCCGAGACCTTCCTGCTGCTGGTTTCCAGCATCACCTACGGCCAGGCCGTGCTGGCGATGCATCGTCACGACACCTCGGCAGTGCTGCGCTGGCTGGGCGTGACCTTCGTGCTCGGTGCCTCGTTCATCGGCATGGAGATCTACGAGTTCTCGCACCTGATCCACGAAGGCGCGGGCCCCAGCACCAGTGCCTACCTGTCGGCGTTCTTCGCCCTGGTCGCCACCCACGGCCTGCACGTGGCCAGCGGCCTGATCTGGATGGCGGTGGTCATGCACCAGGTCTACAGCCGCGGCCTGACCCCGACCAACATCACCCGCGTGTCGTGCCTGAGCCTGTTCTGGCACTTCCTGGACCTGGTGTGGATCTGCGTCTTCACCTTCGTCTACCTGATCGGAGCCTTCTGACATGGCCCACGTCGAAACCTCGCGCGCCGGCAATGCGCACGGCTCCACCAAGTCCTACCTGATCGGCTTCGTGCTGTGCGCGCTGCTGACCGTGGTGCCGTTCGCGCTGGTGATGAACCCGGTGCTGTCGCGGCCGCTCACGCTGTTCCTGCTGGTCGGCTTCGCGGTGGCGCAGATCCTGGTGCAGCTGGTCTATTTCCTGCACATGGACCGTAAGTCCGAAGGTGGCTGGAACCTGGCCAGCTTCGTGTTCACCCTGGTGATCCTGTTCATCGTCGTCGCACTGTCGGTCTGGATCATCTGGAGCATGCACTACCACATGATGATCAACTGACCGTGGCCGGGGTGATCGGCATGGACCGCGCGATCACCCCGGCACCTCCGTCCTCTTTCCCCCACGGGCAGGCCTGACCGAGACCCCGCCCGCGTCTGCGTTGGTGGTACCCGTGAAGCGCTTTGCTGCTGTTACCCGTTCGTTGTTCTCTCCCCGTTTCCGCCTGCCGCTGCTGGCAGGCCTGGCCATCGGCCTGCTGGCCGGTTGCAGTGCGCAGTCGCGCATGGACTTCTATTCCAAGGACATCGCCTGCGAAGAACTCGGCCAGCAGTGGTCGATGCCCGACAGCCACGGCACCGTGCGTGGGCCAAGGGACCTGCAGGGGCAGGTGACCTATCTGTTCTTTGGCTTCACCAGCTGCCCGGACGTGTGCCCGACCACCATGGTCGAGCTCAGCCAGGTCAAGCACCTGATGGGCAAGGATGCCGACCAGCTGCAGGTAGTGTTCGTCAGTGTCGATCCCGCACGCGACACGCCCGAAGTCGCCCGCACCTACGTGGAAGCGTTCGACCCCAAGGCGATCGCACTGGTCGGCAACGAAGCGCAACTGGCCGCGATGGCCAGCGACTTCAAGGCGTTCTACGAAAAGGAACCCGGCCCGGTGCCGGAGACCTACACCATGAGCCACATTGCTGGTGGCTACGTGTTTGATCGCCAAGGCCGCCTGCGCCTGTTCGCGCCCTATGGCATGCCGGTGGACAAGCTGTTCTCGGACGTGCAGCGCCTGCTGCTCGAGCCTGGCCATCCGGCCGCCGGCAACGGCCCGCTGGCCAGCTGCCACCTCAAGCAAAGCGACACGCTCGCTGCCGGGTAATCCTGGGCCATGCCCGGCTGATGCCGCCAGTTCGTCGCGCCCGCTGCCCCGGTAGGTGTCGACCTTGGTCGACACGTGGGTGCCGACCGTTGGTCGGCACACCCCCCACACACCAATCCCCCGACCGGCCAGGAGAGCCAACCGGCCAGGGGCACCACTCAACGCCTTACTTGGTTTCTTCCCACTGCACCACGTCCGGCTCGGCCGCCTTGATGCCGGCGGTCGACAGCAGCTTGGTGGTCGCATCCAGCGCCGCGTTCACCGACGGGTACTCCACAATCGCGCGGCCCGAGGCCTTGGATACCTTCACCACGGTGCCGCCGGTGGCGGTGGCCGCACGCTGAGCCGAAGCCGCATCGGTGAAGAACACCTTGACCCGCGAGGTCGCCACGACCGGTGCGCCATCGTTGGAGACAGCGGCCGCAAACTTGCTGGCACCGGCATCCGCACGTGTGGCCACACCGGTAGACGCATCCGTGGACCGCTTGCTGCGGGTGCCGACGGCCGCCGCGCTGGCATCAGCCCCGGTGGTGATCCTGAACTGGCCGCCGCTGGCCTGCTGCACGGTTGCCGACGGTGCCAGCTGGAAGCGCGAGCCGCCCACATTGAACGAACGGCCGGTGGCCTCCGCCTTCAACTGCTGCGTGTCTACGGTCGACAAGGTCTTCGCCGGAGGTGTCTGGCCCGAGCTCTGTGCCCAGGCGGTGGTGGTCATCGCCGCGAGGGCGAGGGTGCTCAACAGAATGGTCGTCTTCATCATCAGTGCCCCAGAACGCGGATCTTGAAGAATTCGAGGTTGCCACGCGATGCAGCGTTCGCGGCCTGCCCCAGGTCGGTGACTTCCAGCGTCCAGGTGCCCGTGGCGTTCTCATCCAGGAAGGCATTGCTGGACAGCAGGTCCCAGTTGGTGAAGTTGCGCTGGACACCATTGAGGCCAGAGCCGATCGCGGTGAATGCCGGCTGCACCACGCTGCGGGTGCCACTGGGCGAGATCAGCACGAACTGCAGCTGGCGGGTGTTGCTGTGGTTGACGCGGAAGCCGAGCTGCACGCTCTCGATGTTGCGTGCACCGTTGGCGAGCTGGAAGGTCAGGCGCGCCGCGGCCGCCGAGGTATTGCCGATGGCCACGGTACGCGTCGTGTTGCGCCAGCCACTATCCACCAGTGCACCCAGCGGCTGGAAGTCCTCTGCGACCTGTACCGCGCGTGCCGCATTGACCACACCGAAACCGTACCAGTTGCTGTAGGCACGGCCGGCGGCATTCACCGTCCAGCCCGGCACCAGCACGCGGCCGTCGGAGTGGGTCACCGCTGCCCGGTTCGGATCGGTGCGGGTGGCGGTGGTGGCCAGGATGTACTTCACATCGCGGTAGGACAGGTTCGGGTTGGTCTCCAGCAGCAGTGCCGCCACGCCCGACACCATCGGCGTGGCCGCCGAGGTGCCGTTCATCTTGCCGGTGTAGTTGCAGGTGCTATCGATGGCAGACTGGTCGCCGTCCAAGGTGTTGCGCAGGCTCGTGTTCTTGTTGCTGCCCTGCGCGCAGCCGGTGACATCGGTGGTGAGGATGGCCGGATCGTAGCGGATCGCCAGCTGCCCCGGCACGACCTGCCGCTGCCAACCATTCTCACCGCCGAAGCCGGACACCCACAGCGCCGAGCCGGTGGACGAGTAGGACGAGCGCACGCCATCGGCGCGCACGGCGGCAACGGTGATCACGTTGAACAGGTTGTTACGCGGGTCGCGACCGGCCGGAATGCAACCCGTGTTGCGGTTCTTGGTGTCTGCCGAGCAGATGTCGGTGCCATCCGAGCGTGCGCCGTTGTTGTGGTTGTTGCCGGCGGCCTTCACGTAGATGCCACCGCGCCCACCACGGGTGCCGGACATGGCCTGCTCATAGGCGGCGATGTCGTTCTGGCTGTAGGCCAGCGGCAGGTTGGGGTTGCCCGGGCTGGAGCCCCAGCTGTTGTTGAAGACCCCCACATCGGCCACTTCGGCGCCGTCCCACCACGAGTACTCGATGTTGGAATTCGAATTGCCCTGGGCATTGGACGCCAGGAAATTGAAGCCCTTCAGGGTGGCCGCCGAGGCCACGCCGCGCACGCCCAGATTGTTGGCACCTACTGCACCGGCGATGCCGCCGACCATGGTGCCGTGATTGTCGCGGTCCGGATTGGACGGTGAAGGGTTGTTGCTCTGGTTGGCGAAGTTCTTGCCCGCGACCGCCGCGACGTTGGCGGCCAGGTCCGGGTGTGCGATCTGCAGGCCGTCATCGACGATGGCGATGGTGACGCCCTGGCCACGGATGCCATTGCGGAACAGGCCATCCACGTTCAGATCGTTGCCAGCCACCGGCAGGGTATCGCCCAGTACGGCCTGTCCGGTGTTGAGCAGATGCCACTGACGCCCGGCCAGCGGATCGGCCTGTTGGGCCTGGGCGGTGGCGGCCAGGCTGCCCAGCACCAGGGCAGTGGCAAGGGCCAGGCGCGCGGAGCGTTGCGTGTGTCGCTTCATACACGAATCCTTCTGTTGTGAATCGGCATGGCAGGACGGCGGGGCGGAACTGCCCCATCGCAACGAGCCAAACGCGACACAACGAACAACCCCCTACCTCTTCACACTCCCAATCTGCAGATGTGCCGATTGCGTCACAAACACTTATGCCGTGGGGTAATGACGAATGCAGCGGCCCGCATCTGGTAGGTGCCCACCTGGGTTGGCATCCGCATCCACACATGGCGTGGATCTACCCGGCATCATCGCGCCCCCTCACATCCGGCTGTGCTACTACAGCGCGTGCACCCTTCCGCATCGGAGCACGATGATGGTCAACCCTCTGGCCCAGGCCCATCGCGGCCTCGGCACCACGCTGTTCAGCCTGTTGAACCCGATACCCTTCGGCTTCTTCGTCGGCGCGCTGATCTTCGACGCGATCTACCTCAACAGCGCCGAGGTGATGTGGGGCAAGGCCGCCGCCTGGCTGATCACCTTCGGCCTGTTGATCGCCATCATTCCGCGCCTGATCAACCTGTTCGCGGTCTGGCGCCGCAACGGCACCGCCACGCGCATCGACCGCATCGACTTCTTCCTCAACCTGGTCGCAGTGGTGCTGGCCATCTGGAACGCCTTCGTGCACAGCCGCGATGCGTATGCCGTTGCCGTGCCGGGCACGATCCTGTCGGCGCTGACCGTGGCCCTGATCGCACTGGGCCTGCTCCTGCTGTCGTTGCAGCCGCCGGTGCTGCAGGGAGGTCGTCATGGCTAAGCACATCCTGCCCACCGTGGCCGCGCTGGCGCTGGCCGTGACCCTGTCGGCCTGTGCCGGCAAGGCCGAGTACCACCCCACCGACCAATCCGGTGCGAAGCCACCACTGCCGGCACCGAAGAACTTCCTGATGCCGCCGATGCAGGTACCGCGCGGCGTGGGTTGGGCCGAGGGCCAGTCACCCACGGTGGCCGAAGGCCTGAAGATCGAACGCATCGCCGCCAACCTGCAGCATCCGCGGCGATTGTTGACTCTGCCCAACGGCGATGTGCTGGTGGTGGAGGGCAATGGCCCCGGCGAAGAACCGGTCACCACGCCCAAGCAGTGGATCGCCGGCAAGGTCAAGGCGCGCTCGGGCAAGGCCGGCAAGGGCGGCAACCGGGTCACCCTGCTGCGCCGTGCGCCTGGTACTGCCACGTGGACCCAGCACGTGTACATCGAAGGCCTGCATTCGCCGTTCGGCATCCAACTGATCGGTGACACGCTGTACGTGGCCAACACCGGCAACATCATGCAGTACCACTACGTGCCGGGTGAAACCCGCATGTCCGACAAGGGCCGTGAGTTCACCGACCTGCCCAGCACCATCAACCACCACTGGACCAAGGAACTGCTGGCCAGCCGCGATGGCCGCAAGCTGTACGTGGGCGTGGGCTCCAACAGCAACATCACCGAGAATGGCCTGGCCGTTGAATACCGCCGCGCAGTGGTGCTGGAAGTGGACGTGGCCACCCGTGGCAGCCGCATCTTTGCGTCGGGCATCCGCAACCCGACCGGGCTGGACTGGGAGCCGAGCACCGGCCAGCTGTGGGCAGTCGCGAACGAACGCGATGAGATCGGTGCCGACCTCGTGCCGGACTACCTCACCTCGGTGAAGGAGGATGGCTTCTACGGCTGGCCCTACAGCTACTACGGCCAGCACGTGGACGAGCGCGTGAAGCCGCAGCGGCCGGACCTGGTGGCCAAGGCGATCGTGCCGGACTACGCCATCGGCTCGCACGTGGCACCGCTGGGCCTGTTGTTCTACACCGGCCAGGCACTGCCGGCGCAGTACCACGGCGGCGCCTTCATCGGCGAGCACGGCAGCTGGGATCGTTCACCGCTGAGCGGCTACGAAGTGGTCTACGTACCGTTCAAGGACGGCAAGCCGACCGGGCGGCCGCAGACCGTGGTCAGCGGTTTCGCCTCGAAGGACGAGAAGACCCTGATGGGCGCACCGGTGGGCATGGCGATGGACGCCGAAGGCGCGCTGCTGGTCGCCGACGACGTGGGCGACGTGGTGTGGCGGGTGTCTGCCAAGTAGCCTTGTAGAGTCGAGATCCTATGTTCGTGGTCAAGCCTGCTGGAAGCAGGCTTGACCCACCTTCAGCATGGCCGGATCGAAGTTCCGGCCGCTTTTGAAGACACCCCAGGCGATCCTGGCCAGCTTTCTGGCCAGGATGTTGAAGACCGCGGTGCTGGGGTGACCGCGTTTTGACAGCTCGTCGTAGAGCGGTTGCCCCCGGCGACACCGCTTGAGCCCCATGGCGGCCATGTAGAGCATCTGGCGCAGCACTGGCGCGCGCTGTTTGGACAGCCGACGCCGTCCCGTTCTGCCGCCAGACTCGTTGGGCCGGGGATCCAGGCCCGTGCAGGCGATCCACGCGTTGGCGTTGGCCAACGGCCAGCTCGTCATGTAGTAGATCAGGTGAGCGGCGACAGCGGGGCCGATACCAGGGATGGTCAACAGGCGCTTGTAGAGCGTGCCATGCTCTCCATCGCGACCCAAGCGCTGCAGTTCGCTTTCCAGCTCGGACAGCGTCCCAGCCAGAGCGCAGAACAGATCTGACAGCTCCCCGGGGGCACTTTTGCTTACCCCGAAGGATTGCTCCAGGCGCGCGCGTGTCTTTACCAGCGTCTGCCGCTTGCGCAGCAAATCGTGCATCTGTTGCTGCTCGTCGGTACGCGGTACGTATTCACGCAGGCGATCGTTCTCCTTCTTCACGTACCGGGCGATCGCTTCGGCGTCCATGGCGTCCGTCTTGCCACGCGAGCCCGTCGCCCGGCCGTAGTGCTTGATCAGACGTGGATTGATCACATAGACAACGTGGCCTGCCTGGCCAGCCATCCGAGCCAACAACTCGTAGTACCGCCCCGTCGCCTCCATGCCAATCCGGCATCGCTGGGGCAAGGTGTTGAGCCACTGGGCTATGCCGGCCCGGGTGTTGGCGATCCTGTCGCCGGCCTTGCGGTCGGCCACTGCCGGTACGAACTCCTTGGAGTCCACGTCCACGCCAATATCGAGAGAATCAGACATTTGTACGGCTCCCAGCTATCTTTAAGGGGCTGGGGTGGTACCGCACCGACGTTAGCTTGCCTACATCGACGATCCCCTTTGGGGGCCGTACGATCCTTTATCGACGTTCGTGTGCGGGATGGGGATCGCTCGACTCGTCTGTCGGCTAGTATCCGCAGATGCATGCTTGACGGTCCCTCCACCCTGGCTCCTACATACCGCGTAGGAGCCGGGAGGAACATACAAGCCATGCTCGACTGCTTTTGCCAGCAGCAGTCGAGCATGGCTCGACTCTACAAAAAGCCATAAGCCGCCGAGCCTGGGCCCGGCTCTACACTTCCGACGGCGCCGCGCGCAGCCCGCTGAACACCGATTCGGCAGCGAACCCCACGCCACCCAGCAGCACGCCGAAATACACCACCGTGGCCATAACAAAGCCGTACCCAGCGGCCACCGCCGCACCATCGCGCTGGATGAAGCCAATCGCAAACGACATCAGCGCCAGCGCTGGCAAGGTATTGCTGAACGGAATCGGCCCGGCCGGCGCCATCAGCAGCAGGGTCGCGAACACCAGCATCAGGTTGTTCAGGCGCATCATCTTCTTCGAGCGCACCATCACCGCCAGCCGCATCGGCCGCGACAGCCGCTCCATGCGGTGCACCCACTTCAGCGCACGGCCCAGGTTGGCCTTCAGCTTGTCGGTGGCGATCTCGCGGTGCGCCAGCTTCTGCGGCACCCACAGCGGGCGGTTGCGTACGCGGCTCAGGCCGATCAGCAGGATCGAGGCACCAAACACCGTACTCAGCCCGGGAATCGACACCGGAATGATGAAGATGGCCGAGAGCAGGATCACGATCAGCAGCAGGCCCTCATCGCCCAGCGCGCTGAGCAGGGTGCCGACGCTCACCTGGTCGCCGGGCAGCTCGTCGATCATCTGCTCGATCTGCTGGGCCAGGGGCGCGCTGTCATTGGTTTCGGGGGCACGGTAGGTCATGCGTCGCAAGGTTCTCCAGGGAAGGGCGGTCAATGGGCCGTCCTGCGGTGGGGGACGCACAGGCTCCCGCAGTATCCCGGCCAACGTGGGCAAAGAGGTGAACCGGGCATGAGGGGTTAAACTGGCGTGCCCCGCACGAGTTGAACGCAATGTACATGGGCCGCAGGCAATCGACCATCGAACTGGTCGCCATCGACATGGATGGCACCCTGCTGGATCCCACCCACACGCTCACCGCGCGGGCCAAGCAGGCGATCGCGCAGGCGCGCGCGCTGGGCGTGCACATCGTGCTGACCAGTGGCCGCCCGGTTCCCGGCCTGGCACCGTTCCTGCACGAGCTGGGCATCACCGGCGACGACGACTACTGCATCGCCTGCAATGGCGGCCTGGTGCAGCGCATCGGCACACGCGAAACCGTGGTCGAGTATCCGCTCAGCTTCGACGACTTCCTGTTCTGCGAGCAGGTGGCCCGCGACCTGGGCGTGCACTTCCAGGCGCTGGACAGCCGGCGCATGTATACGCCCAACCAGGACATCAGCTACTACACCGTGGCCGACTCGCATCTCTCGCGGATGCCGCTGTCCTACCGCCGCGTGGCCGACATGGACCCGTCCATGTCGTTCATCAAGCTGATGATGATCGACGAACCCGACGTGCTGGATGCCGCCATCGCGCGCCTGCCCAGCGAACTGACCGAGCGCTTCGCGGTGCTGAAGAGCGCACCGTTCTTCCTGGAAGTATTCGACCACCGCGCCGGCAAGGGGCCAAGCCTGCAGAAGCTGGCCGAGCACCTGGGCATCGACCGCGCCAACGTGATGGCCATCGGTGACCAGGAGAACGACCTGACCATGCTGCAGTACGCCGGTACCAGCGTAGCGATGGGCAATGCCATCGACGCGGCGAAGGCGGTGGCGCGGTTTGAAACCACCAGCAATGCAGACGAAGGCGTGGCGCGCGCCATTGAGCGTTTCGTCCTGCAGTAACCGCGCGTCCCTATGCCCTGGTAGGTGCCAACCTTGCTTGGCACACACAATCGGCAAGCGCCGACCAAGGTCGGCCTCTACCAGGCCCCATTCGCCCCGGTAGGTGCCAACCTTGGTTGGCACGCGCAGACGGCAAGCGCCGACCAAGGTCGGCCTCTACCAGGCCCCATTCGCTCCCGGCAGGTGCCAACCTTGGTTGGCACACGCAGGCGGCCAGCGCCGACCAGGGTCTATACCCACGTATAACCCACCCATCCCCATCGCCATCCGCGCTGTACCACCGCGCAATGGCGAATGCGGCACTGCGATGCAAGAATTTCGCACGTCGAAATCACCCCATCGAATCCCACGGCAGATGATCGCCTTCGTCTGCCGACCGGCGCGCACCGCGCCGTCACTCCCTCAACGCAATCGCATCGCCAGCCAGGGCGCCGACACCGGTGCTGCAACGCGCTGGGCGTGCGCCTGCGCCGCTCTCTCCCTGCACCTGGATCTGCCCATGAACACCCCACCCACGACGCGCCTCGCTCTGGCCATCATCACGGCCATCACCGCACCTGCGTACGCCGCAGAAACGCACGATGCCACACATGACACCCCCACCACCTTGAACGCGCTGCAGGTCATCGCCACGCCACGCGGCGCCGCCGTTGCGCCTACCCAGGTGGTTGGCCCCAACCGCTACATCATCAAGGCTGAAGACCTCGACGCGATGGTCACCGGCAACAACGGCCTGGCCATGCTGAAGCAGGTACCGGGCGCCAGCTACACCGCCACCGACGGGCTTGGCCTGGATATCTCGGCCACCAGCCTGTTCGTGCGCGGCTTCCGCATGAACGAAATGGGCATCACCTTCGAAGGCGTGCCACTGAACGACAACGGCTTCCTCTCGCTCACCGGCACCAGCGTGGTGAACGTGGGCGTGCCCGATGGCATCGGCGCGATCACGGTCAGCCCCGGCGGCGCACCGGTCAGCGTGTTCTCCAGCAGCGTCAACGGCGGCAGCCTGGAATACCGTCTGCGCGAGCTGCAGGACACGCCCAGCCTGCGCGTGAAGCAGGGCGTGGGCAGCAACAACACGCTGGTCACCACCGTGTCCGGGCAGAGTGGCCAGCTCGGCGAGCATGGCCCGAAAGTGCTGGTCGACCTGCAGCGTGTGTCTGCCGACAAGTACCAGGGCGAGGGCACCCAGAACTTCCTGCGCGGCGACCTGAAGCTGCAGCAGGACGTCGCCTGGGGTGACTTCACCGTGTTCCTGTCCGACAGCAAGGCCAAGGTCTGGGGCTACAACAACATCTCCTTCGACATGATCCGCAAGCTGGGCTGGAAGGCCGACATCTTCTATCCGGACTACGCGTGGGCCTGGTACGTAGCCTCGCCGGAGAATGCGGACAAGTCCTGCGGCGCCTACACCTGCGGTGAGCTGTCCGAACTGATCCCGTACGACACCGGCCAGATCACCCGCGATCGCGTGTCGTCGATCAACCACCGTTTCCAGATCACCCCGGCGCTGAGCGGCAACGTGCAGCTGTACAACGCCAACAGCCACACCCAGGCCACGCTGACCGACCCGACCGTGCCGTCGCCCAACGGCGCACCGTTCTCCGAACAGGTGCAGACGCCGCGCGTGAATCGGCTGGGTGGCATGGCCAACCTGCAGTTCGAGACCGGCGCGCACACCTTCACTGCTGGCTTCTGGCAGGAGAAGAGCAAGGCCGCGGCCAAGACCGAGTGGTACCAGCAGCCGCTGCTTGGCGAGGGCCCGCCGCTGAAGGCCACCGGTCCGTTCGATGTGTACGGACCTGCGTTCAAGACCGACAACGCATCGAGCTGGGTGACCCGCTCGCGCCAGTTCTACCTGCAGGACGACATCGTGTTGAACGACACGCTGAAGCTGGGTGTCGGCTTCAAGGCCGTGGACTTCCGCACCAGCGGTGGCGGCCTCGGTGATGCCAAGGATCGCCCGGTGAACGGCATGCTACGCGCGAAGAGCAACTTCCTGCCGCACGTCTCGCTGTTCTGGAGCCCGACCGAATCCACCGACGCCTTCATCGACCTGGCCAGTACCATGAACGGCTATCGCGTGGCCCAGCGCGGCAACATCGGCTACACCGCCTCGGCGTGGACCATCACCGACCAGGAAGAGTTCGACCGCGTGGCCGGCACGCTGCGCCCGGAGAAGAACTGGAACCTGACCGTCGGCGCGTCGCATCGCTTCGACCGGCTGACGATCACCGGTGACGTGTTCTACAACGACATCCGCAACCGCCTGCTGTCGGCGGCCATTGGCACCCAGTTCGCGCAGATCAACACGGTGCGGCTGATGCCGAAGATGCACGTGATCGGCGCCGACCTGGGCATCACCGCCGACCTGACCGATCACCTGCAGTTCTATCAGGGCGTGGCGGTGGCCCGTTCGTACTACGACAGCGATTTCGTGGTGGGCGACACGGTGTACCCGATCAAGGGCAACGCCCAGCCGGGCTATCCGCAGATCTCGCTGGTCAGCGACCTGTCGGCGCATTTCGGTGACTGGCGCTTCGGTGCCACCAGCACCTCCTACCTGCGCCAGCCCTTCACTTACGAGAACGACATCCGCGTGCCGACCTTCTGGCAGGTCAACACCTATGCCGCCTACCGCTTCGGTGCGGACAGCGCCGTGCCGGGCCTGGAGCTGCGGCTGGACGTGAGCAATCTGTTCAACCGCCACAACATCGGCACCGCCACCATCGCCGGCTCGTCGTTCTCGGGGGATTACCAGACCCTGCAGCGCAGCGCCCCACGGCAGCTGATGTTCAGTACCTCGATGGCGTTCTAAGTAGATCCACGCCATGCGTGGATGCACCTGGCGGTCCCCAGGCAGGTGCCCAGATCCGTCCACAAACCCGCCTTGCGCAATCAACAGGGATTTTCTGGCGGCGACGCAAGGTTCCCACAATGTTGCTGGGTCATGCTGTCGGCATGGCTCAGTACAACCCGCGATCACCGTTGTTCGGCATACGGAGTCATGGACGGCCCCGGCAGGCGCTGTCCGTGGCGCCTGTGATCGACCTGCAGGCCGAGTACCAGTTCTGGCACGTCTACGAGCGTGTGGTCCGCCCGTTGCCCGGTGGGGGGCTGCGGCTGGCCTGGCTGGTGTGCCAGAAGGTGTACCGGGACCGGTGGCAGCACCCGCACGACAGCGACGAGGCGGCGTTGTCGCGGGTGTTGTTCGGCGGGAACATGACGGCTGACCGGGCGTCGGAGCTGGCGGAGCTCCACGCGCTGGTCAGCCGTCGAGTGGCGTTGCTGGCGAAGCGTGGGCGGTTGCATTCCGCAGCCTGATGCCTGCCCTTGGTGGGGTCGACTGTTAGTCGACCGCTCTTCGCATCTACCTCACAGAAGGCCGCGCTTCGCGCACGAGTCGACCAACGGTCGACTCCACCAAGAGCCAACCCGACCGGCATTTCTAAGGCTTTCCCCGATCCAACTGCCGATACCCGATCGCTTCAGCCAGATGCGCCGTCTGGATCACCTCGCAACCCGCCAGATCCGCAATCGTGCGCGCCACCCGCAGAATCCGGTGCATCGCCCGCGCAGAAAGCTGCAGGCGCTCAATCGCCTGCTCCAACAGATCCTGATCGGCCTCGCTCAGTTTCGTACAGGCACGCAGCGCCGCCGGTGGCAGATGGGCATTGAGCCCGCCACGCGCCTGCTGCCGGGCATGCGCGGCTTCCACCCGTGCACGTACCGCAGCACTGGGCTCACCCAGCGGCGTACTCTCCCGCAGCTCCACCGCATCCATGCGCGTCACGCCGATATGCAGGTCGATGCGGTCCAGCAGCGGGCCGGAGACGCGCGCACGGTAGCGGTTGATGCGCTCGTCACTGCACAGGCAGCGGTTGCTGCGGTCACCGGCCCAGCCACACGGGCAAGGGTTCATCGCCGCCACCAGCTGGAACCGCGCGGGAAACTGCACGCTGCGCGCCGCGCGGGCGATGCGGATGTGGCCGGATTCCAGCGGCTCGCGCAGGGTCTCCAACGCGCTGCGGTTCCATTCCGGCAGCTCGTCCAGGAACAGCACGCCGTGATGGGCCAGCGAGATTTCACCGGGGCAGGGTGGATTGCCGCCACCCACCAGCGCCGCCGCACTGGCACTGTGATGGGGAGAACGGAACGGCCGTTGCCGCCAGCGCCGCGGATCCAGCCCTTCACCACTCACCGAGGCAATCGCAGCCAGCTGTAACGCCTCGGCTTCCTCGGTGTCCGGCAGCAGGCTGGGCAGGCGCGAAGCCAACAGCGTCTTGCCGCAGCCAGGGCTACCGATCAGCAATAGATGGTGCCCACCCGCTGCGGCGACCTCCAATGCGCGCCGCGCATGCGCCTGGCCGCGCACATCGGCCAGATCCGGCAGCGGCAACGGCGTCGTGTCCACACGCTCTACTGGTGGCAGCAGGCGTGGGTTCCCCAACCCAGCGCAGCACTCCAGCAACGTACGCGCTACCCGCACATCAGCGTGCTCAGCCAGCGCAGCCTCGGCGGCATTGCCCGGCGGCACCACCAGGATGCGCCCGGCTTCGGCCGCCGCAATCGCCGCTGGCAGCGCGCCGGCCACCGGCCGCAGTTCGCCGGTCAGCCCCAGCTCGCCCAGGAACTCGTACTGCAGCAGCGACTGCGGATCGACCTGGCCGCTGGCCGCCAAGATGCCCAGTGCGATCGCTAGGTCGTAACGCCCACCTTCTTTGGGCAGGTCGGCGGGCGCGAGGTTCAGGGTGATGCGCCGCTGTGGGAAGTCGAAGCGCGCGCAGAGCAGGGCGGCACGGACGCGCTCGCGCGATTCGCGCACACTGGTCTCGGCCAAGCCCACGATCTGAGTGACAGGAAGGCCGCCAGAGAGATGCACTTCCACCCGCACCAGCGGGGCATCGACCCCGGCGCGGGCACGGCTGTAGACCAGCGCCAGGCCCATGTGTGGTTTCCCGTTTAGAGACATTGAATAGTGCAACAGCAATCGGCGGTCAGCCATCGGGGACTGCATCAGACGCGGCTAGGAAATGCCCTAACGTTGAATGAAAGTTGTGATGGGCAACGCAGCGACGCCCGTCACTTTGGACATTGAAGCAGGCGTTGATCGAGATGTGGGAAGTTGGAGTCAGTAGTCGGGTCCCGGGCAAGCCCGAATCATCGTGTACGAACGCACAGGCGAATCTTCTTTGGTTGATGGAACATCATGGATTCGGGGAATTCCAAGTTCCGGCTCTAAAGCGTTGCCTCATAGAAACGGGTCCACGTGACCAAAAGACGAGTAGCGCTAATCGTCAACCGTTGTTCCCGCCAAAGTGACGCATATGGCTGAAAATTAGATGTCCCAATGCGCGGCTGATGGGTGAATATGAAATTCAAGATCTGACCAAAACCCTTTACATCACGGTGTTTGCAAGTCTGCGAGAAAGGAATGGAGCGTCGATAGGAAGAATCAATTGTCATTTCATTGATGTCGGTGAAAGAAGAGTATCCAACACTGAGTCCATCGTGATCCGGAGAAGAACGGTAGAAATCCAAAAGTTCGATGCCTTGTTCTTATCTGCCTATCAGGGAGATTGCGACAGTAATGTCGGTGCGGCGTCTGGCAATTGGATGCCGCTGGTATGCAGTATCTCTGGCGGGCCGAAAGTAAGTCGCTCGTTCCACATGTTGAGAAATTGGTTCTCAGCCTGTGAGTCTCTAAGGATCAGTTTCCGGTTCTGGTGAGTACATGTGGAGCAATGATGTGTGCTGCCATTCCCTGCCGTTGGCGGTGCACGATGAAAATTATGAGAGGAATTTCTATGGCGAAGAAGTGATGGAGTGAGTTCAGAGGCTCAATTGCCCCATCTCCTGGGATCAGGAACATTTCTCCCCGGGGTGGTCTTATCCATCCTTCTCCGCGTACCAATCTGCGCGTCTGATCATTCAGATGCGCAGTGTGCCGCCGATTACCCAACCTTTGGCTGGGGTTGATCGGAAATTCGTAGTCAACCAAGGAGGAATGTCATGAATCGTGTACTGAATCTGCAGCGTTTGGCCTTCGATACCAATGTCAGCCTGATGGGCAATAGCTGCAGCAGCTCCACACACAGCTGCTGTGATGGCAGCGTAGAGGATCCGCGGCTGTAATAGCTGTTGCTGCATGACGTGTCGCCGCCGGCTTCCTAGGTGTCCCGGCTACACCACATGTATTGCCACACCAATCTGATCGATCTACCGCAAGGGATTCATCATCGACGCTATCGACCCAGCGACATGGCCGAGAGTGACTCATCGGCGAATCTCCTATCAGAAAGAGGATCCTTCATTGAATCGAGTTCTCAACTTGCAGAGACTGCTTGTGGAAAACACCGTGTCTGCGCTTGCCAACAGCTGTACCAGCTCCCAGCACAGCTGCTGCGCCACGCCTGTGGAAGGAGAGCGTTAACACAAGAGTCGTCAGCTGATCGTGTGATCCGCCAGCTGTCGTGAGTAAGTGCCAACTCAGGGGGCGCGCTCATCCAGGGACGATGAGCCAAGGAGAGTGACGCTACCTTGAGTCACTAAGGAGAGAAAGAATGAATCGTGTACTGAATCTGCAGCGCCTGTCTCTGGATACCTCGTTAAGCCTGATGGGCAACAGCTCTACCAGTTCGACCCATTCATGCTGCGGCCCCACGGAGGAGCAGAAACTGCAGTAGTTGACCTAAAGGAGGGCGCCGGATATCTGGCGCCCTCCCATGACAATGCCGGCTGCCAGTGCTCGGTTGGAGACTGCGGGCCGATCATCTCCAAGGATAGCGCGTGATGTCTTCCAGAAAACCTACGCTGCGCGAGCTGCGGCATGTTGACAAGGTCAACTTCATCAGCAGCGACGAGCGCTTCTACGAGCCGAACTACGAGCATTACAGGCCGAGCGATGAGCTAGTGTCGATTGTTGATCAGCTTCTAGTGGCGCATGGGCAAGGCTGGGGCATTCGCCGGATCGGAGTGTGGTCCCATGTCTTGCCACTCGCGAGGTCTGGCTCGCGGTCGCTTCCAGCTCAGGGTTGGAAGATCCATTTGTCAGCAATCGAAGATAACTGCAAGCAGATTCTTCAGCGTGTTGCTGAGCTTCTGCTTCAGCGTGATGTGGAGTTTAAGTTCGCCAACGACCGCCGCACGATGAGGATGATGACATCCAAGCGTTGGCCCCGAGGTGGATCTGGGAAGTTCATTACGGTCTACCCACATACGGAGACTGAGTTCAAAGAACTCATCGAGCTGATGTACCAAGAGGTGGGGGCGAATGTCGGATCTTACATCCTGTCCGACAAGCGCTACAAAGACAGCCGCTGTATCTACTACCGGTACGGCGGCATCATCCAAGTGAACCGTCTGGACTTCATGGGAAGAATGATCCCGATGCTTGTTTCACCGTCAGGAGACCATGTCCCTGATCATCGGACCCCGTACTTCGAGACTCCTGAGTGGGCTCAGGACCCCTTCCCTGCCGAGGAAGAGGAAACAGGGGAGATGGTCTTGAACAACGGTCGCTACTTGATCGAGAGCGCGCTGGGCTTCTCGAACACTGGTGGAGTGTACCTGTCAAAGGACACTCTCACCGGTCGCCAAGTCGTCATCAAGGAGGCCAGGCCCCATGTGGAGCTCTATGAAAATGGCGGAGATGCAACCACCCGCCTGGAAAGAGAGATGTCGAATCTGAGCATCCTCAGTCCGCTGGGAGTCGCCCCTGCAGTCTTGGACTCGTTCTGGGATTGGGAGAATTTCTACCTCGTTGAGGAGCATTTCGATGCTCTCGACATGCGGCAGGTCATGCTCCAGTTCTCGCCGCTGATGACGGTGCGCCCAACGGTGGCAGACAGTGAGAAGTTCTATGGTATGTATCGAACGATCTTCATTAATCTCTTCAGAGTCGTTGATCTGGCGCATAGGGCAGGAATGGTTATTGGCGATCTGTCACCCCCAAATATTCTGGTTAAGAAGGAATCCCTGGAGGTGCGGTTGATTGACCTGGAAGCTGCATTCCGACCGTCTCATGGAGAATCCGACGACATCCATACACCTGGATTCAGAAGCAAGATGAAGAGCAGGACAAAGGTAAGCAGCATCGAGGATGACCTGTACGCCGTTTCGGCGATCATGATGTACTCCATGTTTCCGATCGTGGCGATGGCGTATGTCAGAGACGACCTCTTCGACAACGTCCTTCCCATTCTCGTCCAGGATATCGGCTGGGAAGGGACCCCGGTGCTCGATGTGATTCGTGGTCTCGCGCAGGGACGGATCGATCTTCGCGAGGCCGAAGAAAGGCTACAGGTAGGAGCCTCAATAGATGAGCCGTACGGTATGCGCGAGGCTTCTTCTGAGCCAGTGGAGCACTTGATAGAACGGTTGTCTAGGTTCGTTCTGATGAACTATCGACTGAATTCGAAGTACACGCTGTTTCCTTGTGACCCCTTTGCTCTCTCCACAAATGCAACTAGCTTGGGATTTGGTTCCTCCGGCGTAATCTACGCACTCACACGCGCCGGTGCCGAGGTGGCCAATGAAGTACTCGAGCGGCACTTTTCGGATGCAGGACGTCTTCATGAGGCGAACACAGCGCCCGGTGTGCTGACGGGGCTGGCGGGAATCGGATGGGCCCATTTGGCCATGGGCTACGATTCTGTCGGGCTTGGCTTCATTGACATGGCCAACAGAAGTTCAGTTTCGAAGGGCCAGATCTCGTTCTACTACGGAGCAGCCGGCATCGGAATGGCGAATCTGGCAGCCTTTCTTGCCTCGCAAGTCACGAACTATCTGGAAACTGCCTTAGAGCTCGGTCTGCAGCTGAAATCATCTGCGGTTCGTACGGAGAACGGAATCTATTGGGAGGACGACGGCGTCATTCGAGTAGGACTCGGCTATGGTCAATCCGGAGTGGCGCTTTTCTTCCTCCGGCTGTCTCAAGTGACCGGCGATTCTAAGTGGAGGGCGATAGGAGAGTTGGCACTGGCCTACGACCTGTCGAAGGGAAACGAGCTGGAGGCAGGTATCACCACGTTTGCCGCCGCACCTACTGGCCTAACCACCTACGAACCCTACGTGGAGCAGGGTACCGCAGGCATTATAAAAGTCGCCATCAGGTACGGTCTCTGGGATGTAGTTGAATCTCTGGCCTTGGATCTCTACCGCAAGTATTCCGGATTTCCGGGTCTTATTTACGGCCTTGCCGGATTGATAGACACTCTGGTAGATGCCTATGTGTATTCAGGAGATGCAAAGTACCTGAATCTGGCCAATCGCCCTTATGAGGGGCTGACCGACATCTATGTTTTTGGCGACGATGACACAGCGGCGATACCGGGAGAGAACCTGTTTCGCATTTCCTGTGACTACGCCACAGGTGTTGCTGGGGCTATCCGGGCCTTGCATCGACTGAGTTCGCCGTATCCCGATGAATTCTGTCTGGACATCTTGGACGCCCCCTTCTTGAAGGTGCAGGCAGGCCATCAGCTGGGCCCTACCCTCATGGAAGGGCCTGAGTGGGGAATAGGGCAAGAATGAGTACGCCGAGCGGCAGCACTGCGGTGGATCCTGGCCGCGGCCACACACCATGGCGTGACTTCTCGCGTTTGCTAGGCGAGAACCGGAATGAGTACGTGGCGGTGACGATCACCTCCTGTGCAATTGGTGCATTTGAAGGTCTGATACCCCCCCTCCTGATCAAGGCGATTCTTGATGAGGCGTCGTTGAGGGGCGATTTTTCGCGTTTGATGTACCTGATCCTTGGCTATCTTGCGCTAGGTGTGTCGCTCAACGTGGGTGCCTACGTGACTTCGCTTTGGCAGCAGCGATTGGACAATCGCATTGTGAGGCGAGTCAGTGAGGAACTTCTGCGCGTCTTCTACAGTGAACGCTACGAAGACTTCCTGCGAAACGGAGTGGGATACTACATTTCGCGGATCAGATCTGACGTAAAGGATGGTCTGGTACCAATGCTTGCCTTGGTCAGAGGAGTTGCAGTCAAGATCTCCATGCTTGTGGCCTTGGTCATAGCACTGCTCTACATCTCATGGAAGGCCTTCGCAGTTCTTGCCGCAATCATCCCAATTGCCACGATTGTCAGCTTGGTGGTCGGCAAACGCATCAGTGCTTTGACATCTACGGAGCGGGAAAAGGAAGCCCAGGTTCTGGTTGTCCTTGCCAGAGCTGTTGGAAGCCTGAAGATGGTGGGGACGTTCGGATTGACAAGCAAGACGTTGAGTTCGTTCGATAGAGGCATGCACGGCCTCTTGGATGCAGGCTACAGTCGATTCAAGGTGGTGCGCACACTTCAAGGCGCAAGTGATCTGACGATGGTTCTGTCGGATGTCTGCTCGATATTCGTTGGTGCGCTATTTGTCTTTCAGAAGAAGATGACATTTGGTTCGTTCATTGCATTCATGAACGCATTCTGGCGTGCGGCTACAACCCTAATTGCCATCTTCAAGAACTGGGCAGATCTGAAGAGCTACGGCGCCACGGTTCATCGAGTTTCAGGGTTTCTTGAGTTGCGAAAATCGTCTGAATTTAAGTATTCAGAAAGTGTCATAGCCGATCGCTTGTCCTTTAGCTTCGGCCAAACCAGCGTTCTTCGAAATGTATCCACAGTCATTGATCGGGGGCAGAGGGTTCTCGTCACTGGTGACAACGGCTCTGGAAAGACCACACTTGCCAACATCCTCGCGAGGCACCTGCTGCCCACAGCAGGTAGTCTTTCACTGCCTGCACGAATCAGCTCATCCACTCTGCCGCTCGCATTTCCTCCTCTCGCCATAAAGGACCTTGGGGTTGACGTAGAGCTTCTGAAAACACTGGCTGTATTTTCTTCAGAGATTCTTGAGGCCTATCCTGACCAGCTGTCTGCGGGTCAGCAACAGAAGGTTGCCTTGGCCATGGCACTTAGCAAGAGGGCCGATCTCTATGTATTGGACGAGCCACTTGCGAACCTGGACGCCGGCATCCAACGTATCGCCATGGATATGATCATGACGATCACGAAAGGCAAAATACTGATAATGATCATGCACGGCGGAATCGAGTACCGAAATCTGTTTGATACAACTCTTGCGCTTGAGTCAGAGAGTGCTGGGACTATGGATGAGAACGCAGTCCAGCAGGCTTAGTCGGACCCCATGGGCCGGCGCAGAACAGGTGGGACAGCACAGGAGGGTTGCTTAGATGTTTGGCTATTACGTGAAAGTTGCGCTGCATAACGCCGCAAGGAACAAGGTCATCACTGGATTGGTGATTCTGGCGATATCGGTTGGCATCGGAGCGAGCATGACAACCCTCACAGTCATGCACATCCTGTCTGGAGACCCTCTTCCAGGCAAGAGCGGGCACATCTATTACCCTCAAGTTGATGTGAACCCAGAGTCCAAAGGACGTGAGCCCTATGATGTAATGGATTACCGCACCGCATTTGATCTATGGTCGGCCAAGCAGGCGGACAGCCAGGCGATGGTGGTATCCAATCCCGTCAAGGTTAGGTCAGAGCTTCCTAGCGGAGCACCGCTGATGATCTCTTCGATCTCAACAACTTCAGAATTCTTTACGATGTTCGACGTGCCGCTACAGTACGGGCGCGCTTGGGGTGCTGAGGATGACGCGCGTCGCAGCCGTGTCGCAGTGATCTCAGATCGACTCAACCAGCAGTTGTTCGGCGGCCGCAACAGTGTCGGTCAGAGCTTAAGAGTCAAAGACACGAATCTTCAGATCATCGGTGTTCTAGGCCCATGGCGTCCTTCCCCACTGTTCTACAAGATCAGAGGTGGGCGCTTCTCTGGTGGTGAGACATCCGGCTTCTACGGTGTAGCGGACGATGTGTTTCTTCCTCTCTCAGCTAGCCTCGAGATCAACGAGGGCGACTTCCAACCGTTTACCTGTTGGGCTACCCCAGATCGTCCTGGTGTTCTCGAGAGCTCGCCCTGTGTCGCGGTCGCGCTATGGGTAAAGTTGAGTGGTCCGGAGCGCGTTCAGGGATACGATCGCTTCCTCCGTAACTATGCAGCTGAGCAGAAGCGCCTTGGACGTATCAAGCACGACGACAACACCCGGTTGAGGTCTCTGATGGAATGGCTGGACTTCAATCAGGTAGTTCCCAGCGACGTAAAAGTGCAGACGGTTTTGGCCCTCGCGTTCCTTCTGATCTGCCTCGCAAACGTAGTCGGCTTGCTGCTTGCGAAGTTCATGAGACACGGCGGAGAGATCGGCCTGCGTCGCGCGTTGGGAGCGAGCAGAGTCGCTATCTTCACGCAGTGTCTGGTCGAGGCCGGTCTAATCGGTGCTTTGGGCGGCGTGCTTGGCTTGTTCCTAACGTTACTTGGCTTGTGGATGATACGCATCCAGCCAGTAGCATACGCAGATCTGGTGCACCTGGACATCGCAATGTTTCTGGTCACAGTCATTCTATCTTTGCTCACAAGCCTCTTGGCGGGTGCGATTCCCGCGTATCGAGCGAGTTTTATCCAGCCGGTTACCCAGCTGAAGCTGCTTTGAAGGAGTGTGCCATGCAAGTTGGAATCATCGTGGCGGCGCTGAAGAAGCACAAACTGGCCACATTCTTGATCACCATTGAGATAGCCTTAGCGTGTGCAGTTCTATGCAACGCAATCTTCATGTTCATGGAGAAGAGTCGAGCGCTCAACCTTGATAGTGGCGTTCAGGAGTCGTCACTTGGGATCGTCCAGCTCTCCGGATTCAGCGCAGAAGACGCACATGACATCAACGCCCGTGTGATGAACGCTATCCGGGCTATTCCAGGTGTGGAGGCTGTGGGCGCCATTAGTGCTGTTCCCTTTGGCGATCCTGGAGTCCGTGCCGGTGTGAACACTGACGAAGCGCTTGAGCGCTCTGGCGGTGTTCTGGATTTCTACCTTGGGGATGCTGTGGCGCTGAAGTTGCTCGGTTTGAATGTGGTGTCTGGTCGTATGCCGGAGCCGGCCGAGTATGCGCCCATCGAGCAGTACGTCCCATCCAACGCCCCGGTGCTGGTGACTCGGCAGTTGGCCGATCGCTATTGGCCGGGGCAAAGCGCAATCGGCCAAAGCATTTGGGCCATGGATACCCGATTCACGGTAATAGGTACCGTCGACCACCTTGCTGTCTCTCAACCGGGATTGGGAGAGGCATTGGGCAATGACTGGTCGCTCATCGTTCCAGCATTGGCCGGGCCTCGGCTCGCTGGCAGATACCTGGTGCGAGCCAATCCGGAAGATCTTCCGCAGATCTTTGGCCAAGTAGGGAGGGCTATATCGGCGGCTGCACCTGATGTGGTTTTTGACCATTCTGCCAGTCGCCCGGTCTCCGAACTCAGGTCAGACCACTTTCGCGGTGCCAAGGTCATGATGGGGTTGCTTGCCGCAGTGATCATTGCCCTTCTTGGGGCCACTGCATTGGGAATTGTGGGCTTGGCCAGCTATTGGGTAGAGCAGCGCCGGAAGCAGATCGGCATTCGTCGTGCTTTAGGGGCCACGCGATCGGATATTCTGCGTTACTTCCAGATCGAGAATTTTCTGATCGTCAGTCTCGGCATTGCGGTTGGACTGGTCCTTTCCTACGCGATGAATATTGGCCTAATGCGGTTCTACGAGTTGCCAAGGCTACCGGCAGCCTACTTGCCGGTGAGTGCTATAGCATTGTGGTTGCTAGGCCAAGCAGCGGTCCTGGTTCCGGCACTGAAGGCCTCAGCAATCACGCCCCTAGAGGCGATCCGCTCGCTCTGACCCATTTTAGGTGAAGCCGAGCCCGCAGCCCGACGACGCCAAGGTGCGACATGCTCGAGGCGCGATGTTCAACGTGATGCGCCGCTGCGGAAAGTCGAAGCGCGCGCAGAGCAGGGCGGCTCGCACGCGCTCGCGTGATTCGCGCACACTGGTCTCGGCCAAGCCCACGATCTGCGTGACAGGCAGGCCGCCAGAGAGATGCACTTCGACCCGCACCAGCGGGGCGTCGACCCCGGCGCGGGCACGGCTGTGGACCAGCGCCAGGCTCATGTGTGGCTTCCTGCGGAGGGATGTTTGATGGTGTGGCAGGCGCTCTGCGCAGGGATATCGGGGTTTGTTGGCGACGCAGCTAGGAGGATTCCGACAGGTGCCCGGAGCGTGCCTTGTTCCTATGCGGCGACCAGTCTCTGCAATGTGAGCGCCGGAACTCGCCCGGTATCAAGTGGATCGACGTTGATCAGCCAGAACCGCCGCCATCAGCCCATCCGTGGCCCCTGCCGGCTCTCTTCCTGCTGCCGCTCCTGCGCTTGCGCCAGCTGCTGCGACTGCTCCCGGTCCTGAGCGCCGAGGCTCCGGTTGGCCGCTGCATACTGCTGCTCCGGTGCGATCGCCAGGGCGTCCTGTGTTGGCATCTGCACCCGGTTGGCGGCGGGGTCCGATGACGCTCCCGGCCCGGAGCGTGTCACGAACAGCGTGGTACCCGCAGCACGGGTTTCGGTGGCTTCACTCAATGCCATGTCTACCTTGTCGCCGGGCTTGAACCCGGCGTCTGCCGCAAGCCGGTAGGCGCTGGCCAGCAGGCGGTCGCTGCTCTGGTCCCACGGCTTGTTGTTCTTTTCATCCAGCATGGCTACCGACGAGCGCAACTGCTCCAGCAGCCCGCTGCCACCTGGGCGCAGGGCTGTGCTGTGGTCTCGGTCTACGTCAGCGTCGTGCTGCGTGGCAGGCCTGGAGGTGTGTGGCGAAGGTGCGTTCGGTGCGACACCCCCAGGTTGTTGCTCCTGCTCTGAGGTCGTGCGCTGCACGTGTGCCTGTGCAATCTCCTTTGGCGTGGTGACGGAAACGATCTGCATGCGCTCGTCATCTTTCCCAGCCAGTGTGGCCAGCGAGCCATCCTTCTGTACCTGCAGCGTGAACGTGCCGAAGTCGGGCACGGCGCGTGCATGATCCTGGGCAACGGCGGCTACGGCGTCATCAATCTCTTCGGCACTGCGCACAATGCCGGCACTACGGTAGGCGTCCACCACCTGGCTGCGCAGGCCGTACTCGGTCGGCGTGGGGTTGGCCCGGGCGATGTCGGCCATGGATGTCAGCTCCTGTACGCCGGCCTGCTGGCTCTGGCGCGTACGATTGAGCTCCTCGATGATGCTGCCCTCGGCCGGGTTGGTGCCATACACCCAACCCGGCGTTTGCCACTGCCCGTTGGCGTCCTGTGTGTACTTCTCGCCGTTGGAGGCGCGCAGGGGCTGCGTCTGGGTCAGCGCGTTGGTGATCACCTCCGGTACCGGCTCAATGGTGGCGAACTCGTGCCAGTTGTACTGGTTGAACGCGACCTGGTAACGGGCGGCGAGCGCCTCGGGCGTGTTTGTCGCGTTCTGGGCAATGATGCGCTGCGATTCCCGTTCCAGTTGGCCGGACTTTTCCGGGCCGACGGGCACGCTGTAGTCAAAGGGAACGCGTCCATCAATCATTGAGTGGATGGAGAGGTTCCATTCGCCGTTGTGCGAATTGCGCACGTAGTGGCGGTTGGTTTCAAACGGCTCGCGCGGCGGCGTGCTCTCGCCGCCTGCATCGAGCTTGAAGGGGTTCTGCGGCCTGGGCAGGTTGGCCATGCCCAGTGAATAGGAGTCGTTGGCGGCTTTGTAGTTCAACTCGTCCACCAGCCGGCCACCGGCGACCATCGTGATCTCGCGGTAGCTTCCGTCGGGCTGCGGTGTGCGCACGCTGCGGCTCCAGGTGCCCTCTGCATCCTCCGGGTCGCGGTTCCATTCGTTGCCACTGCGGTCCACTTGGGTGTAAACGGCTTTCTTGTCCTGGTACTGGGCCCAGTACTCACCGGCGAAGCCGCCGGCCACGCCGCCCAGCAGTCCGGTAGCCAGCGCACCTGGCCCGGTCCACGAGCCGGTAACGACTCCGTACCCTGCGCCCAACAGGAAGCCGCCGCCAAAGCCGCCCGCGGTGCGCCCCACGAAGTGGGTGGCCGCAGATTTTGCGCCGGCGTCGTTGCCCTCGCTGCGCAACTCGGCCACGCGGTGGCCGGTGATGGCGAAGTCCACGGCCAGTGCGGCGACACCCGCGGCCCCGAGTACGCGGGCGCCGGTAATCTGTCCGCGCGCGGCGGCAGCTTCGGCGGCACCTTCTGCAGCGCCCGCTCGCCCTGCAGAGCCAGCCAGTTCCGGAGCCGTGCTTGCCGGGCCAGGGCGCACGATGGTCAGTGGCATTTCCGGGTTGAACGCAGTGCGTACGCGGGCAGCGGTGTGCTCGGTCAGCGGCAGGCGACCGCCCTGGTTGGCCTCCTGAATCGCGGTGCCCATTGATGCGCGGCCACCCCAGCGCTCGCTCAGGGTCGAGTTGCCGGGTTCGTCGATGGCATCCAACGCCGCCTTCACATTGGCTTCGGACTGGGTGACAGCGCGCCAGCGCAGCTCGGAGGGGTTGAGGGTCTTCAGTTCCGCAATCTGCGCGGCGTGGGTGCGCTGGTAGCCGTCCAGATCGGAGAAGAAGGTGCGGATCTTGGCGTTGGCTTCCGCCGCGGTCATGTTCTCGGGCGTGTTGGTAACCAGGTCGCCGTTGAGGATGCCGGCGCGAAGGGTGTATTCCAGGTTCTGGATGCGGGCACCCATACGCTCGACGGCAGCAGCGCGCACATCCGGCGGAGAATCCTTCGCCAGCAGGGTTCGGCCATCGTAGGTTTCCGTGAGGTCCTCGAGAACGAACTTCAGTTGATCCGTGTACGCACTCAACGGGCCGCCTGAGTGTGGCGAAATACCCAGGCGGGTTGCCAGCGCGGGGTTCGCGGGCAGGTTGAGAATGTTGTCGGGGCCGTGGAGCGTGAAATGACCACTCCTGGCAAGCGACTTCAGCAGTTGGCTTTGCTCGAACGCATTCTGTTCGATCAGATGGTGTCCCTGAAAAACCGGTGTGTCGGCCATGCGCACCACCTCGTTCAAGAATCCGTTTGAAGGAGCTCGTCTTAGAGATCGGCTACATCACGCAGCCGTACGCCGGAGAAATTGGCCGCAGCCAATGCATCAAACATCGCGCGGTCGCAGATGGGCGGTGCGCCCATGCGATCCTGGCGGAAGATATGGGCATCGCCCACAACGTCCTGTTTGAACACCAGGCTGGCTCCGCCGACGAGGCTGTAGAGCTTCTCGTCCTCGCCGGTCTGATAATTGTGGTCGAGCTTGATCCTCACGCGGGAAGCGGCTTCATCCAGGGCATCGAGCCTGCGCAGCACATTGCCCAGGTAGTACTGAGGGCCGGGGCTGCCGTCAGCAAGGCTGAAGTCGCAGGCCACAAAGGCAAACGCCTGGGGGTCCATCTGCTCAAACAGCTGCTTCAGCGGCTCCGACACAATCCAGATGCCAGCGAGCTCTTCCAGATCGCGTGGCATTGCGCCCTTCTCGGGCACATGAACCAGGTGGGGGCGCTCCGGATACTGGCCTGGCGTTCCATCAGGACGCGAGATGACATTCATCCCCGGATCGATCAGCTTGTCTTCGTTGGCGATCTCTATACCGGGAACCCCGCCGTTGCTCAGCAAGCCTGCGTCGATCAGGAAGAATTCGCCCTTGTGGGGTGCGGCTTCGGCTGAAACTTCGATGGCGGTCGATTCGGTCACGGGGGCTTCCATCATGGATGCAGGGGCAGAACGGGAAAAGCCGTTGAGCCGATGCTAGCGGGGCTTCTGCGCAGCCACAAGTTGCGCCGAAACGGTGCCGGGGGCACGTGGTTCACGCGGCTCTTTTGGGATTTCGGAACAATGCCGAGGAGATGCTGCCATTCCTTCCACTGCCTGCAATGGTCTGCTGGATAGGCGGAATGACGAGGGAGATTCCAGCCGAGGGTGGCCTGGGTCCCTGAACACGCAGCGCTGGTCATCAGGCACCGACCTGTCAAGGCGCCCAAGCCGTGCCTCAACCCACGAAGGCCCCGCACTTTCCACCAGCAACCGCCCCTGGCTCTGGTGCAGATCCAGCCAACGCTCGAAGCTGAAGCGCAGACGCTCGATGTCCGGTGCCCGCCACCGTGCATCGGCAGGCATGCGGATCAGCACGCGCGAGGGTACGTTTTCCACGTCCATCACCAGCACGCCCTTGCACCGGATCTCGAAGGACGTCGCCCCGGCAAGGCGCGCGTGCAGTTCAAAGCCCTCGTGGGCCTTCGCGGTCACAAAGCCGAGCGCATCACTGTGCAGCAGGCGGTAATCGGCCGGCTGCAGCTTCTGGTAGGCCCAGACCTGATCGCCCGCGGGCTCGGGCCACTCCACCCACATCGCGCCGATCACCGCGATGCACACCACCGCAGCGGCAAGGCCGTGCATCTTCATTTGTCACCCCGCACACAGGCAGAAAGGTCCGCGCCATAAGCGCGCTCAGTCCTTGGGGCGCATCCGCTCGTGGATGAAGGCGGTCAGCGCCAGATCGGCCATCACCAGCCCCTCCATCACCCGGTCGCCCACGTACTGCTCCGGCTCGCCGTTCTGGCGCGTGCGCTCGGCCGCCAGCAGGATCTCCTGCACGATGCGCTGGCCGGTGAGTGCGCAGTCGGCGTCGGACAACTGCATCTGCCGGCTGCGCAGGTGATGCCGCTCGGGCCAAGGCTGGCCATCGGCCGCAGCGCCCGCGCCGATGGCGTGCAGGATGGCGATGAGGCTGTTGGGATCCGGGGCCGGAGCGGCCGAGGGCGCCTTCTGGATCGGGCGCGGGGGCGGGGAGTGCGGCGTGGTCATGGCGGGCTCCGTGCATGCAAGCGGACGCCGCCACCGATAAAGGTGGCGGACAGGGCGTGGCTCGAAAACCGGTTGCTAGACAAAGCCGGCGGGCACGAGGCCCCCACGCCCCGCCCGCCATAGCCGGCAGACGGATTGCCAGCCGGCACCACGCGCGGTGGTGCCGGCTGGCAAGCGCAAACTTACGTCTAGCAATCCGGGTTTTCGAGTCCCGACCACCGATGCACGGTGGCGTAGTAACGATTACCTGCTGTTGTTCGGAATGCCAACGGGTAGGGGTCAATGCCGCCAGAACCCGAGACGCTTTTGGCATTGTCGCATAGCACCGGAAGCGGCGAGAGCCTTGGCGTGCTAGGCGGAACGGCACTTCTGGAACGGAGTCGACAGAACCTTCCGTCAGAAATGCAAGGCGCGGCAAATGCGACAGCACTCGCCCATCGGACATGTGTGATCGCTCATGCAACCGAACCGCTGCGACACCCGCTGGATGGTTTGAATGACTTCTTGCCTATTGAACCTACCGAGTGCGGCGCGCAATCTGACTACTGCTGTAGTCACTCACGATCGTCCTGCCCGCAGTAGGAAGGTTCTGCAGCGCTCGTCTGGATTCCACCCACTGATGCAGGCCAAAGAAGGACCACCGTACGTGTCACGCCGCAGCCGACTGCTTCTCTGCGCGGGTCTGGTCCCGCTTCCATGGTTCCTGTTCTGGACCAGCGTTGCCGCCGTGTTCTCGCCGGGCTACAACCCGCTTGCACAGCACGCCAGCGAGCTGCTGCAGGCGCCGACGCTCGCAAGCATCTGCGCCAGGATTGCTGCCATTGGCTCCGGTGTGGGCTTCGTGGCGTTCTCCATCGGGGTATGGCGGGAGTCCGGTCGCCGGATTGCAGTAGGTGCAATCTGCTGGTTGGTCTTTGGCATTACCATGCTGACCAACGGGCTCTGGCCCATGGGCCATCCGATGCACGGCTTCTACACCATCGGTATCGCCAACATCATTGCACCGGCGATGTCGCACATCGAACTGAGCGCGTGGTCTGCCAATCAAAGAGCGTACGCCGTGACCGCTGTGGTGAGCATCGGGGGCATCGTCTATCTCTGGTTGAACGTGGTGGGAGCTGATCCGGAGGGGTTCAGGGGGCTGACACAGCGCGTGTTCTCGTCGATCAACTCGCTGTGGCCATTGCTGGTGGCGATGTACCTGCTGCGCAAGGATTCAAGCGCGCTGAAGGCGGAGCCGGCGCATTGATGGAAAGGCATGGAAAGGGTATGGCTGTGTTGTACGTAGAGTGCGCTGTATGGCAGCTCCCGGTCGGGAACTGCCGTTCAAGGGCCGGCCATCACTGTCCGGCTGCGCATTTGGTTACCAACGGGCGCTATGATTAACCCGGCACTTCAATCTGAGGAAGCACCCGACGTAGGGCGGCCACAAGCCTTGGTTCGTTGTCGTTGAGCAACGCACGGGCAATCCAAGCCTCGAATGCATCCTTCGGTGTCCGCTTTAGATATCGTGCTGCCTCAGCAAACATCCCTTTGTTGTCAAATACGGCGAGCAATGCCGGAACTTCTCTGTGCTGAATGGCCGTTTCAATTGCGTGCCTGCGCTCGGCTGCAATGGCAGAGATGTCAAATCCATCGGTCTGAGCTGCATAGGCGGCCTGGATGTCTTCAATGGTCTGAGTTCTGCCCAAATCGATCTTCTTCAGAGCGCGGTCAATTCGTCGCAGCGTGTGTCTAATGACGACGGGACTGATGCGATCATCTTGGTTGGCAAAGTCCAGCAACCTCTCGTTGAGGCCGGCTATGTGTGCGTTCAATTGCTGATCGGGGACGTGTTCTGTGAGGGCAATCGCCCCTGCTACCTCAGGCAGGAGAAAAAGATTCTCTACCTCTGAAACGGGCAATACAAATATATTGTGCTGGTTAAAGTACTCAATGTCGGATGCGTCATAGTCATCTGCGTCAACAATTCCAGCGCAATGAATGCGGGTTAATGACGCGTTACCTCGCATCGATATCACCGAGTGTATGACATCGCTGCATGATCCGCGGGGAATGACCGTCCACTGGGCGTATGCGCTCCGATAGACCGCTCTGTCTAGACTTGAGAGGTCGCCTTCAACGAAGAGGATCGGGCGGCGGCTTCCTAGCAGAAGAGTGGTGAGTTCTTCGGTGAATCCTGTTTCTTCGGGGACTGGTTCAAGCGCCCATTGGGGACCATCTGGGTTGTAGCTTTGGATGGCGTACTTTTGCCCAACCCGAGATGCAGCAAATTCAAGGTCGTGCGTGATGTATACCAGAGCGCAATCGCGGCGAAAATTTTCAAGTTCATCCCCAAGCCTGTTGATGATCGATCGATGGACATGTAACTCGGGTTCGTCGATAAGAAGGAGTGAGTTTGGTGCTGCCATCAGCATCTGGCCGGCCAGATAGAAGACTGATCGCTCTCCGTCACTCATTGCGGATGCGCTGTAAAGGGCTTCCATTCCTGGAGCTCTCACCTCAATGTTGTCACCAGTGATTACGAGTTCGCGGTGTGGAATGAGGCGTTCCCAGATGGCTTTGAGGGTCTCGAACTTGGTTGGCTCAGCTGGTTGATCGACGCCGGCGCGAGCATTCTGGTGCGTTCTAAGCGAGGTTCGAGATTGCTCAGCGAAAAGTGCTTGCACTAGGAAATCAAAATCATTGAGTAGGGATACCGCAGCCTTGCCATGCGCCCAGCGATGGGCTTCCCGGTAATGGATGCCTACATCTTCTCCCGCAAAGCCAAATCGAAGCCCCTTGAGTGCGAGGCTTTCGCTTATCTTTGGTACGGTTGGGTCCAGTGAGAGAGCGCGGTGTGCAGAAATGCGATGGACACCTTCGCCAGCTCCTTGCTCTATAAGTAGCGCAAGGCGCGTTTTCCCGCTGCCATTGGCGCCAACAAAGGTTGCTGATGTCCCGGGTTCAATGGAAATAACTATAGGGTCGCCCTGAGTCGGGACATCAAAATGAAAGGTCATGCGCCGGTCCTTGTGGATGCTTGGGAGTAGATGAATTTTGCGATTTCCAAATCTTGTACGGCGTGGCAATGGGATGCAAGATGGGTCTGTCATTTTGAAGCTTCATCTGCCCTCCTCAGAACGATTTGGTTCTCCCTCCCACATCACCCCCACATTCAACTCACTCTCTTCGGTAGGTCCGATACTTCAGCTGCTTTCGGGCGGATTACAAATAATCGAGGGAGCTCCCTTGTAGAAGCGCCGTGCGGCTTGATTCGGGCTTTTTGATGTCCGCTTCTTGCCGAAAGCCGACATCGACGAGACGGATGGACGAAAAGGGATTCCCAAAGGACAACTGGATTCCGATGGCAGCATTCGATCATTCCCTGCTAACCCTCCGATTCTTCGGAGACGAGCTCCTGCCAGACGAGAACAGTGCCTTGCTCGGCGCGACTCCAACCGTCGCACCACAAGGGCCAGGAACTCAGGAGCAACCACTCAGGTGCTGTGCGTATCGCCAAGATCGGAAGCTGGCGACTCAGCGGACCTCGTCGTGAACCTGAAGACTTAGAAGCACAGATCTTCGAGATTCTCGATCAGCTCACCGGAGATCTCGCCGTATGGCAGTCATTGACTCGCTTCTGGCCTGACCTGTTCTGCGGTCTCTTCATGGGCAGCAGCAACGATGGTGTCTCGCTTTCGCCCCGCCTCCTGCTCGCGCTAGGAGAGCGCGGCATCGAGCTAGGGCTGGACATCCACGAAGCCGATGAAGAAGAGCGCGACGCTCCGTGCCCAGAGGTCATCAATTGATGATCTCCCCACTCCCAGACGCCACAAATTCCTTCAACTGCCGAACGAACTCCGCATCGTGGAGCTCCCACTCCACAATTTCCCCCACAACCCGCAACGGCTCCGCACTCCGATACGAGCGCGTCGGATTCCCGGGAAACTTCTTGTTGGTCACGTTCGGGTCGTCCTCGAACGGCCCGGTCGGCTCCACCACATACACACGCGGTCGCCCTTCACCCTTGGCCATCTCCGCAGCCAGCCCGGCGCCCTTGGCAATCGTGGTGAAGTAGATGTGGTTCATCACCACGCTGTCGCGATAGTTGGAGCGGAAGCCCGCGCTCAGTAGTTCGCCCACCGCGAGGTCAGCGCGGGTGCCGTGATAGAACGGCCCGGCGACCTGGTCGCAGGTGTCATGCGAAACGGGTGTCCATTCGGTGTCCTGCGCCATCGGCACTGCCCCTGCGTGTCCTGCCGGATCGACAGGCCGCCGAGTCTAGGGCGTCCGGTGGGCCTTGCTGCAAGGCCCCATCCGGGAAATAATCTGTAAACGGGAGGCGCGGTGCGCCTCCTTTTTTCATTCTGCGGCGCCGCGCCCTTCCAGCTCGCGCACGGCGGTTTCCAGCGCGTCCAGCTTCTGGCGCGTCTTCAGCAGCACGGCGCGCTGCACTTCGAACTCCTCGCGGGTGACCAGGTCCAGCTTGGCCAGGCCGGCCTGCAGCGCGCTCTTGAAGGTGGCCTGCAGTTCCTCGCGCGATTCGCGCAGGCCCGGCGGCACCAGGTCGCTGAGGCGACGGGCGAGGTCATCGATGTGGTTCAGGTCGATCATGGGGGTGCTCCGTGGGGTGGGGCCCGTGCATCCGGCGCGGGCAGGCCATTCGCGCACAAGGATACTGCTGGCACCCACTGCCCGGACAGGCGGCAGCGGCTTCGCACGGGCCGCGTTCAGGCGCTATCCTCCACGCCGGAAGACAGGAGATAGACGATGAAGATGGTCATGGCGGTGATCAAGCCGTTCAAGCTCGACGACGTGCGCGAAGCGCTGGCCGAGCGTGGGGTCACCGGGATCACGGTGACGGAAGTGAAAGGCTTCGGTCGCCAGAAGGGCCATACCGAGCTGTACCGCGGCGCGGAGTATGTGGTCGATTTCCTGCCGAAGGTGAAGCTGGAAGTGGCAGTGACCGATGACCAGGTTGAGGCGGTGGTTGAGGCGATCGTGAAGGCGGCGGGCACCGGGAAGATTGGTGACGGCAAGGTGTTCGTGTACGACCTGGGCAGTGTGGTGCGTATTCGTACCGGTGAACTGGACGCGGACGCGTTGTAAGCCGTTCGGCGCGATGTTGCATAGCCGAGCCGATGCTCGGCTTGCTCTTTGTAGAGTCGAGCTTGCTCGACTGCTCTGCGCTTCAGTCGAGCAAGCTCGACTCTACAAAGAGCGGTAAAGCGGTCGAGCAAGCTCGACCCCTACCAAAGCAAAGCGCTTACCGGCGCTTCGCCCACTTATAGAACCGCTTCCAGCCCTGCCGCACGGCGGCCACCCAACCCGGGTCGGCCACCAGTGCGGCCTGCGCGGCACTTGGCGCCTGGCCGGTCACGCGCTGGCGGATCTTCAGCAGGTTCTTCATGTCGCTGCGGCGCATCTGGCGGCTCAGCGGGTTGCGGCGGAGCCAACGCGGGGCCCGCCAGGCCGAGGTGAAGTCCAGCAGCACCGGTACGCCGCTGCTGACCACCACGTTGGTGCCATGCAGGTCGTTGTGGGTGATGCCGGCGGCGTGCAGGCGGCTGAGCGCGTGCTGCAGCTGCTCGAATACTTCATTGCCAACGGCCTGTGCGGTGCTCAGGGTCTGGCCGGGAATGAACTCCATGCCCAGCGCCAGGCCACCGAGGGTGCCGAGCAGCGCGGGGGCATGCTTCCAGCCGCCGAGGCGCTGCAGCATGCGGGCCTCACGGCGCACCATCAGCCGCGCGATCAGTGAAACGGGAGTTCCGCGGTAGCGGGAATAGTCCTTGATGACCGCCTCGCGCCCGTCCAGGCAGGTACGGTAGACGTCGGGGGCCAGGAAGCGTTCGCCGCGCTTGAGCAGCAGCGGGGTGGCGGCGTCATCGCCGCAGGAGGAGGGGGGGAGAGCAGGAAGATACATGTCGGGGTCTCGGACGACCCGGTGGGTGGCGCAAAGCGTCAAGCGAACCGGTGTTACAGGGAGTTACTAAGTTTTCGTTAATTTTAGTACTCGCCAGTTCGCTATTCCACGATTTGTCGGAGAAATGTCGGGGTCGTGGCTGGAACAGTTCGTCGCGCCCAATCGGACAATTCTGTCTCACTTGGCCGGTGGTTCTTTCAGAATCAATAGGTTGCGTTTCGCTCCACTTCGTTCATCCGCGGCCCGCTGAACGTCACGCACGTCCAGCTTGACCCCGACGCACGGCCTGCCGACCATAAGCTGTTAATTCGCGACATCGGCGGCCGCCCCTTCCTGGCACGTCCCCGTCCCCTGCCGCGGTCCCCACCGGTGCTGGCCGTCCGGCCGTGCATCGCCCTGATTCCCGTTCCGGCTGCGGCTGGAGGAAAGTGTTTTGATCATCAAAATCGTCATTGCAGCGCTGTTCGTCGCCTGCGTGCTGTACATCCACTTCCGTGGCAAGGTCCGCGCGCGCTGGTCGCGCCAGCTGCTGGACCACTCCAGTTTCATGGCCCCGATCAACGTGGTCATGTACATGTTCTCGAAGGTGCCGACCACGCCGTTCCTGGACCCGGCCAAGGAATTCCCGCAGCTGGAGCCGCTGCGCCAGAACTGGCAGATGATCCGCGACGAGGCGCTGGCGCTGCGCGATGCACAGAAGATCGCTGCGTCCAGCACGTTCAACGACGCCGGCTTCAACTCGTTCTTCCGCCGTGGCTGGAAGCGCTTCTACCTGAAGTGGTATGGCCCGTCGCATCCGTCGGCGAAGGCGATGTGCCCCAAGACCACCGCGCTGCTGGAGTCGCTGCCGGATGTGCGCGCGGCGATGTTCGCGCAGCTGCCGTCGGGCAGCGAACTGCGCCCGCACCGCGACCCCTTCGCCGGTTCGCTGCGCCTGCACCTGGGCCTGGCCACGCCCAACAACGACGGCTGCTACATCGAAGTGGACGGCATCAAGAAGAGCTGGCGCGACGGCGAGTGGATGATGTTCGACGAGACCTACATCCACCACGCGCACAACGAGACGCCGGATGACCGCGTGATCCTGTTCTGCGACATCGCCCGACCGCTGCGCTTCGGCCTGCCGGGTCTGTTCAACCGCGCGGTGGCGGCCACGCTGCTGGCCGGTGGTGCCTCGCCGAATCTGCCGGGTGACCCGACCGGTGGCGTCAACAAGGCCTTCGGCAGCGTCTACAAGGTGCGCCTGAAGGCCAAGGCACTGCGCGAGCGCAGCGTGGTGGCCTACCAGTTGATCAAGTGGGGCTTGGTGGTGGCGGTGATCGCCGGTATCTGGGCGCTGTGATCGTTACATGCGGTTGCCGGCCAGCGGCCGGCACTACCGCAACATGAAAAAACCCGCGCTGTCGCCAGCGCGGGTTTTTCTTTGGGTAGGTGCCGACCGTGGGTCGGCACGCCTTACTTCAGTGCCGCCTGCACGAACGGCGGGGTCACCAGCACGCCGGTGTGCAGCGCGGCGGTGTAGTACAGGGTGTTGAAGGTCTTGGCGGCCGAGTCGGCCTGGCGGAAGTCGAAGCTGCTGTCGCCCTTGCGCGCCATGGTCACGCTCCACCAGCCGGTGGGGTAGCACGGCTGCGGGAACGGCAGGGTCTTGAACGAGCCGAAGCCGGCCTTGCCCATCTCGGTGCGCATTTCGTTGATCAGGTCCAGCTGCATCAGCGGCGACTCGGACTGCTGCACCAGGATGCCGTCGTCCTTCAGGGCCTTGAAGCAGCTCTCGTAGAAGGCCTTGTTGAACAGGCCTTCGCCGGGGCCGACCGGGTCGGTCGAATCGACGATCACCACGTCCACGCTGCCGGCCGGGCAGTTGGCCATGTAGGCCACGCCGTCGTCGAACAGCAGCTCGGCGCGGGCGTCGTCGTTGGAATCGCACAGTTCCGGGAAGTGCTTGCGCGCCATCACCGTGACCTGCTCGTCGATATCGCACTGGGTCACGCTCTCCACGCCGGTGTGCTTGAGCACTTCGCGCAGGGTGCCGCAGTCGCCGCCACCGATGATCACCACGCGCTTGGGCGCGGCGTGGGTGAACAGCACCGGGTGGCTGATCATCTCGTGGTAGAAGAAGTTGTCCTTGCTGGTCAGCATGATGGCCCCGTCGATGGTCATCAGGTTGCCCCAGTCGGTGGTCTGGAAGATCTCGATCTTCTGGAACGGCGACTGCACCTCGTCCAGCTTGCCGGTGATGCGGTAGCCGATGGCCGAGCCGGTGCGCTCGAAGTGCTCGATGTACCAGTTGTTGCTGTCAGTCATTTGAAAACAGTCCTGTTCGGAGGGGTGAAGCCGGGCTGGCGGGCGGGGCCGCGTGGCACAGATGCCACATCCGGACGGATCGGCCCGTTCAGGTTGGAACCTGTCACGGGCGCGGGCGCGCATGATAACGAACCTGTGGGCATATAGGCGTTATCATGCCCCCCCTTTTATTGCCAACAAGGCCGACTGAAATGACCGATTGGTCCCTCGACCAAGCCCGCAAGACCTACTCGATCCCGCATTGGGCGGACGGTTACTTCGACGTGGATCAGGCCGGGCACATGGTGGTGAGACCGACCGGGGCGGACGGCCCGGTGGTGTCGCTGCCCAAGGTGGTCGACGCGGCGCGTGCGGCCGGCGCCAAGCTGCCGTTGCTGGTGCGCTTCCCGGACATCCTCGGCCAGCGCCTGGGCAAGCTGCAGGCGGCCTTCGGCCAGGCCCAGCAGGACTGGGAATACAGCGGCGGCTACACCGCCGTGTACCCGATCAAGGTCAACCAGACCCGCGGCGTGGCCGGCACCCTGGCCAGCCACCACGGCGAAGGCTTCGGCCTGGAAGCGGGCAGCAAGCCCGAACTGATGGCCGTGCTGGCGCTGTCGCGCCCGGGCGGCCTGATCGTCTGCAACGGCTACAAGGACCGCGAGTACATCCGCCTGGCCCTGATCGGCCGCAAGCTGGGCCTGCAGACCTTCATCGTCATCGAGAAGCCTTCCGAACTGAAGCTGGTGCTGGAAGAGTCCAAGGCGCTGGATGTGAAGCCGGGCCTGGGCGTGCGCATGCGCCTGGCCTCGCTGGGCGCCGGCAAGTGGCAGAACAGCGGTGGCGACAAGGCCAAGTTCGGCCTGTCGCCGCGCCAGCTGCTGGACCTGTGGAAGTCGCTGCGTGACACCGAGTATGCCGACTGCCTGAACCTGCTGCACTTCCACATGGGCTCGCAGATCTCCAACGTGCGCGACATCGCCAACGGCATGCGCGAAGCCACCCGCTACTTCGTGGAGCTGTCGCGCCTGGGCGCGAAGATCACCCACGTCGATGTGGGCGGTGGCCTGGGCGTGGACTATGAAGGCACCCGTTCGCGCAGCTTCTGCTCGATCAACTACGGCCTGCATTCCTACGCCAGCAACATCGTGCAGCCGCTGGCCAATGCCTGCGAAGAGTTCGGCCTGACTCCGCCGCGCATCGTTACCGAGTGCGGCCGCGCGATGACCGCGCACCACGCGGTGCTGATCGCCAATGTCTCGGAAGTGGAAGAGGCGCAGGAAGGCCGCGTGCCGGACCAACACGACGACGAGCCGGCCGCGATCCGCCACCTGCGCGAGATCCACGACGAGCTGGACGTGCGCCCGGCGGTGGAGCTGTTCCAGGAAGCACAGCACTTCCACGCCGAAGGCCTGGCCAGCTACGCGCTGGGCCAGATCGACCTGCCGCAGCGTGCGCGCATCGACGATCTGTTCTACGCCATCGCCCATGGCGTGCGTGCGCGCCTGAGCTACGACGAGAAGAGCCATCGCCCGGTGCTGGACGAACTGAACGAGCGCCTGGTCGACAAGTACTTCGTCAACTTCAGCGTGTTCGAATCGATCCCGGACGTGTGGGCGATCGACCAGGTGTTCCCGATCGTGCCGATCGAGCGCCTGGACGAAACCCCGGACCGTCGCGGCATCATCGCCGACATGACCTGCGACTCGGACGGCATGGTGGAAACCTATGTCGAGAACGAGAGCCTGGACAGCTCGCTGCCGCTGCACAAGATGAAGCCGGGCGAGAGCTACCGCATCGGCTTCTTCATGGTCGGCGCCTACCAGGAAATCCTGGGCGACATCCACAACCTGTTCGGCGATACCGACGCGGTGGAAGTGCTGGCCGATGCCGATGGCTATGCCATCACCCAGCAGCGCCGCGGCGACACCACCGACGTGATGCTGGATTACGTGGGTTACCGCCTGGACGAACTGCGTGCGACCTATGCGCAGCGCGTGGCCGAGGCGCAGCTGTCGCCGGAAAGTGCGCAGGAGCTGTCGGAGGCGCTGGAAGCCGGCCTGACCGGTTACACCTACCTGTCCGACGAACCGCTGGTCTGAGGTCAACGGTAACGCCGGGCATGGCCCGGCGCTACCGGTCCCGATGAGCGCGCGCGCGATCTTCCACCTGTTCCTGCATGCCGCCGTGCCAGCCCTGCTGGCATGGCTGTTCTGGCGCAAGCGCTTCGCCTCGGCGTGGCTGCTGATGCTGCTGGGCTGGATCATCGACCTGGATCATCTGCTGGCTGATCCGATCTATGCACCGAACCGCTGCAGCATCGGGTTCCATCCGCTGCACACCGCACCGGCCATCGCGGTCTATGCGGGGCTGTGCGTGCCGAAGAAAACGCGGTTGTTCGGCATCGGATTGATGATCCACATCGTGCTGGACGCGATTGATTGCTGGTGGATGCACCACCGTTGATGCTGGGTGCGTGTCGACCAAGGTCGACACCTACCGGGGGCGCGATGGCCGACGGAACTGATGCACTGCTTTGGTAGATGCCGACCTTGGTCGGCGCTTTTGATGCGTGTCGACCAAGGTCGACACCTACCGGGTGCACGGCGACCGGTCGGGTTGGCGCTTGGTAGAGCCGGCCGCTGGCCGGCTTCCGCAGGGGGTTCCCGTTGATCACGTGGTTGCCGGCCAGCGGCCGGCACTACCCGCCGTTGGGTTGGCCAAGGTCGACACCTACCGGATGCACGATGGCCGACGGAACCGATGCACTGCTTTGGTAGATGCCGACCTTGGTCGGCGCTTTTGATGCGTGTCGACCAAGGTCGACACCTACCGGGTCCACGGCGAACGGCGTTCCCGGTGATCACGTGGTTGCCGGCCAGCGGCCGGCACTACCCGCCGTTGGGTTGGCCAAGGTCGACACCTACCGGGTGCACGATGGCCGACGGAACCGATGCACTGCTTTGGTAGATGCCGACCTTGGTCGGCGCTTTTGATGCGTGTCGACCAAGGTCGACACCTACCGGGTGCACGGCGAACGGCGTTCCCGGTGATCACGTGGTTGCCGGCCAGCGGCCGGCACTACCCGCCGTCAGGTTGGTCGCCTCACGCCACCGGCAACCACAACGTGGCCCGCAATCCCGGCTGTGCATTTTCCAGCGCCAACCGCCCGCCATAGCTGGCAGCGATATCACCCACAATCGCCAACCCCAGCCCACTGCTGCCCTCGCGCTCATCCAGGCGCACGCCACGCTGGGTGACCTGTTCCAGCGCGTCTGCAGCCAGCCCGGGGCCGTCGTCGCGTACCTCAATGCGCAACTGCCCTTCGCTGGTGTCTGCAGTGACGTCCACCCGCTGCTTCGCCCACTTGCCGGCGTTGTCCAGCAGATTGCCCAGCATTTCCTCCAGGTCCGCACCGGCACCGGCGAACTGCAGCGCCGGATCGATACCAGCCGCCGTGAACATGATGCCACGTTCGCCATGCACGCGTGCCATCAGCCGGCACATCGCCTGTGCGACGGCCGCCACGTCGGTGCGCTGGCGATGGTCGGCAGCCAGTCCTGCAGCCAGGTAACGGTCGACACTGGCCTGCATACGCGCACTCTGCTCGCGTACGGTGGCGCGCCAGTCCGCGCCGTCGCCGTCGGCCTCGGTGGCCAGCACGCTCAGCGGGGTTTTCAGCGCATGCGCCAGATCCTGTGCACTGGTGCGCGCGCGCGCGACCATGCGTTGCTGATGCTCCAGCAGCGCGTTGAGCTCCTCGCCCAGCGGTGCGACCTCCGCACCCAGCCCCTGTGTATCGATGCGCTGCGCGTCGCCGCGCCGCACCCGTTCCAGCTGTGCACCGAGGCGATGCAATGGACGCAATCCGAAGTGCACCTGGCTGGCCAGCACCGCCAGCCACGCCGCGACCAACACACCCAGCGCGATGGCAGTACGCTGGCGGAACGCGGCAACGTCTGCATCCAGCGCGCTGCGATCGGTGGCAACCACGGCCACGAACGGTTCGTTGGCGCGTGGCAGGCGCACCTGCTGCACGCGTGCACGCAGGGATTGCTGCAGCGGTCCAGCCAGATTGCGGGTGGCCGCTCCCATGGCCGTGGCAGGCAGCGTTTCATCCCACAGCGAGCGCGATTGCAGCAGCACACGGCCATCGGCACCGGCGATCTGCCAGTAAGCACCTGAGAACACGCGCTGGAAGCGTGCGTCATTCGGTTCCTGGCGCAGGCGCAGCTGTCCGTCCGCATCCACTTCGGCCTGCGCCAGCAGGGTCAGCATGTCCTGCTGCAGTTCATGGTCGAAGCGATCGCGCGCGCTGCGCTTGAACAGCTCGCCCAGCAGTGCACTGGCCAGCAGCGAGACCAGCAGCAGGCCGACACCGCCAGCCAGCAGCAGGCGCCGTCGCAGCGAGGGTTGCCGGCTCACGGCGCGGCCAGCCGCCAGCCCTGGCCGCGCACGGTCTGGATCAGGTCGCTGCCGAGCTTGCGGCGCACGCGTCCGAGCAGCACGTCCAGTGCGTTGGAATCCGGGTCATGGCCGCCGTCGAACACCTGTTCGCCCAGCCGATCCCGGCCGATCACCTGCCCGCTGTGGTGGATGAAATAGCTGAGCAGGCGGAACTCCTGCGGACTGAGGGGCAGCGCCTGCCCATCCAGCTCGAAGCGGCCGGCGTTGACGTCCAGCTGCAGCGGGCCGCAGTGCAGGCGCGGGCTGGCGTGGCCGTGGCTACGGCGGATCAGGGCGCGCAGGCGCAGCACCAGTTCGTCGGCCTGGAAGGGTTTGGTGAGGTAATCGTCGGCGCCGGCGTCGAAGCCGGCCAGCTTGTCGTGCCAGCGCCCGCGCGCGGTCAGCACCAGCACCGGAAAACTCCGGCCGTTGCCGCGCCAGCGCTCGATCACGCTCAGTCCATCCAAGCCGGGCAGACCGAGGTCGACGATGGCCGCCTGCAGATCTTCGATCTGGCCGATCTCCTCGGCCTGGCGGCCGTCGGCGACCACGTGCACCACGTAGCCGGCCTGCTCCAGCAGGGGCACCAGGCGCTGTGCCAGCGCGGCATCGTCTTCGGCCAACAGGATGCGCATCAGTCGTCGAGCTCCGTCTTCAGCAGCTTTCCGCTGCGCGCATCATAGTCCAGCTCCACTACCACGCCGTCGCCGCGCAGGACCTCCACTTCGTAGACGCCGTCGTCCAGCTCCACTTCCAGCAGCTGGCCCGGAAAGCGCTTGAGCGTATCGCGCACCACGCTTTCCAGCGGCACGTAGCGGCCCTGCTGCACGGCGCGGCGCGCGACCTGCTGCGCCGGGTCCTGTGCTGGCGCGGCGGCGGTCGGGGCGCTGGCCAGGGCCAGCAGCAGGGGCAGGGTGGAGAGCATCGGGGCGCGGGGAGGACTGTAGGACCAGGCGTGAGTGTGGAGGGGCTGACTAACAGCTGGCTAACAGTGCCGGCTAAGGAGCTGTTAACCACGGGGTGCATTGTGGCGTTGCCGGGATGGTCCGGCCACGAACACGAACAGGAGAACCCCCATGTTGAAGTCGCTCACCCTCGCCACTGTTGCTCTGCTGGCCATCGCACCGGCCGCACAGGCTGCACCGCTGGGCATGGCCCAGGTCGAACAGACCCTGCGCAAGGCCGGCTACACCCAGATCCACGAGATCGAACGCGATGATGGCCTGTGGGAGGCTGACGTGAGCCGCGCCGATGGCCGCTTCAGCGAGGTCTACGTTGACCCCAAGACCGGCGAGATCTTCGACGAGCACAGCGGTCGCGCGCTGTTGACCACCGAGCAGGTGCTGGCACGGGCACAGGCGCATGGCCTGCGCGAGATCCATTCGCTGGAACGCGATGGTGCGACCTGGTCGCTGGAAGCCCGCAATGCCCGCAACCAGAAGGTGGACGTGCGCCTGAGCGGCTATGACGGCCGCATCCTGCACAGCGAGCGCGATGGCTGGCTGGATTGATTCGCGTGCCGGTAGGTGCCGGCCGCTGGACGGCACACGGGGAGAAAGCGTGTCGACCAAGGTCGACACCTACCGGACACGTGCAGCGTTAGCGGCCGACCCTGGTCGGCCCAGGCCCGACGCGGCGCTTACCAACCAAACGGCGGCGGGTAATCCCAATAGCCCGGGCCGCGGCCGTAGTAGCCGCCGTACGGGCCGAAGAAGCCCGGGCCCTTGCCTTCGCTCACGTGGATGTTGACGTTGACCCCGTGGGTCTTGCCCTCATCGGTGGTGTAGTTCTTGCTCAGGTTCAGCGTGGCGGCGTTGTAGTGGCTGTTGCCACCGTTCTTGGAATAGCCGATGCCGGTGGTGAAGCTGCCGGACACTTTGACCTTGTCGTCGGTGACGTCGGCTATCTTCGCGTCGTCGTGCACGCGCGGGCCGCTCTTGTCACCGTAGTACGTGCCCGGCGGGTCCTGCTGCAGGGCCGGGTCGTTGAGGTAGCGCATCGGCGCCTGCGGCAGCGTCAGGTCCAGGCCGGCGGCCTGCGGCGCGGTGGCGCCAGCGGCGGACTGGGCCAGCACGGTTCCCGGCAGGGCCAGGCACAGCAGCAGGGTCAGGGGGCGGATCATGACGGCGCTCCAGCGGACAGGTGGCCACGCAACACGCGGCGGTACAGGCCGACGCTAGCAGGGGTTGCTTGAATGATGCCTGTCGGCGCCGGATTGGGGTAGAGCCAGGCCATGCCTGGCTGCACGTCACAGCCGCCCGAACCCGAACAGCCCTTCCAGCGCATGCCTGCGCCGCTCGATCCGGGCCCGCAGCATCTGGGCGCCGATCATCGAATAGGTGATGCCGTTGCCGCCGTAGGCCATGGCGAAATGCACCCGTGGCCCCCACTGATCGTGCGGGCCGAAGAACGGCAGTCCGTCGGCGGTTTCGGCGAAGGTGCCGGCCCAGGAGAAGGCGGGCACCGGATCCAGCCGCGGGAACCAATGCAGCAGCTGTTTCATCAACTTGTCGGCCTTGCGCTCTACGCGCCTATCGCGGCGGGCGGGGATGTCGATGGCGTCGTCCAGCCCGCCCACGAGCAGGCGGCGATCGCCGGTGGCGCGCAGGTAGAGGTACGGGCGTGCGCTCTCCCACACCATCGTGTTGCGCAGGCGGCCCAGCACGTCCGCATCGATCGGGTCGGTGATGAAGGCGTAGCTGCTGCGGTTACGTGCGACGCGCTGCTGCAGCCACGTCTGGTTGGCGTAGCCCATTGCCAGCACCACATGGCGGGCGTGAATCGTGGCGCCGCCCTCGGTGAGGGCGGTTACCCCGCGCGCGCTGGGCGTGAGCGTGTGCAGTACCGTACGGTCATGCACATTGCCGCCGCGCCGGCGCACGCGCTGCAGCAGCGCATAGGTCAGGCGATAGGGATCGACCCGCGCCGCCTGGCGCGTGAGCAGGGCACCGCCGGCGTCCACGTCGAAGCGCTCCCGCAGTGCCTCCGGGCCCAGCCAGCGGGCATCCAGACCGATGCCGCGCCGTGCCTCACCTTCGGCCATCAGGCGCGGCACGTCGCGATGGCGGCTGGCCAAGTACAGGCTGTCCATGCGCTGGAAATCAACGTCTTTCAGGCCGCGAGCCACGTCGCCCAGGGCCGGAATCGCCTCGGCACACGCCCGATAGGCAAGCGCGGCGGCGTCCTGACCATGGCGCTGCGCCAGTTCCAGCAGATGGGTATCGATCTCGTACTGCAGCAACGCGGTGCTGGCAGCGGTGCTGCCCCAGCCGATATCGCGCTGCTCGATCACTGCCACGTCGTGGCCATGCCGGGACAGTTCGTCGGCAATCAGCGCACCGGTGATGCCGCCGCCGACCACCAGCACGTCGCAGCGCAGATCCTTTTCCAATGGCGGAAACGCCTGGATCAATCCATTGCGTATCGCCCACCAGGGGTAACCGCTCTTCAGGTCCATGGCCGTGTGCTGCTCAGGCCGTGGGCTGGCCGGTATGCGGGGTCTGGATCAGTTCGGACAGATCGAAGCCCTGCAGGCGGGCGGCCGCCAGATAATGGTCCTGCACGGTAGCGTCCAGCTGCGGTTCGCGGGCCAGCAGCCACAGGTACTTGCGATCGGGGCTGCCGACCAGTGCCACGCTGTAGTCCGGCGCGACCTGGATCACCCAGTAGTCGCCCTTGGCGAACGGCAGCCAGCGCAGGCCCTTGGGCAGGAAGCTCACCTCCAGGCGCGCGCTGTCGTTGTCGACGGCGCAGGCCTCGCCGGTGGCTTCCTCGACCTCGCCGTCCATACGGCAGCGGTTGGTGACGCCGACGTTACCGTTGTCGAGCAGGGTGTAGTGCGCCGACACGTCGGTGCAGCCTTCCGGTTCATGGCGCATCGGCAGGCGTGCGATCTCGTACCAGGTGCCCAGGTAGCGGGGCAGCTTGAGGTCGGCGACGGTTTTCAGCGGCGGGTGCTCGGTCATCGGCAGTCGTGGCAGGGGTGGGCCTCCACGATGCCGATGGCCTTGCCATGGGCGGGTGAAGCCGGGGCGATGGCCGTGTCCAGAACGTTCCGTCGCCCCGGCGGAGCGCCCGTTGTCACCGGCGTGGCGGTATCCTGCTGCCAGCGCCGTGTTTTCCTGATCCAACCGAGGTGGAGGTGCCGATGTACCAGGTGATCCTGTTGAAGAGTGAATCCGCGTTCGCACGCGAACAGTGGCCGCAGGTCGATGACCTGGTCGACTACGAAGGCGTGGCCTACAGCCTGCGTGCCGGCCCGCGCCAGCCGCTGCCGACCGACCACGACTGGCACCCGGTGGCGGTGTATGCGCCCGATGAGATCACCGAGGAAGAGTTCCAGGACTGGTACGCGCTGCAGCAGCCGGCCGTGGAAGAGCTGCGGCTGAAGTACTGATGCTCGACGTTGCCAGGGCCGCCCATCCGCCCTTGACCGCCTCTGCCGTATAGTCGCGCGCAGGCGCGGTGGTCCGCGCGAACCGGTGTGGCTGGCTTGTCTTCTTTCCTGCGATCGATCCGTGCACGGGGCCCTTGGCTGGCCCTGCTGCTGTGCAGCGCCTTCCTGCTGTCCGCGCCGGTGCTGGCGCAGGATGATGCGCCCACGCCGAAGCAGCAGCTGGCAGATATCGATGCGAAGCTGAAGGAGGTCGACCGCAAGCGTGGTGATGCGGCTGCCATCGAGACGCTGGCGATGCTGTCCGAGAATGCCTCGCAGGTACGGCGTGACGCCGAGGCGCTGGAAAAGGAGCTGCAGCCACAGCTCGTCCGCCTCGACGAACAACTGGCGCAGCTGGGCACGCCTGCCGAGGGCACCACCGAGCCGCCCGAACTGGCGGCGCAACGGCGCAGCATCAACAAACAACGCGACGGCCTGGCCGCGTCCGTAGCACAGGCCAAGACCAGTGCCGTGCGTGCCCAGCAGCTGGCAGCCGACATCGACCAGCAGCGCACTGCGCAACGCGCCGAAGACATGGGGAAGAAGGTCGCCTCGCCGTTGTCGCCGGCACTGTGGAGCAAGGTTGCCGAACGCCTGCCGATCGATATCGCACGCGTCGCGCCGTTGGCAGAGCAGGCGCGCGAAACCTTCGTCGCCGGCATGCGGGTCAATGGCTGGGGCACGCCGTTGCTGGGCCTGGTGGCCGCGCTGGTGATGATGTTCCCGCTGCGGCTGTGGCTGCGCAGGCTGGGGCGGCGCTTTGCGGAGTCCGAGCGCGCGCCGGACGGTCGCCTGCGCCGTTCCGGCCTGGCCATGTGGCTGCTGCTGGTGGGCACGCTGCTGCCCGGCTATGCCGTGGTTGTGCTGATGGCAGCGCTTGATGCGATCGATGCCATCGCGCCGCGCCTGCAGGTGGTGGCCGACGGGCTGGAGACCGCAACGTTCCGCGCTGCGTTCATTGCGGCACTCAGCGCCTGCATGCTGGTTCCCAAGCGGCCGTCGTGGCGGTTGCTGAATCTGGATGACACTGCCGCGCTCAAGCTGCGCAAGTACGCGTGGGGCGCGGCGGCGCTTGCCTGGCTGAGCACGGTGCTGGTGGCCCTCGATCAGGCCACGCGTACCAGCGACGTCACCACGGTGGCGTTGGATGGCCTGATTGCGCTGACCTATCTCGGCCTGATCATGGCCATGCTGGTGACGCTGGCGCGCCTGCATCGCCGGCAGACCGCCGAGGCCGAGGCCAAGCTGGAGGCGCAGGCGGATGGCGTGGGCGCGGCCACACCGGTGCGCCGCAGCAGCTGGCTGGTATTGGCACGCGTGGCGGGCAACGTCGCGGTAGTAGCGGCCATCATCGCCACCCTGCTGGGCTACCTGAACTTCGCCAAGTTCGTGAACCAGCAGCTGATCGGCGGCAGCATCGTGGTGCTGGCGGCGACCCTGCTGTTCAAATTCGTCGATGACCTGAGCACGTGGATGCTCAACGCCGACAGCAAAGTGGGCCAGACCATCCTGCTCAGTACCGGCCTGAGCGTGTCGCGGCTGGAGCAGGCCGGCGTGCTGCTCTCTGCAGCCCTGCGCACCATCGTCGTGCTGATCACATTGCTGGCGCTGGTGGCACCGTTTGGCAACATCGGCGCGGTGGTGGAACGCTTCTCTTCGCTGCTCACCACGGGCATTCCGTTGGGTGGAACCACCCTGAAGCCGATGCAGATTGTGCTGGCGGTTGTGGTGCTGCTGGCCGGCCTGGCGATCACCCAGCTGGTGCAGCGCTGGCTGACCGATACCTACCTGCCCAAGACCGAACTGGACCTGGGGGCGCGCAACTCGGTCAGTACCGTCGCCCGCTACGTCGGCATCATCCTCGCCGTGATCTGGGCGTTGACGGCGATGGGGCTGGAGCTGACCAAGCTGGCGCTGCTCGTCAGTGCGTTGTCAGTGGGTATTGGTTTCGGCTTGCAGGTGATCACACAGAACTTCGTCTCCGGCCTGATCCTGCTGGCCGAGCGTCCGGTGAAGATCGGCGACTGGGTGAAGCTGGGCGACCAAGAGGGCGACATCCGCCGCATCAGCCTGCGCTCGACCGAGATCCAGGTGGGCGACAAGTCCACCCTGATCGTGCCCAACTCCGAGCTGGTCACCAAGACCGTGCGCAACATGACGATGGGCAACAACCAGGGCCGCATCCAGATCCAGTTCGCGGTGCCGCCCAGCACCGATGTCGGCAGCCTGCGTCAGGCGCTGCTGGATGCGTACACCGCGCACACCAACGTGCTGAAGCAGCCGGCCCCGACGGTCTACATCGACAGCATTGCCGGTGGCCAGATCACCATCAACAGCTTCGCGTACGTGGCCAGCCCGCGGCAGGTGTATGCGACCCGCAGCGATCTGTACTTCAGCCTGCTGCAGATACTGGCGGAGCGGAATATTCCGCTGTCGACCCCGACCGATATCCACATCACCCGCGATCCGCAGGAGTAGGGGGTGTTCTGCAGGGCTGCGCCCTGCACCCGCCGAAGCAACGTCAACCGCAAGAGCATCAGCAAAAGCAAAAGCATGCATTCCGTGGGATGGCGGGGTGGGTCCGGTTGCGGGGGGCGCTGCAAGTCCCCCTTCCGGGGCCCGGCCCAGCCGCTGGCGGCTGTGCGTTCGGGCGCTTGCGAAGCAGTGCTTCGCAAGCAAAGCGCCCTCACCCATGTAAGCTCGGTCGCCGCATCCATGCGGCTCACGCCCCCGCAACCGGACCCACCCCGCCTTCGACAGATTTCCGCGATCTGTTGGAAATGCTCTTGGGTCAGATCCGTTTTCCTCCGGAAAACGGATCTGACCCAAGATTGATTTCGATATCTGACAGAAGTGTCGACCAAGGTCGACACCTACCGACAGCCACAGGAATCTGTCAAAGGTGGGGCGGTGGCGGAGTGCGGGGTGTCAGCCGCATGGGCCCGAGGCATGCCTCGGGCGGGTTGGGCAGGACGCCCAACCCCGGTCTTGCCGTGTGCGCAGGACTGCGCACACGAGCAAGCGGCTGCCAAGCCTACAGGGACGTACTTGCGGCGTCCCCGCACTCCGCCACCGCCCCGCCAAACCACGGAATGCCCGCTGTTGCTGTTGCTTCTGAGGTTGCCGGCCAGCGGCCGGCACTACCACGGGTGCAGGGCGCAGCCCTGCAAAGAACCCTATCCTCGTGGTCGGCTGCGCGAGGGCACCAGTGCGAACGTATCCACCGCCAGCTTCTCGGCATGGTTCAACCACGCGCGGATCTCCAGATCATCCACTTCGTGGTCCAGCCCGAACGACACGTTGATCTTGCCGTTGGCATCGGGCTGCACCCACTGTTGCGCCAGCACCACCTTGCGTTGTGAGGACACCGCCTCGATCCAGAAGCCGCGATCCGGGCGCGTGCTTGCCACCAGCTGCAGCATGTACTGGCCGGCACGGGTACGGCGGCCCTTCTGCGTAATCATGTGCGCCTGGCGCACGCTCGGGCGCGGGCCCTGGAACGCATCCAGCGGTGCATCCACGGCGATGCCGCCACGCAGGTCGTTGTCGCGGTACAGCTTGATGCCGTTGTCGCGGTTGACCAGCAGGGCGCACCAGTCACCGTCGGCCGAGCCATCCTCGAACGCGGTGCAACGGTCGACGTAGGCCAGGGTGTTGTCCGGACTGGCATCATCGAACTGGCGCGAGGTGTTTTCCAGGTACACGGACTTCAGACTCCAGTCCTTGTCGTACTCCAGCAGCACCGGCGGCTGCACGTGCTGCAGGCCGACCACCACCTGGTCATCGCCGTCGATCTTCAGTTCGCGGGTCGGTTCGCCCAGCCACAGCGAACGGGCGAACGCCAGGTACTGCGGGTAATCGCGGCCGCCATCGCGCTGGGTGGCCACGCTGGCGCTGGGTGCGCGCTGGGTATCGATCAGCGAACGGCCGAAGCCCATCGTCTTCAGGTTCGGGTCCAGCAGGCTGAGCAGGGTCGCACCGGAATCCAGCGTGGTGCCGGCGTCGGCGCTGAGCTGCTGCGGGGCAATGCCTTCCCCCAGGAACAGCAGCAGGTTCTCGCGCTTCTGCTGGGTCAGAATGTGGGTCAGATCGTTGGGCATCGCCAGGTGGTCGGAGGCGATCACGATCAGCGTGTCCTTGCCGTACGGGCTGGCCTGGATGCGTTGCACCAGCTGCGAAATCAGCCGGTCGCTGCACTTGAGCGCGTTGAGCATGTTGATGTTGCCGTACTGGCTCTGGTAGCGCTCGCCCTTGCACGACACCGGCAGGTGGCCCGCCGGATGGTGGGTATCCATGGTCAGCGTGGTCAGCATGAACGGTGAGCCGGCGCGCGAGAGCTGTTCAAAGCGCTGGTAGGCGGTGTCCAGCAGCACGTCGTCGTGCACGCCCCAGGCCGAGTAGTGGATGCGACCGATCTTCTTCTGCTGCTTGAACCACGCCAGGTCGTGCACTTCGTCGAAGCCGTGGCTGGCCAGGAACTGGCCCTTGCCGGCGAACTGGCCGTTGGCGCCACCCAGGTAATGGTTGGTGTAGCCCTGCTGCTTCAGGTAATCGCCCAGGCACACGGCCTTGGGCAGGAAGCTGCCCATGCGGTCCATGCTGTTCTCATCGCCCTGCGAGGTGGTCAGCGGCACGCCGCACATCGACGACACCAGGCCGGCGATGGTCCAGCCGCTGCCCTCGGCCGAGGCCAGGTTGCGCACGTCCAGTGACTCGGACGCCAGGCGGTTGAGGTTGGGCATCAGGCCGGGAAACACGGCCTCGTCCAGGTAAGTGCGTTCCAGGCTCTCGCCGTAGATCCAGACGATGTTGCGCGGGCGCTGCAGCGGCTGCGTCGGCACCTGGTATTCGGGTGCGATGCGGGCGAAGTCGACCGGGCGCAGCTGCTGGTACAGGCGCTGGCCGTCGCGGGCCAGCGGACTGATCAGGATCGTGGCCACCCACACGGCCGCGAAACCGGCGAACAACGCGCCACCGTGGCCGGGCCGGCGCCAGCGCTTCACCCGCGTGGCGAACAGCGGCAGCAGCGAGACCAGCGCCAGCACGATGAAGCCGGCGATATAGCCCTTGAAGTCGGAGACACCGGCGCCTTCCATGTCGGCGCCGAGGTGGTACAGGGTGGCGGCATTGAGCCCATCACCGGACAGCTTGTCGATCAGCCACCACGCGCTGAGCATGAGAAGCAGCAGCGAGAATGCACCAGCCTTCCACCACACCCACTTGTCGGACGCGAGGAACAACCAGCACAGCAGCAACAACGACAGCAGCAGTATCCAGAGCATAGGCAGCTTCGGCAGTGACGGGGTGGTGGTGATGGACGTCGTACCGACGCGTGTCCATCCGACCGACGCTGCCACAAGCACATGCACATGACAGGCCGATGACCCGATAGTGCATGCACGAACCTGACTGAAATGTTTGTTGAAAGAACACGCGCGCAATCGCGCTCAGAAGGTAAAACGAGCGTGAAGGGCTTCGTTGGATTACATTAAAAACCGCATGAATACGGCGGTTTTCGCTGATGCGCTAGCGATGCCCGCGTTCTTCGCGTGCCCGCGCACGACGGTCGAACAGCAATGCACTGGTCACGATGCCAAGGCCGAGCACCACGCCGATGAACAGCAGAATCAGCGCAATGAGCGGGTAGCCGAACAGGTGCCAGCCGGTGTCGATCTTCATCATCATTGCCGCAGCCATGATCAATGCGGCACTGATGATGCCGGCAGCCACGCGGTTGGCGATCTTCTGCAGGTTCTCCATCAACCGCGATTCTTCCAGGCCGGTCACCTTCATCTGCAGGCGGTTCTCGGCCAGCAGCGCCATGATGTCCGACAGCTTGCGCGGCCCATCGCGCAGCAGCTGCTGCAGCTCCATCGCCTCGCTGGCGAGGTTGGCGGCAGACAGCGATTTCTTCAGACGCGCACGCATCACGTGCTGCAGCTGGCGCTCAACGATGCGGCGGGTTTCCAGCTCGGGTGCCAGCAGCCGGCACACGGTTTCCAGATTGAGCAGGGCCTTGCCCAGCAGGCTCAGTTCCGGCGGCGTGCGCAGGCCGCAGGCGGTGGCGATGCGCACCATGTCCAGCACCACGCGGCCTTCCGAGAAGCTGCCACTGGCGGCGTAGCGCGCGATCAGCTGGCCGGTCTCGCGCAGGTAGCGTTCTTCGTCGAACGCCTCCAGCCGCGTGCTGATGCTGATCAGGTCGTCGGCCACTTCTTCGCCGCGGCCATCGACCGCGGCGAACAGGATCTTCAGCAGGCGCTCGCGCAGGCGCGGCGGCATGTGCGCGACCATGCCCAGGTCGAAGATCGCCAGCCGTCCATCTGGCATCACCCGCAGGTTGCCCGGGTGCGGGTCGGCATGGATCTCGCCATGCACGAAGATCTGGTCCAGGTAGCCGCGGATCAGCGCCGCCGCCAGAGGATCCATCGATTGCTCGGTGCGGCGCACATCGGGAATCGCATCCACGCGCACGCCGGTGGCCAGTTCCATGGTCAGCACGCGCTGGCTGCTGTAATCCCACAGCGGCTGTGGAATCCACAGGCGCCGGAATGGCTTCAGGTGCCGGCCGAAACGGGCCAGGTTCTCGGCCTCGGCGTGGTAGTCCAGCTCCTGCATCAGGGTCTTGGCGAACTCGTTGAGCCAGTCGCGCAGGCGCACGCGACGGCCCACCTGGGTCAGGTGGTCGGCGGCCAGCGCGAAGCTGCGCAGTGCCTCCAGGTCCGAGCGCAGCTGCGCGGCGACCTCGGGTTTCTGCACCTTCACCGCCACCTGGCGGCCATCGTGCAGCACCGCGCGATGCACCTGCGCGATCGAGGCACAGCCCAATGGCTCGGGATCGAACGCGGCGAACAGCTTGTTCACCGGCGCGCCCAGCTCCTGTTCGACGATGGCATGGATGCGCTCGACCGGAATCTCGGCCACCTTTTCCTGCATGCGCTCCAGCGCCGTGGCGAACTCCACCGGCACCATGTCCGGGCGGGTGGACAGCATCTGGCCCAGCTTGACGAAGGTCGGCCCCAAGGCCTCCAGGTCGCTGACGAACTGTTCCGGGTTGCCATCGGCGGGGACGTCGGCCTGGTTGCTGGCGGCATCCAGGTTCATGCCCGAGAACACGCCCGAATGGCGGTAGCGCATCAGCAGGCGCAGGATCTGGCTGCGCCGGTTCATGCCCTTGACCAGCGGGGGATTGCCATTGGGGGTGGGCGGATTGCTCAAGCGGAACTCCCATGCGACGAATACAGGTAGTGCCGGCCGCTGGCCGGCAATGTCCGGATTCCGCAGTGTCGCCGGGGGGCGGTAGGCATGCGGTGAACCCGATCTCTTCCGCAGCCCACGCCGGATCGGTCAGAATCCGCTCATTCCCTCACTTGGACGCCCCATGGCCGGTGCCAGCCTGTTCGCCCTGCTCGACGATATCGCCTCCCTGCTGGACGACGTCTCGGTCCTGACCAAGGTTGCGGCGAAGAAGACCGCCGGTGTGCTCGGCGACGACCTGGCGCTGAACGCGCAGCAGGTCACCGGAGTCAACGCCAACCGCGAACTGCCGGTGGTGTGGGCGGTGGCCAAGGGCTCGCTGGTCAACAAGGTGATCCTGGTACCGGCGGCGCTGGCGATCAGTGCGCTGGAAGCCTGGCTGAACAGCCGTGGCTGGAACGTGCCGCTGATCGTGCCATTGATGATGATCGGCGGTGCCTTCCTCTGCTTCGAGGGCGTGGAGAAGCTGGCGCATCGCTTCCTGCATTCGGCTGACGACGATGCCGAGCATCAGGCCGAGCGGCGCAAGGCGCTGGCCGATACCCAGGTGGACATGGTGGCGTGGGAGAAGGACAAGGTAAAAGGCGCGATCCGCACCGACTTCATCCTCTCGGCCGAGATCATCGTGTTGACCCTGGGCGTGGTCGCCACCGCACCGTTCACCAACCAGGTGGTCACCCTGGCCGTGGTTGCACTGGCGATGACGGTCTTCGTCTATGGGCTGGTCGCGGGCATCGTGAAGCTTGATGACGTCGGCCTGTACCTGTCGCGCAAGGGTGGGGCTGTGGCCGCCTTCGGTCGCGGCCTGGTGGCCTCGGCGCCGTGGCTGATGAAGTTCCTGTCGGTGGCCGGCACCATCGCCATGTTCCTGGTCGGTGGCGGCATCCTGGTGCACAACGTGCCGGCGCTGCACCACGCGGTGCAGGCGCTGGGCGGCGAAGGGCAGTGGGGCTGGCTGATCAGCGCTGCGGCCAACATGGTGGTGGGCATCATCGCCGGCGCCATCGTGCTGGCGGCGGTGACCGGGTTCCAGAAGCTGCGCGGTAAGTAAGCGGCGGCCCATTGCCCGGTGGAGGCCGACCTTGGTCGGCGCATTGTTCCGGCGTGAGCCAACCAAGGTTGGCACCTACCGAAGCGCTGTCCTTGGCGTTGGTAGAGGCCGACTTTGGTCTGCGCTTTGTTCCGGCGTGAGCCAACCAAGGTTGGCACCTACCGAAGCGATGTCCTTGGCGTTGGTAGAGGCCGACCTTGGTCGGCGCTTTGTTCCGGCGTGTGCCCACCAAGGTTGGCACCTACCAAAGCGCTGTCCCTTGCGTTGGTAGAGGCCGACTTTGGTCGGCGCTTTGTTCCGGCGTGAGCCAACCAAGGTTGGCACCTACCAAAGCGCTGTCCCTTGCGTTGGTAGAGGCCGACCTTGGTCGGCGCTTTGTTTCTGCTCGTGCCAACCAAGGTTGGCACCTACTGAAGCGGTTTGCGGTGGGCCGGACGATCAACCCGCCTGCACCCGGTTCTTGCCCTGCCGCTTGGCCGCATACAGCGCGTCATCGGCGCGCCGCAGCAGGGTCTCGGTATCGTCGCCGGGCTGCCATTGCGCCAGCCCGGCACTGAAATGCACCGGCACGCGCCGGTCCTGCACGGTCAGCACGCGGTGTGCCAGTGAACGCTGCAGGCGCTGCACGGTGGCCATGCTGTCGGCGCCCTGGGTCTCCGGCAGCACCAGCACGAACTCGTCGCCACCCAGCCGCGCGATGCCATCGGTGGCGCGCAGCAGCAGCTTGCAGACGGCCACCAGGTGCTGCAGCAGTGCATCGCCACCGGCATGGCCATGTGCATCGTTGGTCTGGTGGAAATCATCCAGGTCGATCACCGCCACGCCCAGCGGCGAGTTGTTGCGCGCAGCACGCGCCAGCTCGCGCTGCAGCAGTTCGTCCAGGCCACGGCGGTTCAGCGCCTGGGTCAGTGGATCGATGCGCGCCAGGTCACCGGCGGCGCGCAGTTCCTGCTCCAGCTCGGCAATGCGTTGCTCTGCACGTTCCACTTCCTGCCGCGCGTTGGCCAGGTGATCGCGGGCCTGCGCGGCCTGCTGCTGCACCTTGCCGGTGTCGCGCATCACGTCCTGCAGCAACTGGTTGAGGTCGGCGATGCTACGCGCCTCGCGCAGCTGCAGTGCGTAGCTGCCGATGCGGTCGTGGTATTCGCCGGTGCTGGTGGCCATGCCATCCATGCGCTCGATGAACTCGCCCATCAACCCGCGCATCGCCGCCTTCGAATCGTCGATGCCCTGGCGCAGCAGGCCCTGCTTGTAGATCACTTCGCGCAGTTCGGCGCGGGTGCGCTCGACCGCCTCAGCTTCCAACGGCCCGTCCAGCAGCTGGCGTACTGCGGCGATCTGGCCCTGCAGCCAGCTGCGGTCATCCAGCAGCTCGCTCACGTTCTCCAGCAGCAGCGCGAACAGCTCAAGCAGCAGCGCCTGCTGCTCCTGCCAGCTCTCGGCACGCACGCCGACCTGGTGGCCGAGTTCGCGCACGCCCTGTTCGATCGGTTCCAGTGCCGTGCCCGGTTGCCACTGGCGCAGGCGCGTGGCCAATGCCTGTGCCTGCTCGCGCAGGTCCGGATCGTGCTGCAGCAGGGCCACCACCGCGCCGCCCAGCAGCAGGCGCAGCTGCTCGGACAGGCGCAGGCTTTCCGGCTGCCCATCCGGCGAATGCTGTTCGATGGTGCGGATGTACTTGTCGATCAGCTGCCGCATCGCGCGCCCATAGCGCGGCCAATCGGCGCTGGCCTGCGCCGACTGCAGGCGGTCGCCCATGTCGCCCAGTTCGCCGGGCAGGGTGGCCATGCCATTGGCGAACGCGGCCAGCAGCGGCTCCGGTGCGTCGGCCCCGGCGAACAGCTGCTGCAGGGCCACGCCACCGCCACCCTGCAGCACCACGCGGTCGCCCAGCCCATCGTCCACCACCGCGCGCACGCGTGCCGGTGGCCCAAGGGCGGTACCGGGGGCAGGGCGGTGGTCGGGCTGGTCCGTCATGGAGCAAATCCTGGGGCTGGCAGGGACTGGTTCCAGCATATCGGCGCGGCCGCCGACGGCTTGAACGGCTAGGATGGGCGACAGGATGCCGCAGTGGAGGTGGTGATGCGCGTGATGTTGCTGGGGGCGACCGGGCTGGTCGGTGGGCTGACCCTGTCCAGGCTGCTGGACGACCCGCGCTGCAGCGCCGTGATCGCGCCGACCCGCCGCCCGTTGGCTGTGGCCTACGCCAAGCTGGAGAATCCAGTGCTGGCCTTCGATGCGTTGCCTGGCGCGCCCGAGTGGGCACGCGTGGACGCGGTCATCTGTGCGCTCGGCAGCACCATCGCCCAGGCCGGCAGCCGTGAGGCCTTCCATCGCATCGATCATGACTACCCGCTGGCGTTCGCCCGGCTGGCGCAGGCGCAAGGTGCGCAGACCTATGTGCTGAATTCCGCAGCCGGTGCCAACCCACAGTCGTCGATCTTCTACAGCCGGGTGAAGGGTGAGCTGGAGCGTGACCTGCGCGCGCTGGGCTTCAACTCGTTGACCTTGGTCCGCCCCGGGCTGATCGGCGGCGAGCGCACCGAGGTGCGACGTGGCGAGCGCCTGGCCCTGACGGTGCTCGGCGCGCTGGGGCCGGTGTTGCCACGGGCGTGGCGGATCAACCCGGCCAGCGAAATCGCCAAGGCACTGGTCGAGGCTGCGCTGGCCCCGCAACCGGGTGAGCATGTGGTGGCATCGAGCGCGCTGGTCGGCTGATGTCGCGTGCGCTGCGCCTGACCCAGCTTCAACAGCTGCTGCGCCGCCATCGACGCCCGGTGTCCGGGCAGGTGCTGGCCGAAGCGCTCGGCATCAGCTTGCGCACGCTGTACCGCGATATCGAGACGCTACGCGAACAGGGGGCTGACCTGCGGGGTGAGGCTGGCGTCGGCTACCAGCTGGCACCGAGCGATACCCTGCCGCCGATGACCCTGCCACCCGCGGAGATCGATGCATTGGTGCTGGGCCTGCGCTGGGTTGCGGCGCGCACCGAGCCAGCGTTGGCCGAGGCCGCACGTGACGCTCTGGCGCGTATCGCGCATGTGCTGCCTGCCGCGCGCCGCGAAGCGCTGCGTGACAGTGGCCTGCGCGTGGGCCCTTCGCGCGCTGCGGCCAAGATGCCGGCGGCACGCCTGCAGGCCGTGCGTGAGGCTGTGGGTTCACAGCGGCGCCTGAAGTTCGGCTACCAGGATGCGCAGGGCCAGCGCAGCGAGCGCATTGTCTGGCCGTTCGCGCTGGGCTACTTCGACGAAGTGCCGATGCTGGCGGCGTGGTGCGAGAGCCGCGAGGACTTCCGCCATTTCCGGCTGGACCGCATCCGCCAGATGCGCGTGCTGGAGGATCGCTACCTCGTGCCGCGCGCCACCCTGCTGCGGCGCTGGCAGAAGGCACAGGGCATCGCACCGGACTGGCTGGACCGTTCGTAGGGTCGAGCTTGCTCGACTGCTTTCGGGCTTCGCTTCCTGCTTCTGGGGGAGGGGGCCTTCGCTCTTCGCTCCTGGTAGAGGTCGAGCTTGCTCGACCGCCTTTGATCTTCGCGAACAGCAGTCGAGCAAGCTCGACATCTACCAGAGCAACGGCAACAGCAGTCGAGCAAGCTCGACATCTACCAGAGCAACGGCAACAGCAGTCGAGCAAGCTCGACCTCTACCAGGGCAAGGGCAACAGCGGTCGAGCACGCTCGACGCTACTGACAGAATCTGTCAGCAGGGCCGTACCACCATGATTGCTCCCAACAACGGAGCTTCCCCATGTTCACGCCCAGCACCCTGCTGCAGTACGTGCGCGACGTCGCCACCAGCGCCACGTTCTACAGCGGCATTCTCGGCAAGCCACCGGTCGAGCAGTCGCCCGGTTTCGCCCTGTTCCTGCTCGGCGATGGCGCCGCACTGGGCCTGTGGCAACGCGATGACGTGCAGCCACCGGTATCCGCACAGGCCGGTGCCGCCGAACTGGCGATGGTGGTCGCCAACCCGGAGGCCGTGCAGCAGATGCACGATGCGTGGCACGCACTCGGCGTGCAGATCCTGCAGGCGCCGGTGACCTTGGAATTCGGCCACACTTTTGTCGGGGCAGACCCGGATGGCCACCGTCTGCGTGTGTACAGCCGTGCCGAGGGCATGGTCGCGCGGAACTGATCAAGGGAGGGGGCCGGCACTTGCTGGCTCCTGGACCTACCCTTGCTTCTGTGCTGCGTCGACGACGATTGAGAATATCTCGTCGTCTTCCGAATCCCATTCAACGGCCAGCTGGGCCAGCTCTGCGACCACGTCGCGGCCTGGATTGCATCGCCTGAGCTCTTTGATGAACTGTCGGACCTGGCGTGGCGTTAATTCACTGCCCGGATAGTTGAAGAGATTGAGCGCAGCATCTGAAGAGACGTCCAATAGGTCGGGTGCGAGGATGGAATACGCTTTGATGTAGCGGGAGAGCGGAATATCCGACAGGAAGTTCTCTGCTGCACACATGATCGACGCGTCATGTGGCGGGTTCCGGAGGAATTCCCTCATGACCGCAAGGACGACTTCTACTGACGGTGGTTTTGTCAGTGGCCTGTAGAAGTGGTTGGCGTATGCACGGTCACCTTCGTGGGTGACCGCAGCATCCGATAGCGTTGCGAGCATCGTAATCCAGACGTCAGCGTCCAGCGGCGTAGCCGGCTCGGCGTGTCCTTGTTGATCGGCATTGGGGATGATCGCCCGGACGATGGACTCGCCGTTGCGCCATGACTGCAGACGGGAGTCGATAATTGCGTACACCTGATCCTGCTTGTCCCACATGACGTCCGGCGAGGGCATGGCGTCTTGAGGGAACAATGAGAAGACGTCCGACAAGTAGGGTGCGGCCATGCAGAAGTAGCGAACGGTGAACTCCAGCAATTCCGGGTCGAATGCAGCGCCGGGGATTTCGTCCTGGAAGGCAGCTTCGATGCATGCCAAGGTATCTGCCGGCGAGGGTGCGGCGGCCACCGTAGAGCCGACCGATGCGTCGAGGAACGCGCGATTTCGAGCGAGCCAGCGCAGGAAGATGATGCTGAGGACCCAGTTCGCGTCCGACGGATCCTCATCCCTCGTCAACCGTAAGAAGAATGGAGAGGCGCGGAAAAAATCATCGCCCGCCTTCAGGAATTCTTCGAGTGTGGGTGGTGTCTCGAACATGGAAATTCGACGTCTGCAGAGAGGCTCAATGCTATCGAGCTACTCTTGGGAATCCATGCAACTATTCTCAAAATGCTCCCTTGCGCTCTCGCCCGACCGTCGGAGAGCCCAGTAGATCCACGTCCATGTGTAGATGGGGCACGACGGAGCAGGCACAAAAAAACGCCGGGCAGTGCCCGGCGTTTCTCCACTTCATGTGCTAACCAAGGTTGGCACCCACCAATCAGTTTCATGTGCCAACCAAGGTCGGCACCCACCGATAAGGTGGCCGATCAGCTGGCCAGCGCCAAATCGTCCATCATCGCGCGCAGGAAGCGGGCGGCTTCGCCACCGGTAGCCGCGCGGTGGTCGAAGGTGACCGACAGCGGGATCACCTTGTGCGCTTCCACGCCGCCCATCACCGGGGTCATCTGGTGGCGGGCACGGCCGGCACCGACGATGGCCACGCACGGCGGCACCACGACCGGGGTCGCGTAGCGGCCGGCGAACATGCCGAAGTTGGACAGCGAGATGGTGTAGCCGCTCAGTTCCGAGGCGGCGATCGAACGCGATTCGACCTGCTCGCGCAGGCGGTTGACGCCTTCACGGATGCCGCGTGCGTCGAGCATGTCGGCGTTGCGCAGCGCCGGCACGAACAGGCCGTCGTCAGTGTCCACGGCGATGCCGATGTCCACCTGCGCGTGCAGGGTGCGGGTCAGCGCTTCACCGTCGAACCAGGCGTTCATCGCCGGCACCTTCTGTGCGGCGACCACGATCGAACGCACCAGGCGCGCGGTGACGTCGTTGCCCGGCAGCCAGGCGTGGATGTCGGCGTCGTCGTTCAGCGTGGTCGGCACGACCTTGCTGTGCGCATCGGCCATCACGCGCGCCATGTTGCGGCGAACGCCCTTCAGCGGTTCCGGCTGACCCTTGGCGACCACGCCCGGCGGCTGGGTGCGCATCGGCTTGCCGGCGGCGGACAGCGGGGTGCGGGCTTCGCTCTGCACCGGGGCAGACACCTGCGCCGGGGCCGGCGCGGCATAGGCGGCAGCAGCGGCCGGGGCCGGAGCGGCGCCGATCTTGGCGGTGCCGTTGGCGGCGGCCTGCTTGACGTCGGCCATGGTCACCGCGCCATCGGTGCCGGTAGCGGCCACGCGGCTCAGATCGACGCCCAGCTTGCGCGCCATCGCACGCACGGCCGGCACGGCCTTGACGCCACCGACGGCGAGCGCCTGCTCGGCGTGCACGGCGTTGGAACTCTGCATGGCGCCGACCACGGTACCGGCGTCATCACGCTCGGCGGCGGCGGGCTTGGCGGCTTCGGCGGCCACCGGTGCGGCAGCGGCCGGCAGCGGCGGCGGGGTCGGTGCCGCGGCAGGTGCGGCATGGCCGTGGCTGTGGCCGGTGTCCTGGCCATCGGCGCGCTGCGGCAGGTTCGGGTCCAGCTCGAAGCTGGCCAGCACCGAACCGGTCGGGATGATATCGCCGGCGGCGCCGGACAGCTTCAGCACCTTGCCGGAGAACGGCGACGGCACCTCGACGACGGCCTTGGCGGTCTCCATCGAGACCAGCGGCTCGTCCAGCTTGATCACATCGCCTTCCTTGACGAACCACTCGACGATGGTCGCGTCCGGCAGGCCTTCGCCCAGATCGGGCAGGTTGAAGTTCTTGGTCTGGCTCATTTGCAGTTCTCTTCCAGCAGTTCCAGTTCGCGGGCCGGCAGCCAACCCGTCGCGCCATTGGCGCGCTCGGACCACCACCACCCGCCGTGTTCGTGATGAAGCTTCACCATCTCGCCGCTTTCCACATCCAGCTCGCGGGCGTCGTAGTCGCACAGCGCTTCGGCGCGACCCTCGTCCAGCAGCTGCAACCAGGCGATGGGCGCCCATCCAGCGCGCCCATCGTTGGTGCGTACCCAGGCAAACGCCGGCCATTCCTCGTCACGGACACCTACTTCGACGATCTGGCCGGTGTGGAACCGGAGCGGGTTGGGATACTGGCTGCGGTAAGCCCCCAGAAGGCGGGCCCGCATGTCAGCCGGCCGCCACCGCGCGCTTGGCCGCAGCCACGATCCGCTCAACGCTCGGCAGGTACTTCATTTCCAGGCGGAACAGCGGAATGTGGGTGTCGTAGCCAGTAACGCGCTCGACCGGGGCCAGCAGGTCGTAGATCGATTCCTCGGCCAGGCGCGCAGCGATTTCGGCGCCGAAGCCCGCGGTCTTCGGGGCCTCCTGCACGATCACGCAGCGGCCGGTCTTGGCCACCGATTCGGCGATGGTGGCGAAGTCCAGCGGACGCAGCGTGGCCACGTCGATGACTTCGGCACTGATGCCTTCACCGGCCAGCTTGTCGGCCGCTTCCAGCGCTTCCTTCACCTGCGCGCCCCAGGTCACCAGGGTCACGTCGGTGCCGTCGCGCAGCACGAAGCAGACGTCCAGCGGCAAGGCTTCGCCGTCGTTGACGACCACTTCCTTGTACTGGCGGTAGATGCGCTTGGGCTCCATGTAGATCACCGGATCCGGCTCGCGGATCGCGGCCAGCAGCAGGCCGTAGGCGCGCTGCGGCGACGACGGCAGCACCACGCGCAGGCCCGGCACGTTGGTGAAGATCGCCTCGTTGGCTTCGCTGTGGTGTTCCGGTGCGCGGATGCCACCACCCCACGGCACGCGCAGCACCATCGGGCAGTGCAGGCGGCCACGCGTGCGGTAACGCAGGCGTGCGGCGTGGCAGACGATATGGTCGACCATCGGGTACATGAAGCCGTCGAACTGGGCTTCGGCCACCGGCTTCATGCCCTGTGCGGCCAGGCCGATGGTCAGGCCGGCGATGGTGGTCTCGTCCAGCGGGGTGTCGAGGATGCGGTCCGAGCCGAAGCGCTGCTGCAGACCGGCGGTGGCGCGGAACACGCCGCCGTTGACGCCCACGTCTTCGCCCAGCACCAGCACCGACGGGTCATGTTCCAGCTCCCAGGCCAGCGCCTGGGTGATGGCTTCGATGAGGGTGATCGGGGTGGTGGTCATGCTGTCATCTCCGCGCGCGACAGCAGCGCTGTCGGCGGCGTTGGTGTGCGCGCCGGGCGCGTTGTTCTTGATCTCATCCATGGCGCTTCTCCAGGGCGATCGCCTGGGCACGCTGGGCCAGCAGGTCCGGCGGCGGATCGGCGTAGAGGAAATCGAACATCGCCTCGACCGGCTGCACCGGCGTGTTGAGGTACAGGTTCACTTCCTCGTCCACGCGCGTGCCGCACTCGGCGACCCAGGCGGTTTCCTCTTCTTCGCTCCACACACCGGCGTTGATCAGGTACTTGCGCAGGCGCAGCATCGGCTCGCGCTGCCAGGCATCCTTCACTTCGGCGTCGTCGCGGTAGCGGCGCGCGTCATCGGCGGTGGTGTGGTCGGACAGGCGGTAGGTCATCAGTTCCAGCACGGTGCCACCGTCGCCGGCCAGCGCACGTTCGCGCGCCTGCTCCATGGCCGCCAGCACTGCGATCAGATCGTTGCCGTCCACCTGCAGGCAGTGCAGGCCGCCGGCCAGGCCCTTCTGCGCCAGCGTCTCGGCGCCGGTCTGGGCCGAACGCGGGACCGAGATGGCCCAGCCGTTGTTGACGATGCACAGGATCAGCGGCAGCTTGTAGGCGCCGGCCGAATTCAGTGCCGCGTAGAAGTCGGTCTTGGAGCTGCCGCCGTCGCCACACACGGCCACCGCGATCTGCGGTTCCTTGTTGAGCTTGAACTTCAGCGCGGCGCCTGCGGCATGCAGGCACTGGGTGGAAATCGGCACGCAGAACGGGAAGTCCTTGGCCGCGTTGCCGCCGTAGTCGTTGCCGCGTTCGTCGCCGCCCCAGTACATCAGCACGTCGTGCGGGCGCACGCCGCGCATGAACATCGCGCCATACTCGCGGTAGGACGGTGCGAACACGTCGTCCTTCTGCATGGCGGCACCGATGCCCACGTGCGCGGCTTCATGGCCCAGGCAGGCGGCATAGGTGCCGAGCTTGCCGGTGCGCTGCAGCGCGATGGATTTGCTGTCGAACGTGCGTACGAACAGCATCTGCTTGAACAGCGGTACCAGGACCTTGGGGTCGCGCAGCGACGCGGGCAGGTCATCGCGGACGAGCGTGCCGTCCGTATCCAGGTACTGCAGGTATTCGATCTTGAATTCAGCGGCAACCGTCATTGCGTACTGCACCTTCGACAGAGAAGTTACAAATGATATGAATCGCCATGTTAAGGAACGCGTACGGAATAGCCTTCCTGCGCCGCAACACGGCGATTCCCCGTTTTACCCCTGCCGGCGGGTGGGGGGCCAATAACAACAACGTATTCAGTCGTTGCTGCAAAGCATCAGAATACGCCTCTGGCTGACCGCCAGTACAACGGCGCGGACGGTTCCACGCGCAGCCCCGGCATCAGCCGATGCTCCACGACCAACCGCACGCCCCGGTATGGACCCGGCGGCTGCCAGCGCGGCGGCAACGCGCTACCCTTGCCGCCCCCGATCTGGTCCCGCCCATGTCCGTCGACAACAACCAACGCGATCTCGAAGCCGGCATCCACACCGACCTGCAGGGACGCCTGACCTATGGCGGCTACCTGCGGCTGGACCAGCTGCTCAGCGCGCAGCAGCCGCTGTCCAACCCGCCGCACCACGACGAGATGCTCTTCATCATCCAGCACCAGACCTCGGAGCTGTGGCTGAAGCTGCTGGGCCATGAGCTGCGTGCCGCAATCGGCTTCCTGCAGCGCGATGAAGTCTGGCAGTGCCGCAAGGTGCTGGCGCGCAGCAAGCAGGTGCTGCGCCAGCTGACCGAGCAGTGGTCGGTGCTGGAAACGCTGACCCCGTCCGAGTACATGGGCTTCCGCGACGTGCTGGGCCCGTCGTCGGGCTTCCAGTCGCTGCAGTACCGCTACATCGAGTTCCTGCTGGGCAACAAGAACGCGCAGATGCTGCAGGTGTTCGAGCACGACCCGGCCGGCCAGGCGCAGCTGCGCACCGTGCTGGAGGCGCCCAGCCTGTACGAGGAATTCCTGAAATACCTGGCCCGCTTCGGCCACGCCGTCCCGGCGGTGTACGAGGCCCACGACTGGACCCAGCCGCATGTGGCCGATGACGCACTGCAGCCGGTCTTCGAACGCATCTACCAGGACACCGATCGCTACTGGCGCGAGTATTCGCTGTGCGAGGACCTGGTGGACCTGGAGACCGCGTTCCAGCTGTGGCGATTCCGACACATGCGCACCGTGATGCGGGTGATCGGCTTCAAGCGCGGCACGGGCGGCTCGTCCGGCGTGGGCTTCCTGGCCAAGGCGCTGGAACTGACCTTCTTCCCCGAACTGTTCCAAGTGCGGACCAGCCTGCAGGCCGGGCCCCCGGCAGAACAGGGTTGATCCGTATTCAGCTTGGATCCCGGCCGGCGGCTGGATCGTTTCAGATGCAAGTTCAGGGAGCAGGCTGGCACCTGCCTCAAACGGCGTGTATTTGACGTGAACGCCAGAAGTCGGTGATCCTCGCGCGTTGCTCCAACTGCACATCGGACGTGCTCGTCATCCACCGAACCAGGAAATCCGCATGAGCGTAAACGCCACTGCGAACACCCCAGAGCCGGCGCTGCCGGACTTCAAGACCACGCTGGGCCACCCGCGCCCGTTGTGGATGCTGTTCATGACCGAGTTCTGGGAGCGCTTTGCGTTCTATGGCATCCGCTGGGCCTTGGTGCTGTACATCGTCGCCCAGTTCTACAACGGCAGCGCTGCCGGTGAAGGCGACGCCAGCCGCATCTACGGCGCCTACTTGGCTCTGGTGTATGCCGCAGCGATCTTCGGTGGCTACGTGGCCGACCGGGTACTGGGTTACCAGCGATCGATCCTGACCGGCGCGATCATCATGGCCGCCGGCCTGTTCATGATCTCGCTGCCGCAGGAGCACATCTTCAAGCTCGGCCTGGCCACGATCATCGTCGGCAACGGCCTGTTCAAGCCCAACATCTCGACCATGGTCGGCAAGCTGTACGGCCTGAAGGATGAGCGCCGCGACTCGGGCTTCACCATCTTCTACATGGGCATCAACATCGGCGCGATGATCGCCCCGGTGCTGACCGAGTACCTGGCCCGCAAGGTCTTCGGTACCGACGCGATGCCCTCCTACAAGGTCGTGTTCATCGCCTCGGGCGTGGGCATGCTGATCTCGCTGGTGTGGTTCTACATCGGTCGTGCCGGCCTGAAGGGCATCGGTGCACCGCCGGCCGGCGCTGAAGGCTTCGGCCGCATCATCATGGTGCTGGCCGGTGCCGTGGTCGCCATCCCGGTCGCGTACTTCCTGCTGGCCACCGGCGCCACCGCGCTGGCCTGGATCCTGGGTGCGATGTTCACCGCGCTGGCCGTCCTGCTGCTGGTCGAGGGCATCCGCGAAGGCAAGGTGCAGCGCGACCGCGTGATCGCCATGCTGATCATCTTCGCCTTCAACGTGATGTTCTGGATGTTCTTCGAACAGGCCGGCAGCTCGTTCACCTTCCTGGCCGAGAACATCGTCAACCGCCAGTTCGGTGACTGGACCTTCCCGACCGCGTGGTTCCAGTCGGTCAACTCGGTGGCGATCATCACCCTGGCCCCGGTGATTGCCTGGATCTGGGTGGCCATGGGCCGCGCCAATCCGTCCATCCCGCGCAAGTTCGGCCTGGGCCTGCTGTTCAACGGCGCCGCCTTCGCGCTGCTGATGTTCGCCCTGTCGCAGATGGTCGTGGACGGCAAGATCCCGTTCTGGACCCTGTTCATGGTCTACGTCATCCAGTCGGTGGGTGAGCTGTGCCTGTCGCCGATCGGCCTGTCGATGGTGACCAAGCTGGCCCCGGTGCGCCTGGTCGGCTTCGGCATGGGCGGCTGGTTCCTGTCCACCGGCATCGGCAACAACCTGTCGGGCATCTTCGCTGGCGTGGTCAGTGGTGAAGGCGGCATGACGGTCGAGTCGGCCCTGAAGGGGTATACCTTCGGGTTCTGGGCCCTGATCGGCTCCGGCGTGGTGCTGTTCCTGATCGCCCCGCTGATCAACAAGCTGATGCACGGCGTCAAATGATGATGAGAGGGTAGAAGGCATGCGTAGCAAGCTCGGTACTGCGGTAGTGGTGGTCTGTGCGGCGCTGATCGGCGCCTGTTCCCAACCGCAACCGCCTGCCACCGCCGAGCCCACGCAGCCCCTGGATACCCGACCCACCGAGCCACCGGTCGCTGACCCCAGCGAACCGGTGGCCTCGGGCAACACCCCGGTGGCGGCAGACATCGCCGCCATCGCCGGCCTCGGCGCTCAGTTCGACCCGGCCCGCAACCCCGCCGATGATCTGGCCACCGCCAAGGTGGAAGCCCAGCGGGGCAAGAAGCGCATCCTGCTGGAGGTCGGCAACGCCGCCTGTGAGCGCTGCCGGGCGCTGGACGAGGTGGTGGAAGGCAACGGCGACCTGCGCCGCTTCCGCGATGCCCACTACGTGTGGGTGAAGGTCAACGCCAGCGACGAACAGCCCAACACCGCTTTCTTCGCCCAGTTCCCGATGATGGAACGCGACTACCCGTACCTGCTGGTACTCGATGCCGATGGCGGACTGCTGGTGTCGCAGCCCACCGTCGAACTGCGCAGGGGCGAAGCCTTCCAGCCGGCACGGGTGAGCGCGTTCCTGAAACAATGGGCACCTGACAAACCGGAATAGGGGTAGTGCCGGCCGCTGGCCGGCAGGGGGGGGGGGGTGGGTGCCGACCGCTGACCGCCAACCCCGGTGGATGCCGACCGCTGACGGCCATCTCCGGTGGGTGCCGACCGTTGGTCGGCACAGAAGTGCATCCACGCATGGCGTGGATCTACTGTGGTTGCGGTCACATTCCCGGAATCGGCATCTCAATATCGCAACGCGCTCGCCGTTACCGGCAAGGACCTCAGTCGACATCCCGTCGATGCAACCTTCCGGAACGCCCATGCACAGCGACCACGCCGAACGACTGCCCGAACCTGCCAGCGACCTGGCCGAGGCTGGGGCAGGCGAGGGCGTGACCCTACCGCCGCAGGAGGCGTTGCTGGATGACGCCGGTACCGGCGAGGACACCGCTGAACTGGCACCGCCGCGTCACCGCCTGCCGCAGATCGCGCTGCCCGACAACGTGGTGCTGAAGGGGGCGGTGCAGAAACTGGTCGAGCAGAAGTCACGGCTCGATGCATTGGCCGCCGACGGCCAGCTGGCCGGGCTGCTGCCGCCGGAATGGCAGGGCCATGGCGTGCGGGCCATCGAACTGTCCACGTTCATCCAGGGCGTACTGCCGTTCCTGCAGCCGGGCGAACGCGGCGAAACCGCGCCCGCACGCCTGCCGGTGCGCCATGTGCTGGGGGACGACAGCCGCTGGGGCCTGGAGGACGTCTCTGAACCAAAGTCGCTGGCCTGGTACCTGGCCAGCGACGAGCGCGCCAGCGCCGGCAGCAAGGACGTGGCGGAGGCCTATCTGGTGGGTGCACTCGGTCTGGCGTGGATGCAGGAAGGGCGCAGCCGTCCTGGCTTCCTGCGCGCGATGGGCCAGGACAGCCTGGCCGCGCGGGTGACCATGCTCGGCTATCCACCGGCCAACGAACTGGCGCTGTACAGCGTCACCGCGCACGGCCAGCCGCAGATCTGGTGCGTGCATGGCCGTCGCCGCATGCGCCCACTGGTGGCGCCGTGGCTGAGCGTGCCGCTGCTGACCGCCTACGGCGTGCCGGCGCCGGTTGCGTGGCCGTCCAGTTTCCCGCCGGTGGAGGCGGTGGCCGAACTGCTGGCGACTGCACGGCAGGGGCGTGCGGTGCCGGAGGTGGACCAGGCCAAGGCGGTGGCGAAGATCGCCGAGGACGCTGCCTCGGAAGCCTGGCAACCGGTCAGCCTGCTGCAGCTCAATACCTGGTCACCGCGTTGGCATTTCTTCCTGGGCACCTTCGTCGGCCTGCCGTCGCTGCTGTTGGTGGCTGCCGCGCTGGCGCTGCCGGGCGCGGTCGAAGCGGCCACGGTTGCCGCCTCGCTCGGCTTCGCCGCGGGGGCCATCGCGGCGCTGGCGGTGCCGTGGATCCATGCGCGGCGCAAGCATCTGAGCTGAAGCATGAGCGCCATCCACGCGCGGCGTGGATCTACAGGGGGCCGGGTGCCGCGGTCTGCAGCTTTTGCCGGGCCCGCTCCATGGCGGTCTGCAGTCTTTGCTTGAGGACCTCACGAGAGGGCAGCGTGGTCAGGTATTCCGCAACATGGATGCCTGAGCGATCCAGCTCCAGCAATTCGATCTGACCCGCCTTTTTCCCCGTGCAGAGGATGATGCCCAACGGCGCCTGCTCGCCGTCCTCACGTTCGTAGCGGTCCAGCCAGCGCAGGTAGAGTTCCATCTGCCCTTTATAGGCGGGCTTGAACTCGCCGATCTTCAGCTCGATGGCGATCAGCCTGCGCAGACGCCGGTTGTAGAACAGCAGGTCCAGGTGGAAGTCATCGCCGTCGATCTGGATGCGCTTCTGGCGGGCGACGAAACTGAAGCCCGTGCCAAGTTCGAGCAGGAAGCTCTGCATCTCGCGAAGGATCGCGCTTTCAAGGTCCTGCTCGTCCCAGCTGTCCTTCAGGCCAAGAAAGTCCAGTACGTAGGGATCACGCAGTACCAGCCCTGGAGACAGCTGCTGGTTGCCACGCAGTGCCGCCAACTCATCGGCGATGGTCTGCTCGGGTTGACTGGAAAGCGCCGTGCGCTCGTACAACATCGAATCGATGCGCTGGCGCAGCATGCGCACACTCCAGCCCTCGGTGGCGGCCATCTGCGCATAGAAGTCACGCTTGAGCGGATCCGCCAGGGGGATCAGTGCGATGAAGTGGGTCCAGCTCAATTGTCGTATCAGCGATACGACAATCTGCTCGTCCGCAAATGCGGTGGAGAACTGCACCATCCGGCGCAGGCTCTTTTCACCGAAGGAGGTACCGAATTCGGTCGTCAGCGCCTTGGCTATCCGGGTGAAGACAAGCTCTCCGTAGAGGGCCCGTCGGCCCCTCAACTGATCAGCGTGGATGCGCCGCCCGATCCGCCAGTACAACAGCGTGAGCTCGCTGTTGATGGTTCTGTGCATCCTGTTGCGCGCCGCGCAGATCAGCTCTCTGAGATCGGCCAGCAATTCCTGGCCATGCGGCAGCGTTGAATGCGAGTCATCCATGAGGGGGCCCGTCCGATGTGGATCCGTGGCCGGGCTGATGCCCGTTGAACGTTTACCGTCAGGCCGCACACGTGAGCAGTCCAATAGGAGAATTCACTGGATCAGCCCGTTTCGATACACCAGCCTGGCGGAAACGGACCGTATCGGGCCAATGCGGAAATGCTGCTGGGCGAGGGCGACACTTCAGGACGGGATCTGCGGAAGGTGAATGCGTCCGATGGCATCGTTCGCGGTCGGTCCGCAGTCCGCCAAGAAGCGGGTCCCGTCAGATCAAAGGGGGCGGACGACAATCGCCCAGCCACTGTTCCGCTACCGGCCGGGGTCGGCACCCGCGACTTGGGGCCCAAAACGACTTAATCCCCTCCGTCCCCTTTTTCTTTCAGACGCCTTCGCCCATCCGCTCCAGGCCTTCGCCGGCCAGGCGCAGGATCAGCTTCTCCAGCACCTGCTCTTCCTCTTCGCTCAGCACCGACATCAGCTTGCGGGTGATTTCGATCACCATCGGCGCGATGGTCTCGTAGACCTCGAAGCCGGCCGCCGACAGCGCCAGCACCGAGCGGCGGCGGTCGTCGCCGTGGGTCTCGCGCTTGATGAAGCCGCGCTCCAGCAGGCGGGCCACGGCACGGCTGACCGCCACCTTGTCCATCGCCGTGCGGTCGGAGACCTCGCTGGCCGAGGAGCCCGGGTACAGCGCCAGGATGGTGATCACCCGCCACTCGGGGATCGCCAGACCGTAACGATCGCCGTATAACTTGGCGATGTTGCCGCTGACCCGGTTGGACAGCACGCTCAGCCGGTACGGCAGGAACTGTTCCAGGTCGAGCAGGACGTGCGAGGAACGCAGGCGGGTCGAAACGGGATCGGCGGGGCTCATGTTGCGGTGCACCTTGCTGGTGGTTTCAAGTGTAACTATAAGGGGTAGGTCCAGACCCTGCATTCTCGCCGGGTCCCTACCTGCCCGCACCTGGTTTGTACCGATGCGGTACCGATTCGGAGCCACGCCATGAATACCGCAGTCCCGACCGCCTCGCACCCCAACCCCGGCATGCAGGTCACCACCTTCGAGAACCCGATGGGCATCGACGGCTTCGAGTTCGTCGAATTCGCCGCCCCGGCCGGCCGTGGCCAGGAGCTGCACGAGTACTTCCGGAAGATGGGCTTCAGCGCGGTGCTCAAGCACAAACAGCGTCCGATTACCGTCTATCGCCAGGGCGACGTCAACTTCCTGGTCAATGAAGACCCGGATTCGTTCGCCTCGGACTTCGCCGAAAAGCACGGCCCGTGCGCCTGCGGCTTCGCCATCCGCTTCAAGAAGCCGGGCCAGGAGGTCTACCAGACCGCGCTGGGCAACGGCGCCGAAGCCATCGCCTTCAAGCCGGACAGCAAGGCGGTCAGCGCGCCGGTCATCAAGGGCATCGGCGACTGCATGCTGTACCTGGTCGACCGCTACGGCAGCGCCGGCAGCATCTATGACGGCGACTACGAGCCGATCGCCGGTGCCGACCTGCACCCGGTGGGCTTTGGCCTGACCTTCATCGACCACCTGACCCACAACCTGTACTTCGGCAACATGCAGCAGTGGTCGGACTACTACGAACGCCTGTTCAACTTCCGCGAGATCCGCTACTTCGACATCAAGGGCCTGAAGACCGGCCTGGTGTCCAAGGCGATGACCGCGCCGGACGGCATCGTGCGCATCCCGCTGAACGAGTCGTCCGACCCGAAGAGCCAGATCAACGAGTACCTGGACGCGTACAAGGGCGAGGGCATCCAGCACATCGCCTGCTTCACCGAGAACATCTACGAGACCGTCGAAGCGATGCGCGCGCAGGGCGTGGACTTCCTCGACACGCCGGAGACCTACTTCGACGTGATCGACCAGCGCGTGCCGAACCACGGTGAAGACGTGGCGCGCCTGGCCAAGAACAAGATCCTGATCGATGCCGATCCGGAAACCCACCAGCGCAAGCTGCTGCAGATCTTCACCCAGAACTGCATCGGCCCGATCTTCTTCGAGATCATCCAGCGCAAGGGCAACGAAGGCTTCGGCGAAGGCAACTTCACCGCGCTGTTCGAGAGCATCGAGCGCGACCAGATCCGCCGCGGCGTGCTGTAAGGTCTGCAGGCAATGTCGGCCTCCCGCCGACATTGCCTGTCCAAATGGTAGTGCCGGCCGCTGGCCGGCAATCTCTGGAGTTTCCATGTCCACCGCCATCTCCGCCCGCGGCTACCAGTCCGGTTTCGGCAACGAGTTCGCCACCGAGGCCGTCGCCGGCGCGCTGCCGGTCGGGCAGAACTCGCCACAGAAGGTGGCCCACGGCCTGTACGCCGAACAGTTGACCGGCACCGCCTTCACCGCGCCGCGTGGCAGCAACCGCCGCAGCTGGCTGTACCGGATCCGCCCGGCGGTGACCCATGGCGAGTTCACCCCGTTCGCGCAGTCGCGGTTGCAGTGTGATTTCGGCGCACAGCCGGCCTCGCCGAACCAGCTGCGCTGGAGCCCGCTGCCGCTGCCGGAATTGCCGACCGACTTTGTCGAAGGCCTGTACACGATGGGTGGCAACGGTTCGCCCGACGCGCATGCCGGCGTGGGCATCCACCTCTATGCCGCCAACCGCGACATGGTCGGCCGCTACTTCTACGATGCCGATGGCGAGCTGCTGATCGTGCCGCAGCTGGGCGGCCTGCGCCTGCTGACCGAGCTGGGCGTGATCGAGATCGAGCCCCAGCAGATCGCGGTGATCCCGCGCGGCGTGCGCTTCCGCGTCGAACTGCCCGATGGCCCGAGCCGCGGCTATATCTGCGAAAACTACGGTGCGCTGCTGAAACTGCCGGACCTCGGTCCGATCGGGTCCAATGGCCTGGCCAACCCGCGCGACTTCGAAACTCCGCACGCGGCGTTCGAGGATATCGATGGTGATTTCGAGCTGATCGCCAAGTTCGAGGGCCGCCTGTGGCGCGCGCCGATCGACCATTCGCCGCTGGACGTGGTGGCTTGGCATGGCAATTACGCGCCGTACCGCTACGACCTGCGCCGCTTCAACACCATCGGTTCGATCAGCTACGACCACCCGGATCCGTCAATCTTCCTGGTGCTGCATTCGCCCAGCGACACGCCCGGCACCAGCAACATGGACTTCGCGATCTTCCCGCCACGCTGGCTGGTGGCGCAGAACACGTTCCGTCCGCCGTGGTTCCACCGCAACATCGCCAGCGAATTCATGGGCCTGGTGCATGGCGCCTACGACGCCAAGGCCGAAGGCTTCGTGCCGGGCGGCGCGTCGCTGCACAACTGCATGAGCGGTCACGGTCCGGATGCGCCGACCTTCGACAAGGCCTCCAATGCGGACCTGTCCAAGGCCGATGTGATCAAGGACACGATGGCTTTCATGTTCGAGACCCGCGCGGTGATCCGCCCGACCGCACAGGCGCTGGCCGCCGGCCATCGCCAGGGCGATTACCAGCAGTGCTGGAACGGCCTGCGCAACAACTTCCGGTCGTCCCGCTAGCTTGGTGGGTGCCGACCTTGGTCGGCACGGATCCTGATCGCATCCACGCCATGCGTGGATGTTCTCCGCCGGAACCTGCGCTTACGCCACCTCCGCGAACGCGTCGCAATGCTCCAGCGGCAGCGCTTCCAACAGGCGCTGGCGTACGCGCTGGCAATAGCCGTCCGAGGTCAGCCCGGGCAGCATCTGCATCGCCGACTGCAGCCGCTGCAGCACCTCGTCTTCCGCACGCGCCTGCTGCAGGTCGCGGAACAGTGCTGCCGCCTGCGGGTGGCGCTGCATCTCCAGGATGCCCAGCACATAGATGCGCGCGGCCACCAGCGAGCGGCGGCGTTCGACCGCGGGTGCAGCAAGTGCTGCAGGTGCGGCTGCCGGCGGTGTGGGCACCGGCGCTACCGCGGTTGCGGGCGACGGTGCTGGGACGCCAGTGCTCAGGTACCCCGCCTGTACCAGCTGGATGACCATCGCCGGTGCTTCCTGGCCGAGCAGACCGGTCAGGTCGGCGACGGTACGCTGGCCGTCGCACAGGATCAGCAGCCGGCGCTGGCGCATGTCCAGCGGCGCGCGGTGGGCCTGCAGCGCGGTTCGGGCGAGATCGGTCTTGCGCGGTTGCATGGAAGGGACGGCCAGATCGGTGCTCGCCGAGCCTGAACGAAGGCGATGAAACCGCGATGACAATGCAGCGCCTGCACACAGGATGGGCTAGCGTGCAGCCACCTTCGTGCCAGGGAACCGCACCGATGAAGCACCTTCCGCTTGCTGGTCTGTTGCTCCTTTCGCTCACCGCCTGCGGCGGCCAGGACAAACAGGGGGCGGCCGGCAGCGGCAGCGATACCCCGGCCGAAACCGCCTCGGCGACGGGGCCCGCGCAGTCGACGGATCCTGATCTGGCAGCCCGTCCAACCAATGACCGCCGCGAGGACAGTCCCGCGCACCTGGAGGGCTTCGCCGGCGCGAAGCTGGGCGCCGGCATCGCTGAGGTCCGCAGTGGCTTCGGCGCGCCGTTGCAGGGGCTGGGCACCGATGCCAGTGGCAAACCGCTGCCGGCCGACGACAGCAACGATGGCTGCTATTTCCTGCGACCGCAGAATGCCGAAGACCCGCGCCTGATGATCGAGGGCCGCAAGCTGGTGCGCTACGACGTGCGCAGCGCCGACATCATCGCACCGGGCGGCGGCAAGGTCGGCATGACCCTGGGCGAGTTGCAGGTGCTGTACCCCGAGCGCGGTGACGTCGGCCCCGACAAGTACGACGAGAAGGCCCAGCACCTGCGCGTGCGTCCGGCGCAGGAGGGTGGGGCGGTGATCGACTTCGCGCTCGGTGCGGACGGTCGGGTCGGCGCGTGGCGGGTCGGGCAGACCCCGCAGGTCGATTATGTGGAAGGCTGTGGCTGATCCTTGATCTACGGCCCAGCCATGCGCGCGGGGCCAGCGTAGAATCGCGCCACGACCGCTGGGGGAGTGCTCGATGATCGCCATTGCCATTGCCTGGTTCCTGCTCGGCCTGCTGCTGCTGGCGCTGGGCGGGGACTCCATCGTCAAGGCCGTGTCCGGCCTGGCCCAGCGCTTCGGGGCCAGTCCGTTCACGGCTGGCCTGTTGCTGCTCGGCGTGACCACTTCGCTGCCGGAACTGGCGGTCAACGCGCGCGCGCTGGCGGTCGGTCAGCCGGAGCTGGCGCTGGGCAACGCGGTGGGCAGCAGCATCGTCAACCTGGGCCTGACCCTGGCCGTGGCGGCCATGGCTGCGCCACTGCTGCTGCGCGCGCGCCTGCAGACGGTGCTGTGGTGGTCGCTGCTGGCGGCCGGCGTGCTGCTGATCCTGTTCGGTCTTGATGGTGGCCTGGCACGCTGGGAGGGCGGCGTGCTGCTGGCCGGCTTCATCGTGGTGCAGGTGCTGCTGCTGCGCCGTGGTCGCGTCGAGAGCGCGGAGGTGCAGGCGGCCATCGCCGAGTCCGCACTGAGCCGCACCAGCCTGCCGTTGAATGTACTGCGGGTGCTGATCGCCGCGCTGGCCCTGTACTGGGGCGCACGCCTGGTGGTGGGGGCCGCAGCGGACTTCGGTACTGCACTGGGTTGGACGCCGCTACTGGTCGGTCTGCTGCCGGTCGCGATCGGTACCGCGCTGCCGGAGGTGGCAACCGCGATTGCTGCCGCACGCCGTGGTCATGGCGACATGGTGCTGGGCCACGTGCTGGGTTCCAGCGTGGTCAACCTGTTGCTGGTGATTGGTGCGATGGCGGTACTGCAGCCGCTGGCGCTGCCGGCCTCGTTCGTGCGCCTGGAATTGCCGGCGCTGCTGGCCTTCGCACTGGTGCTGTACCCCATGCTGCGCGGCGACCTGAAGATCAGCCGCGGCGAAGGCGCGATCCTGCTGGTCGCGTTCGCGGGCTGGTTCGTGCTGGAGCTGCTGCTGGTGGGCGCACCGGCGTTGTAGATCCACGCTCTGCGTGGATGCGGTTGGTTCCGTGCCGACCAACGGTCGGCACCTACCGGTCACCTCGCCGATGATGGGGTAGCTGCCAACCTCGGTTGGCACTCGGGGAAACAAAGCGCCGACCAAGGTCGGCCGCTACCGGGCATTGCGGTCGGTAGATCCACGCCATGCGTGGATGCGGTTGGTTCCGTGCTGACCAACGGTCGGCACCCACCGGTCCACCCACCGATGATGCGGTAGCTGCCAACCTTGGTTGGCACTCAGGGAAACAGAGCGCCGACCAAGGTCGGCCTCTACCGGGCATTGTGGTCGGTAGATCCACGCCACGCGTGGATGCGGTTGGTTCCGTGCCGACCAAGGTCGGCACCTACCGGTCACCTCGCCGATGATGGGGTAGCTGCCAACCTCGGTTGGCACTCGGGGAAACAGAGCGCCGACCAAGGTCGGCCTCTACCGGGCATTGCGGTCGGTAGATCCACGCCATGCGTGAATGCGGTTGGTTCCGTGCCGACCAACGGTCGGCACCCACCGGTCCACCCACCGATGATGCGGTAGCTGCCAACCTTGGTTGGCACTCAGGGAAACAAAGCGCCGACCAAGGTCGGCCTCTACCGGGCATTGTGGTCGGTAGATCCACGCCACGCGTGGATGCGGTTGGTTCCGTGCCGACCAACGGTCGGCACCCACCACCAATCACCCGGTAGCTGCCAACCTTGGTTGGCACTCGCAGCAACAAAGCGCCGACCAAGGTCGGCCTCTACCGGATTTACCGGTTCTGCGTGGTTTCTTCTTCCCGCACGGGTTCCGGCGGCGGCAGCTGCTCTTCAGCAGCCGGCTCGTTGCCCGGCAGGCTGGGGCGGGTTTCCATCAGCAGCGACAGCGCGGCCTTGGCCATCATGTGGGCGCTGATCGGTGCGGTGATGAACAGGAACACGGTAATCAGCAGCTCGCGCGGCTGCGGGTCCTGGCCGAGGAAGATGTGGTAGCAGACCGAGCACACCAGCACGCAGCCCACGCCCAGCGTGCTGGCCTTGGTCGGCGCGTGCAGGCGCTTGAAGAAGGTCGACAGCTTCACCAGGCCCAGTGCGCCGACCAGGATGAAGAAGCAGCCGAACAGCAGCAGGATCGACAGGCCGATCTGGATTGCGGTGATCATTCGACGATGTCCCGGCGCAGCACGAACTTGCTCAGCACCACGGTGCTGCCGAAGCCGAGCATGGCGATGATCAGCGCCGCCTCGAAGTAGATCGGCGAATTGAGGTACATGCCGAACAGCATCAGCTCGGCGATCGCGGTCACCGACAGGGTGTCCAGCGCAAGGATGCGGTCGGGCACGGTCGGCCCGCGCAGCAGGCGCCAGGTGGCCAGCAGCATGGCCAGGCCGACCACGTGCATGCACACCACCAGGGTGGTCTGGATGACTTCAAAACCGGTCATGGGAAGATCTCCATCAACGGCGCCTCGTAACGGCGCTTGATCGTATCGATCAGGTCCTGTGGGTCCTCCAGGTGCAGCACGTGCACCAGCAGGAACTTGCGGTCGTCACTGAGCGCGGCCGAGACCGTGCCCGGGGTCAGCGTGATCATGCTGGTCAGCGCGGCGATGCCGTGGATGTTGGCGATGTCCAGCGGCAGCCAGATGAAACCCGGGTGGATGTTCTTTTCCGGGCCCAGCACCTGCAGGGCGACACGGATGTTGGACATCAGGATGTCCCACAGGGTCACGCACACCAGCCTGGGCAGTGGCCGCAGGGTGCCGATACGGGCGAACTCGCGGTCCAGGCGCGCGGCGAACAGCGGCACCACCACGCCCAGCAGCAGCCCCAGCACGATCTGGCCGAGGGTGAAGCTGTCGGACATCAGCAGCCAGAACGCCACCACCATGATGCTGAGCATCGGCGAGGGAATCAGGCGACGGAACAGGGAGCGCTGGGCGGTCATGGCTGGCGGATCTCCGGCGTGGTCGCACGCAGTTGCTGCACGTACTCGCTGGGTTGCAGCAGCTGTGCGGCGGTGGCGTCGGTGTAGCGCATCAACGGTGCCGCAGCCAGGGTCATGCCGATGCCGTAGGCCAGCAGCAGGCAGGCGGCGTAGAGTTCTACCCGGCGCAGGGGAGCCTTGCGCGGCTTCGGTGCCTCCGGATCGACCGGCGGCACGCGCCAGAACAGGCGGATGCCGCCGCGGGTCAGGCCCATGATCACCAGCAGGCTGCTGACCAGCACGGCGGTCCAGACCGGGCCGATGTACTGCGCCGGCATGCCGGCCAGCAGTGCGGCCTTGGCCAGGAAGCCGGACAGAGGCGGCAGGCCGGCCACCGACACTGCCCCGATCAGGAACAGCACCGCCGGCGTTTCCTTGCCCGGCATCGGCGCCACCACCTCCTTGCGGTCGCTGGCGCCACCACGGCGGCGGCGGATCAGGTCGGCAACCAGGAACAGCGCAGCGGCCACGAAGCTGCTGTGCGGCAGGTAGTACAGGCCGGCCGACAGCACCTGCGGCGTGCCCACCGAGAAGGCGATGAACAGCGTGGCTGCCGACACGATGACCAGGTAGGAAATCAGTACGCGCAGGCGGGTCGCGGCCAGGGCGCCGAGCCCGCCCAGCACCAGCGTCGCCACGCCGGCCCACAGCAGCCAGTCGCGGCCATAGCCGGCCATCGCGCCGGCATCGTCGCCGAACCACAGCATCTGGATGCGCAGCACCGAATACAGGCCGACCTTGGTCATGATCGCGAACAGCGCCGCCACTGCGGCCGGCGCGCGCGAATAGGCTTCCGGCAGCCACAGGTACAGCGGCATCAGCGCGGCCTTGGCGCAGAACACCAGCAGCAACAGGCCCATCGTGGCCTTCACCAGGGTCAGCTGCGTCGGCGGCACCGCAGCAATGCGCTGCGACAGCTCGGCCATGTTCAGTGAACCCAGCGTGGCGTACAGCAGGCCCAGCGCGATCAGGAACAGGGTCGAGGCGGTGACGTTGAACACCACGTAGTGCAGGCCGATGCGCATGCGCAGGCCGCGGCCACCGCTGAGCAACAGGCCATAGGAGGCGATCAGCATCACCTCGAAGAACACGAACAGGTTGAAGATGTCGCCGGTCAGGAACGCACCGTTGAGGCCGACCAGCTGGAACTGGAACAGCGCGTGGAAGTGCGGTGCGCGGCGATCCCAACCCGAGCAGGCATGCAGCAGGCAGGGAATGGCCAGCAGCAGGGTGGTCAGCAGCATCCATGCCGACAGCCGGTCGGCCACCAGCGCGATGCCCAGCCGCGACGGCCAGTCGCCGAGCAGGTAGACGTTGATCTCACCACTGGCGGTGGCGGCAAACAGCAGGCCCACCGCCAGCGCCAGCGCCGACAGCGAGGTCCACGCGACCGCGCGCTGCACCCTGGGGCCGTAGCGGCGGTGTTCGACGAACAGCGACAGCGCGGCGCCGAGCAGCGGAAACAGGATCGGCAGGATCACCAGATGGTTCATGCGCGGTCCTCGCCCTGGCGCGGCGAGGCGCGCTCATCCTGCAGGTCGTCGTCGGGCTCGTGGGCGTCCACATGGTCGCTGTGGTTGTCGCTGCGGCTGCGCATGGCCAGCACGATGCTCACTGCGGTCATCGCGAAGGCGATCACGATCGCGGTCAGCACCAGCGCCTGTGGCAGCGGATCGGTGTAGTTGCCGAGGTGACTGTCCACGCCTTCCTGCAGCACCGGTGCCTTGCCCAGCACCACGCGGCCACCGGCGAAGATCAGCAGGTTGGTGGCGTAGGACAGGAAGGTCATGCCGAGGATCACATCGAAGCTGCGCGCACGCAGCAGCAGGTAGATGCCGATGGCGGTCAGTACGCCGATCGCGGTAGCCATGGCCAGTTCCATCAGTGCATCTCCCCGGTGCGTGCCGAACGGCGTTGCAGGTCGATCTCACCCTTGCGGGCAGTGCGGGTACGCGACGGCTTGATCGTGCCCATCATCGACAGCATCAGCATGGCGCCACCGAACACCACCAGATAGACGCCGATGTCGAAGCCGATCGCGCTGGCCAGCGGCACGTCGCCGATCAGCGGCAGGTGCAGGTCGAGGTGGCCGCTGGTCAGGAACGGCACGCCGAACAGCATCGACGCGCTGCCGCTGAGCAGGGCGATCAACAGGCCCATGCCGATGCAGCGGATGTAGTCGAAGCCGAAGCGCGACTCCACCGACGCGGTGCCCTGGATCACGTACTGGATCAGCAGCGGCACCGCCAGCACCAGGCCGGCGATGAAGCCACCGCCCGGCGCGTTGTGGCCGCGCAGGAACAGGAAGATCGATACGGTAAGCGTCAGCGGGAACATGATCTGCGCCAGGTCGGCCGGCACCGGCAGCTTGATCGGCGGGCCGGGCATGATCTGCTCCGGCGCCATCCGCGTGCGACGCAGCAGCGCATGCACCACCAGTGCGGCGATGCCGAACACGGTGATCTCGCCGAAGGTATCGAAGCCGCGGAAGTCGACCAGGATCACGTTGACCACATTCTGGCCGTAGGCCTCGGGCAGGGCACGGGCGAGCAGCTCGCCGGCCATGGTGTTCGGCGGCAGCGTCATCGCCGAATAGGCCAGCGCACCCAGGCCGGCGCCGGCGATGATCGCGATCACCGCATCGCGGCGCTTGCGCCAGCGCGGCCGCTCCGGCCCGGACTGCGCGGGCAGGTAGTTCATGCCGAGCAGCATCAGCACCAGGGTCACCATCTCCACCAGCAGCTGGGTCAGGGCGAGGTCGGGCGCGGACAGGAACACGAAGGTCAGCGCCACCATCAGGCCGACGCCGCCGACCAGCAGCACCGCCAGCAGGCGCTGCTTGTAGACGCGCAGGGTGGCGACCGCACAGGCCATCATCACCAGCCACAGCGCCCAGCCCAGCAGCGGGATCGGCTGCGGTGCGGTCCAGTTCGGCGAGGCCGGATTGGCCACGAACGGCGCGGCGGCGACCACGATCGCCACCAGCACCAGGCCCAGCAGCATGCGCTGCAGGCTGCCGTTGGCGATGCCGTTGGTCAGGCGCATGGCCAGCGCGGAAAGCGCATCCAGCTGCGCATGGAACACGTTGCGGCCGGTGGTGCGGGTTTCCACCCCGTGCAGGTTGATCAGCTTGCGCAGGCCGAAGTACAGCACCACGCCACCGACCACGCCGATCGCGCTCATTGCCAGCGGCAGGTTGAAACCGTGCCATACCGCCAGGCTGTACTCGGGCATGGCATTGCCGAGGATCGAGGCCGCGGCGGCATGCAGCACCGGCGCCACGGTCAGTGCCGGGGCGATGCCCACCGCCACGCAGATCACCACCAGCAGTTCCACCGGCACCTTCATCCAGCGCGGCGGCTCATGCGGCACGCGGTCCAGATCGTGCGGGCCGGGGCCGAAGAAGGTGTCGTGCACGAAGCGCAGGCTGTAGGCCACGCCGAACACACCGGCCAGCAGCGCCGCGATCGACACCGCCGTGCGCATGGCGCCTGGGCCGCCGCCAGCGGTCAGCGCTTCGGCGAACAGCATTTCCTTGGACAGGAAGCCGTTGAGCAGCGGGATGCCGGCCATCGCCAGCGAGGCGATGATCGCCAGCGCGCTGGTGAACGGCATCAGCCTGCGCAGGCCGCCCAGCTTGCGCATGTCACGGGTGCCGGTTTCGTGGTCGATGATGCCGGCGGCCATGAACAGCGAGGCCTTGAAGGTGGCGTGGTTGAGGATGTGGAACACGCCGGCCACCACTGCCATCGGCGTGGACAGGCCGAACAGCAGGGTGATCAGGCCCAGATGGGAAATGGTCGAGTACGCCAGCAGGCCTTTCAGGTCGTGCTGGAAGATCGCGTTCCAGGCGCCGATCAGCAGGGTCAGCGCGCCGATGCCGCTGACCGTGTAGAAGAACAGGTCGCTGCCGGCCAGTGCCGGGTGCAGCCGCGCCAGCAGGAACACACCGGCCTTCACCATGGTGGCCGAGTGCAGGTAGGCCGAGACCGGGGTCGGCGCCGCCATCGCGTGCGGCAGCCAGAAGTGGAACGGGAACTGCGCGCTCTTGGTGAAGATGCCGGCCAGCACCAGGAACAGTGCGTACGGGTACAGCGCGCTGGCGCGGATCTGCTCGCCGGCGGCCAGCACCACGTCCAGGTCGAAGCTGCCGACGATGCGGCCGATCAGCAGCACGCCACCAAGCAGCGCCAGCCCGCCGCCACCGGTGATCACCAGCGCCATGCGCGCGCCTTCGCGGGCGTCCTGGCGGTGCGACCAGAAGCCGATCAGCAGGAACGAGCTGATGCTGGTCATTTCCCAGAAGATCATCAGCAACAGCAGGTTGCCCGACAGCACCATGCCCAGCATGGCGCCCATGAACAGCAGCAGGTAGCAGTAGAAGCGGTGGGCGTTGTCCTGCTGGCTCAGGTAGTAGCGCGCATACAGCACCACCAGCGCGCCGATGCCGAGCACCAGCCCGGCGAACATCCAGGCCAGCCCGTCCAGGCGCAGGGTGAAGTCCAGGCCGATCTGCGGCAGCCAGGGGACCATCGTCCGCACCACCTGGCCGTCGAGCACCGACGGGGTCAGCCAGCCGAGGATGGCCAGCCCGCCCAACGGCGCCAGCGCCGCCAGCCAGGCAGCAGTCGAGCGCGAACTACGGGGGAAGGCCGCAACAGCCGCTGCCATCAGGAACGGCAGGGCCAGCAGCAGGGGCAGGCTGGGGAGCATGCAGGGAATCCATGATTCACGAGCAGGTCAGGGAGGATAACAGGCTGCGAAATGTCGCCGAAACCCATCGAACAGCGATCAATTGCATGTAACGTCCGCTGATTCATTTTTTCTGCAGCGCAGCATCACGTTGCTGCGGTCCCTCCCCGGTTGCTCTCGGGGGACACCCTACGCCGACGCAGGGAGACCGCAGGCCCTGTCGCACAGGGGCTGCCGTCGACGGGCGGGCGATGGGGAACGGATCACCGGTGCAGGCTGGCAGGGCCGTCGTGGAGTGCGGGTGACGGAATCTGCCCGTTCAGGAAACGAGGGGCACCGTCGGCCACGGGCAGGTCAGTAGCGCCAGTCGAGCTTGCGGTAGAACTTGGCCATCACCCAGGCCGGGCCGATCAGCAGGTAGGTCAGGTCGGTCAGGAAGCTGGGCTTGCGGCCCTCGAACTTGTGACCGATGAACTGGGCGATCCAGGCCACAACGAACACGCCCACCGCCAGCCAGAACAGGTTGTGCAGGCCGATCTCGGCCTCCAGCAGCCTGCACAGGCAGCCGAACACGAAGAACTGGATGAGCATGCCGATGCCCAGCGGGCGCGACAGCTTGTTGTAGAAGCACCAGGCGCTGAACATCGCGAACGCCGACCAGATGCCGTACTGGAACCAGGTGATCAGCGGCGGCAGGCACCACAGCAGGGCCACCACCGACCACAGGATTGCCGGCACCGCCACCACGTGGATGCGCTGGTTGATCACATTGCGGTGGTCGTCGGAGTAGCTGGCGAAATAGCGGTCGATCGGCCGCGCAAGCTCGGTGGATGTCTGCATGCTGCGATGCTTCCTCGGACAACGGTAGTGCCGGCCGCTGGCCGGCAATCCAGAGCATAGCCGAGTTCGCGAGGTTGCCGGCCAGCGGCCGGCAGTACCCCAGGCAACCGGCAGTAGAGCCAGGCCATGCCTGGCTGCAGGTTCGCGAGGTTGCCGGCCAGCGGCCGGCACTACCCCCAGGCAACCGGCAGTAGAGCCAGGCCATGCCTGGCTGCAGGTTCGCGAGGTTGCCGGCCAGCGGCCGGCACTACCCCAGGCAACCGGCAGTAGAGCCAGGCCATGCCTGGCTGCAGGTTCGCGAGGTTGCCGGCCAGCGGCCGGCAGTACCGCATTCAGAACGCCCCCAGCCAGACCGGCGGGGGGGCGCAGGGCATCAGTCGACGCTGATCCCGGCCAGGCGCTGCAGCGCCTCGGCGTACTTGGCGCGGGTGCGCTCGATGATCTCGGCCGGGATGGTCGGGCCCGGGGCGGTCTTGCCCCAGTCCAGCGTCTCCAGGTAATCGCGCACGAACTGCTTGTCGTAGCTCGGCGGGCTGGTGCCCACTTCGTACTCGTCGGCCGGCCAGTAACGCGAGGAATCCGGCGTCAGCATCTCGTCCATGATGTACAGGCGGCCATCGGCGTCGGTACCGAACTCGAACTTGGTATCGGCCAGGATGATGCCGCGCTCGCGGGCATATTCGGCGGCGAACTTGTAGATGCGCAGGGTGGCATCGCGCACGCGCTCGGCCATCTCGGCACCGACCTGCTTCACCATCGCATCGAAATCGATGTTCTCGTCATGGTCGCCCACGGCGGCCTTGGTCGAGGGGGTGAAGATCGGCTCGGGCAGCTGCTCGGCCTGGCGCAGGCCGTCGGGCAGGTCGATGCCGCTGACCTTGCCGGTGCGCTGGTAGTCCTTCCAGCCGCTGCCGATCAGGTAGCCGCGGGCGATCGCTTCCACCGGCACCGGCTTCAGCTTGCGGGTGACCACCGCGCGCTTGGCGTACAGGGCCGGGTCCACGCCTTCGGGCAGCACGCTGGCCACGTCGATGCCGGTCAGGTGGTTGGGCATCAGGTGCGCGGTCTTGGCGAACCAGAAGTTGGAGACCTGGCAGAGCATCTCGCCCTTGCCCGGGATCGGGTCGGGCAGGACCACGTCGAACGCCGATAGGCGATCGGTGGCCACCATCAGCAGGTAGTCGCCCGGCGGGGTCCCTGCTGGCAGCCGCTCGCGCGGGATATCGAACACATCACGCACCTTGCCGCGATGGCGCAAGGGCAGGCCGGGGAGATCGGATTGCAACAGCGTGGTTGGCACGGGCACTCCTGGGGCGTTGTCGATACGGCTGCCCAGCGGACCCGGCGGGCCCGCTGACCAGCGGGCGGCCTAGTGTAAAGCCGTCCGGGCCCGCTGTGACGTAAAATGAGCGTCCATTTCGTCGGTCGACCCCGGAGCGCCATGCGCTGGTACGGAAAACTGCTCGGATTCATCGCCGGCGCCCTGCTGTTCCGGCCCAATCCGCTGTTCGGCGCGGTGGTCGGCCTGTTGATCGGCCACGCCTTCGACTCGGACTGGTTCCGCCTGAACAAGGAGAACCCGTACCGGGAGCTGGGGCTGACCTCCGAGGCCACCGATGCCGAGGTCGAGCGCGCCTACCGCAGGCTGATCTCGCAGTACCACCCCGACAAGCTCGGCGGCGCCGCCCCCGAGCTGCAGCAGCAGGCCGAGCAGAAGTCGCGGCGGATCAATGCCGCCTACGACCGCATCAAGACCCTGCGCAAGCGCTGACCCACTTTCCCCTCGTTGCAAGGCCCGGCCATGTCCAACTGCCTCATCGCCCCCTCCATCCTGTCCGCCAACTTCGCCCGCCTCGGCGAGGAAGTCGACAACGTCCTCGCCGCCGGCGCGGACTGGGTCCACTTCGATGTGATGGACAACCACTACGTGCCGAACCTGACCATCGGCCCGATGGTCTGCCAGGCGCTGCGCAAGCACGGCGTGACCGCGCCGATCGACGTGCACCTGATGGTCGAGCCCGTGGACCGCATCATCCCGGACTTCGCCGAAGCCGGTGCCACCTACATCAGCTTCCACCCGGAAGCGAGCCGCCACGTGCACCGCACCATCCAGCTGATCCGCTCGCTGGGCTGCAAGCCGGGCATCGTGCTCAATCCGGCCACGCCGGTGGACATCCTCGACTGGGTACTGGACGACCTGGATCTGGTGCTGCTGATGTCGGTCAACCCGGGCTTCGGCGGCCAGGCCTTCATTCCCTCGGCGCTGGACAAGCTGCGCGTGGTGCGCAAGATGATCGATGCCAGCGGCAAGGACATCCGCCTGGAGATCGACGGCGGCGTGAAGGCCGACAACATCGGCGAGGTCGCCGCTGCCGGCGCCGATACCTTCGTTGCCGGCTCGGCCATCTTCAATGCCAAGACCAGCTACCAGGACGTGATCGCGCAGATGCGCGCGAATGTCTCTGCGGCGCGGGGCTGAACCATGGGCACGGCGGCCGTGTTGAACATCCGCGCGGCCACCGTGGCCGACGCCGGTCTGATCCTGCGCTTCATCCGCGAACTGGCCATCTACGAGAAGGCCGAGCATTCGGTGCAGACCGATGAGATCGGCATCGCCGAGAGCTTGTTCGGTGCCGATGCCACGGCGCGCGCGCTGATCTGCGAAGCCGACGGCGAGCCCATTGGTTACGCCGTGTATTTCTACAACTACTCCACCTGGCTGGGCCGCAAGGGCATCTACCTGGAAGACCTGTATGTCAGCCAGGAAAAGCGCGGCGCAGGCGCCGGCAAGGCGCTGCTGAAGTACATCGCACGCCAGGCCGTGGCCGAGGGTTGCGGTCGTTTCGAATGGTCGGTGCTGGACTGGAATACCCCGGCCATCGAGTTCTACACCGCCGCTGGCGCCACGCCGCAGGACGAGTGGACCGTGTACCGGCTGCAGGGCCAGGCATTGCACGATTTCGCCAACGGCTGAGGCGAAGTGCATCCACGCATGGCGTGGATCTACCCACCGGGTGGGTGCGAACCTTGGTTCGCACTCCCTACGCACCAAAAAAAAAGCCACGCCAATCACTGGCGTGGCCTCGCTGCATGCGTGGGAGGCTGATCCTGCCTCCATCCGTCGTCCCTGCTATGGCCTTCCATTCTCCAGCAGCTGAATGACACCTGCGTGACATTCACTGCGGACAAACGGCGCATTGCTAGCCTGTGCCACCCCCGTCCTGGAAGCACCGCATGACCACCCCGCGCTGGCGCCTGATCCTCAACGGAAAATCCGCAGGCAATGACGAGCTGCGCGACGCGGTCGGTCATTGGCGTGGGCAGGGCGTGCAGCTGGAAGTGCGGGTGACCTGGGAAGACGGTGACGCCGAACGCTACGTGGCCGAGGCGATCGATCATGGCGTGGACGTGATCGTGGCCGCCGGTGGCGACGGCACGCTCAGCGCGGTGGCCGAGACACTGGCGCATCGTGAGGAGCCGGCAGATGCGTTGCCCTCGCTGGCGCTGATCCCGATGGGGACCGCCAACGACTTCGCGACTGCGGCCGGCATCCCGACCGAGCCGAAGGCGGCCTTGGCCTTGATCGGGCAGGCCACGCCGCATGCCATCGATCTGCTGCGCGTGGACGCCGATGGCACGCAATGGTGGTGCGCCAACCTCGCCAGCGGTGGCTTCGGCACGCAGGTGACGGTGGAGACCGATGCCGGCCTGAAGAAGATGCTGGGCGGGCTGGCCTACGTGATCACCGGCATTGCCAAGCTGGGGCGGATCGAGCCGATCCATGCGCGCCTGTCGGGCCCGGATTTCGCGTGGGAAGGCGACTTCATCGCGCTCGGCATCGGCAATGGCCGCCAGGCCGGTGGTGGCCAGCAATTGTGCCCGCAGGCGCTGATCGATGATGGGCAGCTGGACGTGACGGTGCTTCCGGAGCTGGAAGGTGAAGTCACCGCCACGCTCGGCCAGATGCTGAAGTCGGGCACCCAGGCCGCACTGGAACAGCTGGCGACGCGCGCGCGCCTGCCGTGGCTGCAGGTGGAATCCGAGCGTCCGTTGACGCTCAACCTGGACGGCGAACCGGTACAGGCGCGCCAGTTCCGCATCGCGTGCGTGCCGGGCAGGGTGCGGATGCACCTGCCCGTGGGCTGTGCCCTGTTGTCCGAGCCGCGCTGAGCCGGACCGGAAGTCCTACAACGGGGGGATGTCCTGCTCCTTCGCCGGGAACCCGAATGCTTCACGCTTTTCGCGGATGTACTGCGGCAGCGGCGGCCGGGCAATGCCGTGATCGATCAGCCACTGCTGGCACTTCTTCTGCCAGGGCAGCAGGTCCGGTGTGGTGATTTCCCAGTAGATGGCTTCGACCATGGCCATCCGATCGGGCGCGCCTGGTTGCGCCGATGACGGCGATGCAATCGTGGGGTCCGCACCATGCTCAAGCAGCCAGTAGGCCTGCTCGAAGCCGCCACGGCCGGTGTACCAGCTGAGAACGGTATCGGCCTGGCCGATGTTGGATTCGTTGACGTGCGCGCCTCGCTCCACCAGCAGCTGGATGTTCTTCCACAGGTTGCCGGAAATGAAAGCCTGGAACAGCAGCGTTTCGGTGTTGGAGGTGCGCGTGTCCGGGTCGCCGCCATGATCCAGCAGCAGGGCCAGGTAGCGCGGATCGTCCATCTTCGCGGCATAGACCATGGCGTTGTTGTGGCGGAACGTCTCGCCGTCCAGCGTTTCAATACGCCGTGCATTCGGGTCGGCGCCGTTGTCGAGCATCGCGCGCAGGCCTTCCAGGTTCTGTGCGCGCAACGGCCACGCGATGAGCGGAATGCCATCCTGCTTCGAGAACTCCTTGTCGGGGTTCACGCCTTCGGTCTTGATCAGGCGCGTGATCGTCGCTGCATCACCCTGTTCGGCGGCGATGGCCAGTTCAAGTGCCTTGCCCTCGAAATAGCGCTCCGCGCCATGTGAAGACGTGCGCGCGCAGGCGCTCAGCAGCATCAGCAGCATCAGCGCCAGGCAGGAAAATGGCGTAAAGGAACTGTGAGGGTGACGGTGCATGTGATCCCTTGACATGGACGCGTTCGGGGGATGATAGCGTTGGCCGTGGTCATTCCAGCAGGTCCTGGATGACCGTGTCTTCACTGATGAGCAATGGAGTCTGCCATGAGCGGTCACGATCCCGAGCAGCAGGAACGTCTGTTGCAGGCCCGCGCCAAGAGCGTCCAGGCGCAGCAGCACCTGGTCGAGCAACTGCAGGGAGGTGGACATGCCACCGAGGCGGCGCGCTTGCGCGAGACCTATCACGCCCGCGAGCTGGGTTCGCTTGCTGGTGATGTGTATGCCTCGGCAAAGGGCAAAGGTGAGCCGCCGGTCGGGTGGACGCGCGCCAGTGCCGTGACCGACCCGGACACGCTCAAAGCGGCGGGCATCAGCCTGGGAGCGGCCGATCTGAAGAAGCTGATGCGGCCGAACGACTCGGGTTTTCGCGCAGAGATCTACATTCCGGACAAAAGGGTGTTCGGTGATGACGCCAAGCCTGTGCTGGTGTTCAAGGGCTCAACGGGCGAAATCATCGATCCCCGGGCGAAAGGCGGGCGGCGTGAATCCGGAGGCGAGGATTTCCTCAACAATGGACGCCAGGGCGTAGGCATGCAGAGCGACTACTACGATCGGGCCATGGCACTGGCGAGTCGCTTGAAGACCTCTGGTACCCAGTTTGAACTCGCCGGTCATTCGCTTGGCGGCGGCATGGCCTCTGCCGCTTCGGCGGTTACCGGTGTACGTGCGACCACCTTCAATTCGGCGGGGCTGCATCCGGCCACCGCCGATCGCTACGCGAAATCCCACGGATTGCCGGTGTTCAACACGCGCGACACGGTGCACACCTACCAGACGTCGGGTGAAGTGCTCAACGATGTGCAGAATGGATTGAAGCGGCTCAACGAGCATCACCGGCAGGGCTTTGGCCTGTTGGCCAGCGAGACCAGCCAGCTGCTGCGTCAGCCCGGCGTGCAGCAGATGGTTACCCGCAAGCTGCAGGAGATGATGCCGGCGGGTGCGCAGACGGCCACGGCCCAGCTGGTTGACCAGCTGGCGTCGAAATCCGGGGCAGAGGCATTGCGCAATGTTCCGGTGGCCGCGGGCAGGATGGAACTGTTGCTGGACGCCAAGACCGAAGTGAACGGAAAGGTGGTGGATCGCCGCCATCGAGAAGCGCCAAGCCAGCTTGCCGAATACGGTGGCCCGCTGGCCGAGGTGCTGATCGCAGGTGCGCGCGGCATGCGTGCCGGACGGGTTGCCGGTGAACATGTCGAGCAGGTCGGCGCGCTGGCGGGCCGGGGCATGAGCTTGTCCGGCGTGGCCGTCGAGCGTGCGTCGACCCTGCAGGGAAATGCGATCGGCACCGTGGTCGACTACGGTGGCAAGAGCATGCGGGTGGGCATCGAAGGCGGTGCGACGGTCATTGCCAAGGGTCGCGAGCTGCAGGGTCTGGTCGAATCGGTCAGCCACCGCGTGCAGGCCAAGGGCAGTTACGGCTGGAACATCGGGGCCAGCGTGCTGGGTGCGCTCGGTGCCGACGACATGGCCAGACAGATGCGTGAGCACGGTGATGCGGCGCGCAATCAACACGAAACCAAGGCCCGTGAAGCCACCCGTGAAGCGGCGGCGGATGCCGGCCGCATCCGTGCCGGCGGCCATCATCTGGGCGGCCAGCTGCAGCAGGGCGTGCATGGCGTGGCCAATGGGCTGCGCAACGGCTATGCCGTGTACGGCGCGACTTTCCACATGGGCATGAACTGGAGCAGCCATCAGATCACCGGGCTGACCTCGCAGGCGCCGGCCGTGCTGGCCGGCACCGTCGGGCTGGGCGCGATGGCCAACAAGGGCATTGCCACGCACCTGCCCACGCCAGCACTGCCGCAGAACCTGGTCAACCTGGCCAAGACGTCGTGGGTGATCGGGCGCGGCAGTGCGACCATGGGGGAGTCGGTGGACCGGCATGGCATGAGCGAGACGATGAACCCCAGTCTCGACGCGGCAATCGCGACCCAGGAGGCGGCCGCGCGCAAGCTGCTTGGACGGCCGCATGCACAGCTGCAGGAGGGGGGCGCGAAGATACCCGCGCTGAACGATCCGGGGCACATCGATTTCCATCTGTTCAAGGGCGCGCAGACCGGCGTGCACGGCCTCGATGTGGCACATGGCCGCATCCCGAACCTGCAGAGCGATCAGCTGGCCGGGGCGTTGGCTGTGCAGGCCAAGCGCGAAGGGTTGCAGGCCATCTCCCATGTGCTGCTCAGTGACGACCGCACGCGGGCATTCGCGGTCGACACCCCGGATCTGCAGGCGGCCCACCGCCGACATGCACATGTGGACGTGGCGGCCGGCATGGCCCAGCCGCTGGTCGTGAGCACGGCGCAGGTTGACGCCCTGAACACCGGTCGCGAACAGGCGACGGCAGCCGGACTGGCCCAGCAACAGGGGCTGGAGGCCCAGGAGAACGCCCGGCGGATGGGCTAATGGCCGAATGAACCGCGACGCCGCGACGGGGTTCCCCTCCCGCCCCGGCTGCGATACAGTCAAGGGGTGTCCAGCCTGACGACCCCGCATACCCTTTCTTCCGCACGCCGTTGGTGGCGATGGTGGCCCGTTGCCGTCGTCCGCCCCCATAACGCTGTGTCCCGGAAGGAAAGTCGTCTTGAACTCGCACGCTCAGTTTCTGCAGCAGGCCGCTGAAGGCCACACCCATATTCCCGTCGTCCGTGAAGTGCTGTCCGACCTGGACACGCCGCTTTCGGTCTATCTGAAGCTCGCCGACGGCCCCAATACCTACCTGTTTGAATCCGTCGAAGGCGGCGAGCGCTTTGGTCGTTACTCGATCATCGGCCTGCCGGCGCGCCGCGTGTATGCCTTCCATGGCCACACGCTGACCGTGCGCGAGGACGGCCAGGTGGTGGACACCCGCGAGGTGGCCGACCCGTTCGCCGAAGTCGAGGCGCTGCGCAGCGCCCACTCGGTGCCCAAGCTTGAAGGCCTGCCGGGCTTCACCGGCGGCCTGGTCGGCTGGTTCGGTTTCGAGTGCATCGGCTACATCGAACCGCGCCTGGCTCCACCGGCCGGCCGCGACGAGCTGGGCACGCCGGACATCCTGCTGCTGGACTCCAACGAGCTGGCGGTGTTCGACAACCTCAAGGGCCGGCTGTACCTGATCGTGCATGCCGACCCGCGTGTCGAGGGTGCCTTCGAGCAGGCCCAGGCGCGCCTGGATGCACTGACCGCCAAGCTGCGCGCACCGGGGGCCGGCTATCCCGCACCGCTCAACAGCGACGTGCTGGACGAGTCCGATTTCGTCTCCGGGTTCACCCGCGAAGGCTTCGTCGATGCGGTCCAGCGCAGCAAGGAATACATCCGTGCCGGCGACATCTTCCAGGTGGTGCTGAGCCAGCGCCTGAGCGTGCCGTTCAAAGCGCGCCCGGTGGATGTGTACCGTGCGCTGCGTGCACTGAACCCGTCGCCCTACATGTATTTCCTTGATGTCGGCGACCTGCAGGTGGTCGGTTCCTCGCCGGAAATCCTGGTGCGTTTGCAGGATGGCGAAGTCACCGTGCGCCCGATCGCCGGCACGCGTCCGCGCGGCGCCACCGTCGAGCAGGATCTGGCACTGGAAGCCGAGCTGCTGGCAGATCCCAAGGAACGCGCCGAGCACCTGATGCTGATCGACCTCGGCCGCAACGATGCCGGTCGCGTGTCCAAGGCCGGCACCGTGGAAGTGGGCGAGCAGTTCGTGATCGAACGCTACAGCCACGTCATGCACATCGTCAGCGAAGTGACCGGGCAGCTGCAGCCGGGCCTGAGCTACGCCGACGTGCTGCGCGCCACGTTCCCGGCCGGCACGGTCAGCGGTGCGCCGAAGATCCGCGCGCTGGAAGTGATCCGCGAGCTGGAACCGATCAAGCGCAATGTCTACGCCGGCAGCATCGGCTACATCGGCTGGCACGGCGATGCCGATACCGCCATCGCCATCCGTACCGCCGTCATCAAGGACGGCCGCCTGTACGTGCAGGCCGGCGCCGGCATCGTCTACGACTCGGACCCGGACAAGGAATGGGACGAGACGATGAACAAGGGGCGCGCGCTGTTCCGCGCCGTTGCCCAGGCTGCCAAGGGCCTGTAAGCCTTCCCGTGCCGTGGCCTGCGCCGCGGCATCTTCCGCTGTTCCCGTTCAAGACAAGGAGTACCGCATGAAGCTGCTGAGCGCATTGCTGTGGTCGTCGCTGCTGGCCACGATGGCCCCGTCTGCATGGGCGCAGGCCAACACCATTCCCTCGCAGCCGCATCTGCTGGTGAAGGGGCAGGGCACCCGCACGGTGATGCCGGACCGCTTCTCGGTCGATCTGCTGGTGAAGTCCACCGACGCCGAGGTCGAGAGCGCGCGCGCCCGCGTCCAGAACAACGTGCAAGCTGTGCTGGCTGCTTTCAAGGGTAATCACGCGGTGTCCGGCAGCGTGCGGGCCGACAACCTGACGATCCGGCCGGAGCATCGCTATGCGGGTGGCAAGCAGGAGTACGTGGGGACCCAGGTCAGCCGCCAGCTGAAGGGCAGCTTTGCCAGTACGGCGGACCTGCAGGGCTTCCTGCGCGCTGTCAATGCGAGCGATGAACTGCAGATCAGTGGCATGCGGCCCGGCTATGCGGACGAACGCGCCCTGCGCGCACAGTTGAAGGGCGAAGCTGCCGCGCAGACTAGGGAGTCCGCGCGCAATCTGGCGAGCGCCTACGGCGCGCGTATCACCGGTCTTTACAGCATCTCCGACGTCGCGCCGAACTTCGCCTACGGCGTGCAGGCAGGCAGCTGGCCGGACGGTGATGCCTCGCTCGTGGCGTCCGCTCCGCCGTCCCCGCAGGCGCCCGTGCAGGGCGTCCCTGCACCACGGTCCACCGAGTCCATCGAAGCCGGCCCCATCACCTACACCGAAAACGTGTACGCCATTTTCCTGATAAGCGACGGAACCTGACCATGTTGTGGATGATCGACAACTACGACAGCTTCACCTACAACCTCGTGCAGTACCTGCAGACGCTGGGCGCCGAGGTGAAGGTGGTGCGCAACGATGCGATGAGCGTGGACGAGATCGCCGCGCAGAAGCCCGAACGCATCGTCATCTCGCCCGGCCCGTGCACGCCCAACGAAGCGGGCGTGTCGCTGGAGCTGATCCAGCGCCTGGGCCCGACCACGCCGATCCTCGGCGTGTGCCTGGGCCACCAGGGCATCGGCCAGGTCTACGGCGGTACGGTCATCCGCGCCGGCAACATCATGCATGGCAAGACCTCGCCGATCCGCCATCAAGGCAAGGGCGTGTTCGCCGGCCTGCCGGACCGTTACCAGGCCACCCGCTACCACTCGCTGGTGGTGGACAAGAACAGCCTGCCCGATGTGCTGGAAGTGACCGCCTGGACCGAGAACGACGACGGCTCGATCGAAGAGATCATGGGCCTGCGCCACCGCCAGTTCCCGGTGGAAGGCGTGCAGTTCCATCCCGAATCCATCCTCACCGAACACGGCCATGCCCTGCTGCGCAATTTCCTGCAGCGTCCGGCCGCCTGATCCCAGGAGCATTCCCATGAGCTTCTCCCCCCAGGAAGCCCTGCAACGCACCATCGAGCACCGCGAAATCTTCTTCGACGAAATGGTCGACCTGATGCGGCAGATCATGCGCGGCGACGTCTCGCCGATGATGACCGCCGCCATCCTCACCGGCCTGCGGGTGAAGAAGGAAACCATCGACGAGATTGCCGCTGCGGCCACGGTGATGCGCGAATTCGCGCTGGCGGTGCCGGTGGCCGATACCGCCCACCTGGTCGACATCGTCGGCACCGGTGGCGATGGCTCGCACACCTTCAACATCTCCACCTGCGCGATGTTCGTCGCCGCTGCGGCCGGTGCGCGCGTGGCCAAGCATGGCAACCGCAGCGTGTCGTCCAAGTCCGGCAGCGCCGATGCAGTCGAAGCGCTGGGTGCGGCCATCGAGCTGCAGCCGGCGCAGGTCGCCGCGGCCATCGAACAGACCGGCATCGGTTTCATGTTCGCGCCGATCCATCACCCGTCGATGAAGGTGGTCGCGCCGGTCCGCCGCGAGATGGGTGTGCGTACCATCTTCAACATCCTTGGCCCGCTGACCAACCCGGCCAGCGCACCGTCGGTGCTGATGGGCGTGTTTCACCCCGATTTAGTGGGTATCCAGGCGCGGGTGCTGCGCGAGCTGGGCACCGAGCGCGCCATGGTGGTCTGGGGCCGCGACAACATGGACGAGATCTCGCTGGGCGCCGGCACCCTGGTCGGCGAGCTGCGCGACGGCAAGGTGCGCGAGTACGAGATTCACCCGGAGGACTTCGGCATCGCGATGTCGGCCAGCCGCAACCTGCGCGTGGACGGCCCGGAGCAGTCCATTGCCATGCTGCGTGCGGTGCTGGACAACACCCCCGGCCCGGCGCTGGACATCGTGGCCCTGAACGCAGGCGCCGCGCTGTACGTGGCCGGTGTGGCCAGCGACATCGGCGACGGCCTGGCCCGCGCCCGTGCCGCCATCGCCAACGGCAGCGCCCGCCAGCGCCTGCAGCAGTATGTAGAGACCACCCGCGCGCTGGTTGCCTGAGCGCGCGGTTCAGCCTGACCCTCTTGATGGCCGATAATGGCCGTCCTCACCGCCCCCGCACTGAATCGACGACGATGAGCGACATCCTGCAGACGATCCTGGCCCGCAAGGCCAAAGAAGTGGCCCAGCGCCGTGCCCAGCGTCCCCTCGAGGACCTGCAGGCCGCCGTGGCCAGCGCCCCGCCGGTACGTGGCTTCGTGCGCGCGCTGCAGGCGGCAGTGGCCAACGGCGATCCGGCGGTGATCGCCGAGGTGAAGAAGGCCAGCCCGTCCAAGGGTGTGATCCGCCCGGATTTCCGCCCGGCCGACATCGCCGTCAGCTATGAGTTCGGCGGCGCCAGCTGCCTGTCGGTGCTGACCGATGTGGACTTCTTCCAGGGTGCCGATGCCTACCTGCAGCAGGCCCGTGAGGCCTGCACGCTGCCGGTGCTGCGCAAGGACTTCGTGATCGACGCCTACCAGGTGTACGAGGCGCGCGTGCTGGGCGCCGACTGCATCCTGCTGATCGTCGCTGCGCTGGACGACACGCAGTTGGCCACGCTGTCCGAACTGGCGATGTCGCTGGGCATGGACGTACTGGTGGAAGTGCACGACATCGACGAGCTGGAGCGTGCGCTGCAGGTACCGGCACCGATGATCGGCATCAACAACCGCAACCTGCGCACCTTCGAGGTGTCGCTGCAGACCACGCTGGACATGCAGAAGGCGGTGCCGCGCGATCGCCTGCTGGTCACCGAGAGCGGCATCCTCGGTCCGCAGGACGTGGCGCTGATGCGCGATGCCGGCATCCACTCGTTCCTGGTGGGCGAAGCCTTCATGCGCGTGGAAGAGCCGGGCGAGGGCCTGCGTCAGCTATTCTTCGCGGCATGAAAACGCATTATCCGACGCCGCGCGACGATGCGCCGCTGGTGGTCTTCGATTTCGACCACACCCTCTACGATGGCGATTCAGGTACTCACCTGTTCGCTTCGCTGATCAAGCGCAACCCGCTGCGCATGCTGGCGGCGCTGCTGGTCACGCCGATCGCCGGGCCGATGGTGGCGCTGCTGCCGACCCGCCGTACCGGCATTTCGGTCTATGTGTGGATCGGCAGCTTCGGCCTGCACCGTGCGCGCGATTTCAACAAGGTGATCGACGCCTATGTGCTGCGCAACGAGGCGCAGATGCGCGCCAAGCTGCTGCCACAGGCGCTGGAGGTGTTCGCAGCGCACCGGGCCAAGGGTGACCGCGTGGTGGTTGCCACGGGCGCGCCACCAGAGCTGGCACGCGCGATCCTGGCCTTCGTCGCCCACCAGGACGTACCGGTGATCGGCACCGAGGTCGGCCCACGGCTGGGTGGCGTCGGCCCGACCCGCCACTGCCACAACGAAGAGAAGATGCGCATGCTGCGCGAGCGCGGCTACGGCGACATCGATATCGCCTACTCCGACAGCACCGCCGACCTGCCGCTGCTGCTGGCCGCCAAGGCGCCGGTGGTGGTGAACCCGAAGCCGGGCAGGGTGGACTTCTTCCGCCGCGTGCTGCCGGCCGGCACCCGCATCCTCAACTGGGGCTGCGTGGACCGCGGCGGCGACAAGGCCTGACCTCGCCGCACGGTGACGGATCTGCCGGCCAGCGGCCGGCACTACCCTTCTCCGTCCCGGTAGTGCCGGCCGCTGGCCGGCAAATGGTCCTGCGCCCGGTGAGCAGTCAGCGCGCCAGATACCCGGTCAGCGCATGCCCGATCTGGAACAGGCTGATGCCCAGCACCAGCACGCCCACGGCCACCAGCACCCAGCGCTCCTTCAGGCGCTTCACCAGCAGTGCGGCCACCGGCGCGGCCATCATGCCGCCGATCAGCAGGCCGGCCACGATCTGCAGGTGATGCAGCCCCATCGACAGCAGGAACGTTGCTGAAACTGTCAGGGTGACCACAAACTCGGCCGCGTTCACCGTGCCGATGGTGGTGCGTGCCTGGCCGCCGCGGGCCAGCAGGGTGGAGGTGGCCACCGGCCCCCAGCCGCCCCCGCCGCTGGCATCCAGGAAGCCGGCCACGAAGCCCAGCACGGGCACCCGCTTGACCTCGCCCTTGGGCATCAGGCGGCCGGCGGCACGGGCCAGGATGATGATGGCCAGCACCAGCAGGTACAGGTAGATGAGCGGGCGGATCACCTCGCCGGGCAGCTGGGTCAGGCCGTAGGCACCCACGGCGCCGCCCACGGCGCCGGGCAGCGCCAGGCGCAGGAACAGGCGCTTATCGACATTGCCGGCGACCAGATGCGACACGCCGGAGGCGCCAGTAGTGAACACCTCGGCGGTGTGGATGGCTGCACTGGCCTGCGCGGGCGGAATGCCCATGGCCAGCATCACCGACGACGACACCAGGCCGAACGCCATGCCCAGCGCGCCGTCCACCAGCTGGGCGCCCAGGCCAATGAGGATGAACCACCAGAATGCGCTGCTCAGTTCCATGCACCGAGCCTAGCGCGTGAAAGAGTGCGGACCAAGGTCCGCACCCACCGGGTGCTCAACGATCAACGGGTGCCGTACAGCACCACGGTCTTGCCGCGGGCGTGCAACAGGCCATCGGTCTGCAGCTTCTTCAGCACGCGACCGGCCATTTCGCGCGAGCAGCCGACCAGGCGGGCCAGTTCCTGGCGCGAGACGCGCAGCTGGCTGCCCTGCGGATGGCTCATCGCCTCCGGCTCCTGCGCCAGGTCGTGCAGGGTGCGCACGATCCGGTCGGTAACGTCCAGGAATGCCAGGCGGCTGGCCTTGCGGCTGGTGTCGAGCAGGCGCTTGGAGATCTGCTGGCCCAGCGCGTACAGCAGGCGCGGGGCATCGGCCGACAGCGGGCCGAGGAACAGCTGGTGCAGGCGCTCGTAGCTGATTTCGGCCAGCTCGCAGGCGGTACGGGTCCTCAGGATCACCTCGCGGCGGTCCGATTCAACGAACAGGCCCATCTCGCCGACGAACTCGCCGGCACCGAAGTAGCCCAGCACCAGCTCGCGATCGTCATCTTCCTCGGCCATGATCGAAACCGAGCCGCTGATGACGTAATACAGGGTTCCCGCCGGGTCACCGGGTCGGAAGACGTCGGTACGGGTGGGGTATCGCCGCCTGTGGCTGTGCGCCAGGAAACGATCGATTGTGGCGATATCCAGGGCCAGTGGACTGCTAGCTAGGCGCACGGTTGACACGATAGGAGCGCTCCCTCTGCGCATGAACGGATTCACGGGGTCGATAGCGGAGCTTAACCAGCGCAATTGTTAAGGGCAAACAGTGTGCCAGATGTGAGCGCTCTTCACGTTCCCCCCGGGGACAGTTTGCCCCATAATTCCCCCTTTCCCTTCTTACACAGGAATCGACCGCCGTGGTCAAGCCGTTGCCTCGCCTGAGGCTGCAGGGTTTCAACAACCTCACCAAGGCGCTGAGCTTCAACATCTATGACGTGTGTTACGCGCGCACCGAAGAGGAGCGTCAGCGTTACATTGAATACATCGATGAAGAGTACAACGCCGACAGGCTGACTCAAATCTTGACCGATGTCGCCGAGATCATCGGCGCCAACATCCTGAACGTGGCCCGCCAGGACTACGATCCGCAGGGTGCCTCGGTGACCATCCTGATCTCCGAAGAACCGGTGATCGACAAGAAGCAGGCCGGCAAGGAGCTGATCTCCGATGCCGTGGTCGCGCACATGGACAAGTCGCACATCACCGTGCACACCTATCCGGAAACGCACCCGCAGGAAGGTATCGCCACCTTCCGCGCCGACATCGACGTGGCCACCTGCGGCGTCATTTCGCCGTTGAAGGCGTTGAACTACCTGATCGAAAGCCTCGAGTCGGACATCGTGATCATGGACTACCGCGTCCGTGGCTTCACCCGCGATGTGAAGGGCAAGAAGCACTACATCGATCACAAGATCAACTCGATCCAGAACTTCCTGGCCAAGAACATCAAGTCGCGTTACGAGATGTTCGACGTCAACGTCTACCAGGAAAACATCTTCCACACGAAGATGCACCTGAAGGACTTCGACCTGGACCAGTACCTGTTCGAGGAAAAGGCCAAGAACCTGTCGTTCAAGGAACGCATGAAGATCGAAGCGCTGCTCAAGCGCGAGATCGAGGAGCTGTTCCACGGCCGGAACCTGTCCGAGTAAGCCCCATGTGCGATGCCCGCAGGCATCGCCGCCCAGGCGGGACGACCCGCCCCGTGGAACCAGTGCCCCGCACGCGTTACAGTTCCACGGTGATGTACCGACCCACGGCCCGGTGTGAAAACACCGGGCCGTTTCGTTTTTCTCAAAAAAGGTAAGGAGCCCCCACCCATGCCCTGGATCTACCTGCTGCTGGCCGGCCTGTTCGAGATCGGTTTCGCCCTCGGAATGAAGTACTCCGAAGGCTTCAGCAAACCCCTTCCCACCGCTGCCACGGTCGTGTCCGCGCTGATCAGCCTGTACCTGATGAGCCAGGCGATGAAGAGCATCCCGGTCGGTACCGCCTACGCGATCTGGACCGGTATCGGCGCCATGGGCGTGGCGGTGCTGGGCATCTACCTGTTCAACGACAGCGCATCGCCGGCACGCCTGGCCTGCGTGGGCCTGATCGTGGCCGGCGTGATCGGCCTGAAGCTGGTCTCGCCCAATTAAGGCGGCCCGACCAACGGTCGGGCCCCACCGTCGGGCCCACCGTGCCCTTGGGTAGGCCCCCACCGTTGGTGGGGCGCCCCGGTCAAATGCGGTAGGCGATGGTCTTCATGACCTTGGAAGCCAGCGCCATCGCGCCCGGGATCGGGAACGGCAGGCGGCGTGCGCCGGCCTGCTCGGCGTGGTCCGCATGGCGGGCCTCGTCTTCCTTCATCACGGCGATGACCGCGCGGCTGCGCAGGTCGCCGGCCGGCAGGTCGACCAGGTGCTCGTCCAGATGGGCTTCCACCTGGCGCTCGGTCTCGACCACGAAGCCCAGGTTCCAGCCGTCGCCGCGCAGCCCGGCCAGGGTGCCGATGGTGTAGCTGCCGGCGTACCAGAGCGGGTTGAACAGGCTCGGACGGCTGTCCAGTTCGCCCAGGCGGGTGGCGCACCAGGCCAGGTGGTCGGTTTCTTCCTGGGCCGCTTCCAGCAGGTGTTCACGCGTGGCCGGGTCGCGGGCCACGGCCGCCTGGCCGAAGTACAGGCCCTGTGCGCAGACCTCGCCGACGTGGTTGATCCGCATCAGGCCGGCCGCGTGGCGGCGTTCGGTGCTGTCCATGCCCGGCTCGTCGGTGCCCGCAGCCGGATAGGGGCGGGCCGCCGGCGGGTTGCCGAACACCGTGTCCAGGGCGCGCTGCGCCTCGGTCAGCAGGTGGTCCAGCGGGGTGATCTGGCGGAGCACGGTCATGGCGGTACACGGTGGGGCGGAAGACCCCGCGATTCTCGCCCGACCCCGTCCCCCTGCCAACCCGGTCAAGGGACGGCTTGCAACGGGGGGCTGACCTGCGTACAATCCCGCCTCTTACGCTTCACCTTTTCACAACGCGTGGCAGAGTTCCGGCGAGCCTTTCGCCGCAATGAGCCCGACCTAACCTAGAGTTCTTCATGAGCACTTTCACTGCCAAGAACGAGACCGTCCAGCGCGACTGGTACCTCGTCGACGCCGAGGGCAAGACCCTGGGCCGTCTCGCCACCGAGCTGGCCCGCCGTCTGCGTGGCAAGCACAAGCCGGTCTACACCCCGCACGTTGATACCGGCGACTACCTGGTCGTCATCAATGCAGAAAAGATTGCCGTCACCGGCAAGAAGCTGCAGGACAAGATGTATCACCGTTTCACCGGTTACATCGGCAACCTGAAGACCGAATCCCTGGCACAGGCGCTGGAGCGCCACCCGGAGCGCGTGATCGAGATCGCCGTGAAGGGCATGCTGCCGAAGGGCCCGCTGGGTCGCCAGATGTACCGCAAGCTCAAGGTCTACGCCGGCACTGAGCATCCGCACGCCGCACAGCAGCCGCAGGTTCTGGATATCTAATCATGGCTATCACTCAAAACTACGGCACTGGCCGCCGCAAGTCCTCCACCGCTCGCGTGTTCCTGCGCAAGGGTTCGGGCAACATCACCGTCAATGGCCGTCCGCTGGACGAGTTCTTCGGTCGTGAGACCGCGCGCATGATCGTGCGCCAGCCGCTCGAGCTGACCAAGAACACCGAAAGCTTCGACATCCTGGTCACCGCCGCTGGCGGCGGCACCACCGGTCAGGCCGGTGCGATCCGTCTGGGCATCGCCCGTGCTCTGGTCGAGTACGACGAAACCCTGAAGTCCGAGCTGCGCAAGGCTGGCTTCATGACCCGTGACGCCCGTGAAGTCGAGCGTAAGAAGGTCGGTCTGCACAAGGCCCGCCGCGCCACCCAGTTCTCCAAGCGCTGATTTACCGCGCCTGGTTGGGCTCCTCCGGGAGCCCGCTGGTTGGACACAAGCAAAAGCCCGGCTTCGGCCGGGCTTTTGTCGTTCTGGGGTTGCGCATTTCGAGGTTGCCGGCCAGCGGCCGGCACTACCCGTGGTCCGCATGCCTGACCCCGGTCTCTGTCTGGAGAAGAGCCCCCTTGTTGTTCAAGGGGGTGCGCCGACAGGCGCGGGGATAAGGTGGAATGCGCGACCAAATTAAAAGCAAAAGGCCAGATCTTTCGATCTGGCCTTTTGCTTTTAATTTGGCTGCCCCGGATGGATTCGAACCACCGAATGCCTGAGTCAGAGTCAGGTGCCTTACCGCTTGGCGACGGGGCAAAACGTGCAACTATTTTCTCACTTTTCACGCTGAAAAACAACTTGATTTTCAGTGTGGTGGCTATGGGTGGACTCGAACCACCGACCCCAGCATTATGAGTGCTGTGCTCTAACCGGCTGAGCTACATAGCCTTGGTGAGCCCGCTATTCTGCGGATGTGTATCGCCCCTGTCAACACTTTTGTATCGTGCTTGTGGGCCGACAGGCGGCATGGGATAGTCCCGACCAGTAGATTTTTTAGGAGTCCGCATCGTGATCGATCCGGACGGCTATCGACCGAACGTCGGCATCGTGCTGATGCGGCAGGACGGCCAGGTGTTCTGGGCACGACGCGTGCGCCGGGACGGCTGGCAGTTCCCGCAGGGTGGCATGAACACCGACGAGACGCCTGTCGAGGCCATGTATCGTGAACTGCAGGAAGAGACCGGCCTGCTGCCCGAGCATGTGGAAGTGCTCGGGGCGACGCCCGGCTGGCTGCGCTACAAGCTGCCGGCGCGGGCCATCCGCCGCAATGAGCGGCAGGTCTGCATCGGCCAGAAGCAGGTCTGGTTCCTGCTGCGCCTGACGGGCGACGAATCCCACGTGAAGCTGGACCACACCGACTCGCCCGAGTTCGACCACTGGCGCTGGGTGGACTTCTGGTACCCGGTGGAGCATGTGGTGATGTTCAAGCGTGGCGTCTATGCGCGTGCGTTGCGACATCTGGCGCCGCTGGCCCGCGGGGTGGCCGGGCAGGGGGTTACCGCCATGCCCAAGAGCGCCGCCGAAGCCTGGATGCCTGGCCATACCGCCGGGCACGACCGCCCACGCAAGCGCCCTCGGACCCGCGGCTACTGGCCGAAGAAGGCCACGGGCGATGGCCCGGCCAGCTGACGGGCTGAACGGTATCGAGAATGGTTCAGGTCTCTGATTGACAACCATTCTCGTTTCCATTGGAATAGCCAATAGGCCACTCTTGGCCTGTCAGCCCGGTTCACGCCTGTGTACGTCTGCATCTGCAACGGAGTCACCGACCACCAGATCCGCGAAGCCGCCAGCCATGGCGTCAGCACGGTGGCCGAACTGACCATGCGTACCGGTTGTGGTGCCACCTGCGGTTCCTGCCTGGACATGGCCGGCGATCTGCTGGCCAAGGCGCGTGCCACCCACGATCTGCCGCTGCCGGTCCTCGGTCTGGCCCAGGTCGCCTGATCGTCTCTTTCGCGGCGCGTTGACGCCGCGCTTTCGCATCCTTCACGTGCGGCCGCACAGGCCAATGCGCACGATTCGCGTTCCTTCACGGCCGCGCGCAAGGCGTTAAAGTGCCTGCGTTTTCAGCGTGCAGGAGCACCCCCATGAAGGGCGACACCAAGGTCATCGAATTCCTCAACAAGGTCCTCTACAACGAGCTGACCGCGATCAACCAGTACTTCCTGCACGCCAAGATGCTGAAGAACTGGGGCATCAAGGAGCTGGCCGAACACGAGTACAAGGAATCGATCGACGAGATGAAGCATGCCGACATGCTTGCCGACCGCATCCTGTTCCTCGAAGGCCTGCCGAATTTCCAGGCGCTGGGCAAGCTGCGCATCGGCGAGAACCCGACCGAGATCCTGCAGTGCGACCTGTCGCTGGAGCGCGACGGCGTAGTGACCCTGCGCGAGGCCGTGGCCTACTCCGATTCGGTGGGCGACTACGTCAGCCGCCAGCTGTTCGTGAAGATCCTCGACTCGGAAGAAGAGCACATCGACTGGCTGGAAACCCAGATCGACCTGATCGAGCGTATCGGCGAGCCGAAGTACCTGCTCAGCAAGCTGGAAGAGTGACGTAGCGTCGAGCTTGCTCGACTGTGATCAGCATGGCGATGGTCGAGCAAGCTCGACGCTACCGATGCTGTGCCAGGTAGCCCGTCAGCGCCACGCGCGCCCGGGCGAATTCGGCAACCAGCAGCGCCACCGCCACTGCGGGGCGCTGCAGGCTGCCACTACGGGCTTCGTGCTCGATCCGCTGCGCGATTGCCGACAGCGACAACGCCCCCACGTTCGCACTCGATGATTTAAGGCTGTGGGCGATTGCCTGCAGTCGCGGCTCGTCGCTGCTCTGCGCGGCCTGCTGCAGCTGCTGCACCATCGCCGGCGCATCCTCCAGGAACACCGAGACGATCTGGAGGGCGGTATCGCCGATCACCGCGTGCAGTTCGTCCAGCACATCACGGTCCAGCACCGGTTGCGTCACCGCTTGGCTTTTCGTCTCTTGTAGAGCCGGGCCATGCTCGGCTGGCGGGATTCCACTGGCCCCGGATGCATCGCCGTCGAGCAAGCTCGACGCTACGACATCGCGTGATCGCTGCCCCCAGCGCCTCAACAGCGCATGCAAGGTGGCGCGTGCGATCGGCTTGGACAGGTAGTCGTCCATGCCGGCCTGCAGGCAGCGTTCGCGGTCACCGGCCATGGCGTTGGCCGTCATCGCGATGATCGGCAACCGCGAGCACCCGGTTTCCGTTTCTTCCGCACGCCAGCGGCGCGTGGCGGCGTAGCCGTCCAGCACCGGCATCTGGCAATCCATCAGCACCACGTCCACGCCGCCTTCGCGAAGGGCGGCCAGTGCCTGCTTGCCGTCGGCGGCGTTGAGCACCTCGCACTGGAACACGCGCAGCAGATGCTCGGCCACCATCCGGTTGACCGTGTTGTCTTCCACCAGCAGCACGCGCAGGTGCAATGGCGGCAGCGTCGGTGCGGGCAAGCCGTCTTCGGCATTGGCCAGCAGGGCGGCAGGGCGGGCAGGCGTGGCAGGCGCCGCCAGCAGTGCATGCAGGGCTGCATCATCGAAATGCGGGAGCAGCTGGCGTTGGCGCGGGCGTTGTGCAGGCGTGTCTTCCTGCAGCCACAGTACCTGCAGTGCATCATCGTCGCCGCGCTCGGCCAGCGCCTGCTGCAGCGTGACCTCGCCGTTGCGGCGGGTGCGGGAATCGACAATCAGCCATGCCGGTGCTGGTTGTCCGGGCCGCGCGGGAGCGCGCAGGCGCTCGACCACGGCATCCAGCTGTGCCAGCACCTGCACCTGCAGCCCATGGTGGGCGGCGATGCGCTCGATGCGTGCCTGCAGCGTTGCATCGGCGCTGAACAACAGTAGCGCTGCGGGGGCGCGCGCCATCGCAGGCAGGTCGCCGGGTACTTTCAGCAGCGGGATCTCGAACCAGAACGTTGCGCCCTGGCCGGGCGTGGACTGCACGCCGATCTGCCCGTGCATCAGGTCGATGATGCGCTTGCAGATGGCCAGGCCCAGGCCGGTGCCACCGTAGATGCGCGTGGTCGAGGCATCGGCCTGGCTGAAGGACTGGAACAGGCGTGCCTGCAGTGCCTCATCGATGCCGATGCCGGTGTCGATGATCTCGAAGCGCAGCTGGTGCTGGGCCGCACCTTCGCCCAGGCGCTGCACGCGCAGCTGCACCTGGCCGCGGGCGGTGAACTTGATGGCGTTGGCCAGCAGGTTGCTCAGCACCTGGCGCAGGCGTACCGGGTCGCCGCGCACCGGCAGGCGCACCGATGGGTCAAGCTGCAGGGCCAGGGACAGGCCCTTGGCATCGGCGGCGCGCTGCATCAGCTGCACCACGCCATCGAGCAGGTCGCGCAGGTTGAAGCTGGTGATCTCCAGTTCCAGCGCCTGCGCTTCCAGCCGGGAGTAGTCGAGGATGTCGTCGACGATGCGCAGCAGCTGCTGTGAACTGGCCGAAGCGGTGGCCAGCATCTGCCGCTGGTCCTCACCCAGCGGCCCGCGCGCGATCAGCTCCAGCATCGGCAGGATGCCGTTGAGCGGCGTGCGGATCTCGTGGCTCATCGTGGCCAGGAACTCGCCCTTGGCCAGCACGGCCGCTTCGGCGGCCTGCTTGGCCTGCAGCAGCTGCTGTTCCAGCTGGCCCTGGCGTTCGGTGGTGCGGCGCAGCTGGTCGCGCTCGCTGGCCAGCGCGCTGTGCTCGCGCTGCAGCTGGGCCAGTGCCCGGTTGCGCGCGCGCAGGCGCAGGCCCAACAGCAGCAGTGCGACGGCCGCAGCAAGGGCAACCAGCAGCACGCCCCACAGCGGCACGTCAGAGCACCGCGTTGTGGAAGTCGAAATTCAGGTCACTGCCGGCCGACTGCACCATGTTGCCCTGGATGTAATCGACGCCGCCGACCCACATCGCTGCCGCGGCCTGCGGGTCCTCGATCTGCTGGCCGATGATCTGCAGCCCGGCGGCATGGGCCTGTTCGATCGCCTTGCGTAGTTCCTCGCGCGTGGCCGGGTTGGAATGGCTGCTGGAGAACCGCGCGGCCATGCGCACGAACGACAGCGGCAGCTGGGTCAGCAGTGCATCGGCTTCGCCGCTGGGTTCGAACTGGCTCAGGCAGAAGCGCACGCCGGCGCCGGCCATGCGCTGGCAGAACTGCTGCAGCGGCACGGTGTGGATCAGCGCGTCGGGCAGGCGCACGTCGATCACCAGTGCACTGCCGGGCAGGTCACGCTGCTGCAGCGATTCCAGCAGCCAGTCGCCAAAGGCATCGCGCTGCAGGGTGCGCAGCGACTGCGAAACGAACAGGTTCAGCGGTTGCGTTGCGTGCCGGTACAGGTCCAGCAGGCCCAGCGCATGGTCCATCACCTGCTGGTCGAGGTCGGCGATGCGGCCTGCCGCTTCGGCGGCAGGAATCACCTGGCCGGCCGCCAGCACCGTGCCGTCGGCCTGGCGCAGGCGCAGCAGCAGCTGGTACTGCGCGGTGTTGCCACCGGCGACAGCGACGATCGGCTGATAGGCCAGCTCCAGCTGGCCTTCCAGCAGTGCCAGGTGTTCCTGTTCGGTGACGGCCTGGCGATGCACGTGGCCCGCCACGCCGGCGCTGAGCAGGCGTGCCTGCAGGGTGGTGCGCTCGACCGCTTCCAGTGCAGCGTTGGCATCGTCGAAGCCCGGCGACAGCGGCGCGTAACCCACCACGCCGCGCAGATGCACCGATTCATCATCACGGATCACGAAGGCGCGTGCCGAGAGCTGCTCACGCAGGGTCGCGGCGATGCTTTCCAGGCTGTCTTCATCGGTATTGCGGGCCAGCAGCAGGAAGCTGTTGTCGTTCAGGCGTGCCAGCAGGTGCGGATGGCCGGCCTCGGCCAGGCGCTGCCCGGCCTGCACCATCAGGCGCTCGAAGGCGGCGTAGCCATAGCGTTCGCGCAGGCCCAGCGCGCTGGCCACTTCAATGAAGAACACGCCGCCCCGGTCGCGATGGGTGAGGGTGGCGTTGAGTTGCTGCAGCACGTGGTGACGTGTCGGCAGGCCGGTTTCCGGATTGCTGGTGGCCGGTGCGCCGGTAGCACCAGGCAGGGTCGCTGCCTGCGCACGTGCGCGGCGGATGCGGTTGGCCACGGCGGCGATCAGGTGGCGGGGGCGGATCGGCTTGCTCAGGTAATCGTCGGCGCCGCTGTCGAGCACCTCGAACTGGCGTTCCGGGTCCGGATCGCCGCTCAGGAACACGATCGGCAGCAACTGCAGGCCAGGCTGCTGGCGGATCAGCGCGGTCAGGCGCATGCCGTCCAGGCCGGGCAGGTGCAGGTCCATCAGGATCAGGTCGGGCCGATGCTCCTTGATCGCCTGCAGCGCGCCGTCGGCATCGCTGTGCACGATCGCCTGCATGCCGGCGCCATGCAGCACGCTCTGTGCGAACAGGGCCTGCGCGCGGTCGTCCTCGACGATCAGCACGCGGTAGGGCGAATCGGAGGGCGGTGGCGCCTGGTCGTTGTTGCCAGCCTCGGCCAGCACGGCCGGGGCCGGCAACGGCGGCGGTGCGCTGCCGATCGATGCGGGTGCGTCGGAGGCGGCCAGCGGCGGAACCGCGGCCGGCGCTGCGGCGACGGCGCTCGCCGGTTCAGCGGTCCAGCGTTGCCAATGATCGGCCGGAGGGGTTTCAGCGCGTCCCGGGCGGGCGCCCGCGGGGGATTCGTTTGCGGCCATCGGTGCTCCTGGTGTTCGCGTCCATTATGCGACAAGCCCGGCGATCAACCGGTACCGGGCTGGCGTGGACTGTCGGGCGACGCACTGCGTGCCAGCCAGCGCACGCCCTTCCACAAGGTGCGCCAGACCAGCCACACCAGCAGCGCGCCGGCCAGGCTGCAGGCCAGCACCACGATCAGCGCGATCCACGGGTGTGCCAGGGCCAGGGCCAGGCCACCGACCACCACGGTGTCCTCGGCGGCGGAGGCCACCCAGTTGCTGGCAGGCTCGGGCGAGGTATTGAGCAGGGCGCGGGTGCCGGCCTTCAGGCCATGGCTGGCCAGCGCGACACCGGCACCGGCAGCAAGTGCGCCGGTGCCCAGCTGCCCATCCGGCGACAGCGTGGCTGCGGCAAGGAAGGCACCTGCGGGTACGCGTGCCAGGGTCTGCACCAGATCCCACGCCGAGTCGACGCCGGGAATCTTGTCGGCGAAGAATTCGGTCACCGCCAGCGCTGCCGAGGTGCCCAGCACCCACCACGATTCGGTGGCCTGCAGGGCCGGCGGCAGGTCGACCCAGCCGAGCAGGCCGGCCAGGCCGACACCGAACACGGTGAGGTAGACGCGGATGCCGGCCAGCCAGGCCAGCAGGATGCCGATCACGAACAGGTGGGCTTCGGTCATGGCGATGCTCCGGCGACGGAACTGTGCAGGGGACCACACTATCGACGATGGCATGCCTGAACGCCACAGACGGTGGCTCGCCACTGCGCAGGAAACCCACCCGTCCTGTCATACACTAGCCCGTCGTTTGCCACAGGGGCCGTACCGGTGTCGCCCTCGCGATGCCCCGGAATCCACCCATGACCAACCGTCCTCCCATGCGCGTGCAGGTTCGCCTGCCCGGCGCGCCGCAACCGCCGGCCGACCGTCGCCGCCTGCTGGTGATCGGTGGCATCTGGCTGCTCAGCCTGGTGCTGGCCGTGCTGGGTGGCTGCTGGATGGCCACGCCGCGCGATGCACAGGGCCAGCGCCTGCAGGCCGCCGAGAAGCGCGCCGAGACGTTGCAGGCGCAGCTGACCGAACTGCGCCAGAAGCAGGCCACGCTGGAAGCCTCCGACCGCATCAGCCGCGCCGCCAACACCGAGGTGCAGTCCTCGCTGGCCGAACGCGATGAGGAAATCGCCGGCCTGCGTGCCGACGTTGCCTTCTATGAGCGCCTGGTGGGTTCGACCAGCCAGCGCAAGGGCCTGAACACCCATTCGATCGAGTTCAGCCCGGAAGCGGCCGGCACCTGGCAGTACACCGCCGTGCTGACACAGAACCTCAACCGCGGCGCCATCAGCCAGGGGCAGATGCGTTTCACCGTGGAAGGCGTCAAGAACGGCAAGCTGGCCACGATCAGCTGGGATGATCTGCACCAGCGCAGCAAGGTACCGGGACAGGATTACTCGTTCCGGTACTTCCAGCAGCTCACCGGCAGCGTGATGCTGCCGGCTGACTTCACCCCGCAACGCGTGCGGGTGACATTGGGGAGTGGTACGGGGGGTACCACCCAGGTATTCGACTGGAAACAGGCCGGTGCGCCGGCCGCCAAAGGGGAGTAGGCAGATGTTCGGAAGCAGCAAATCCAACCGTGAAGGCCAGCTGGTGGTGGATGCCCTGATCGGCAACCAGGTGGTGATCCGCGGTGATGTGGAATTCAGTGGTGGCCTGTATGTGGAAGGCCGCATCCACGGCAAGGTGATCGCCGCCGAAGGCGCCAGTGGCGCGACCCTGACGGTCGCCGAGCATGGCGTGATCGAAGGTGAGATCCGTGCCCAGGTGGTGGTCATCAGTGGCCGCCTGGACGGCGACGTGCATGCCACCGAGAAGGTCGAACTGACCCCGAGCGCGCGGGTCAATGGCAACGTCCATTACCAGGTGGTGGAGATGAATGCGGGTGCCCAGCTGAACGGCCGCCTGATCCATGCCAGCGCCCCGATGGCGGCCCTGCCGGCCCCGGAAGGTGATGAGGCCAATGGCGGCAAGGGTGACACCGCCGCACGCCGCAAGCTGGCCGAGGCGATGGCTTGAAAGCCATCGTCGGCACCCCCATGCTGACACCATGAGCACGCTAGTCTCCCTGCCCGGCGCCACCCCGGTTGCCGCGCCCGATTACCAGTCGCTGGAGCGCCCGCTGAACTTCACCGAGTCGGCGGCCGCCAAGGTCAAATCCCTGATCCAGGAAGAGGGCAACCCCGACCTGGCCCTGCGCGTGTACATCGAAGGCGGTGGCTGTTCGGGCTTCCAGTACGGGTTCGAGTTCGACGAGAACCGTGCCGAGGATGATCTGGCGGTACAGACCAGCGGGGTCACCCTGCTGGTCGACCCGCTGAGCCTGCAGTACCTGATGGGCGCCGAGGTGGACTACACCGAGAGCTTGACCGGTGCCCAGTTCGTGATCCGCAACCCGAACGCCAAGACCACCTGCGGCTGCGGCAGCAGCTTCAGCATGTAAGAGGCCTGTGGCCGGAAGGTGCCAACCAAGGTTGGCACCTCTGTAGATCCACGCCATGCGTGGATGCTGTGCCTGCACGCCCACACCGGCAGATTGCGCACAGCGCTGAACTTGCCACCTGCATCGATTGGCGGCACGCTTGCCGGATGCCCAATACTCCTTCGCCGCTTTCCGGTTTCGCTTTCGTTGGCGAACCGCTGGAGCGCGCCGATGCCCTGCGCGACGATGCCGATGCACTGGCGCGCCTGTGGCCGGGCGCGCGCATTCTCGTGCTCGATCAGGACGGCAGCGCCTTCACCGGCGATGACGACCAGCCGCTGGCGCTGACCGGCGCCGACATCGGCGGCGGCCCCGGTGCCGCGATCTTCCTTGGCCTGCGTGGCGAGCAGGCCTGGTTCTCGGTCGAAGCCGCCAACGTTACCGTCACGGCCCCGCGCCGCCTCGACCTGCGCCAGGCCGCACTGCTGTGGCCGATGGCCGATGCGACCGCCTTCAGTTATGCCCGCGGCATGTCCTACTGGCACTCGCGCACCCGCTTCTGCGGCGTGTGCGGCGGCGCCGTGGCGTTTGCCCGTGGTGGCTTCGTCGGCCGCTGCGGGCAGTGCGCCACCGAGCACTACCCGCGTGTCGATCCCGCCGTGATCGTCGCCGTGGAAAACCAGGGCCGGCTGCTGCTGGGCCGGCAGTCGAACTGGGCACCGCGGCGTTACTCGGTGCTGGCCGGCTTCGTCGAACCCGGCGAGACCTTCGAGCAGACCGTGGTGCGTGAAGTGCACGAGGAGAGCAAGGTACGGGTGACCGCCTGCCAGTACCTCGGTTCGCAGCCGTGGCCGTTCCCGGGCGCGCTGATGATCGGTTTCCGTGCACAGGCGCAGGATGACCTGCCGACCGTGGATGGCGAGCTGGAAGATGCGCGCTGGTTCAGTGCCGACGAGGTCGGCGCGGCACTGGCACGCGATGTGGAGGACGATGGCCAGGGCATCCGCCTGTCGCCGCCGATCTCGATTTCGCGCGGCCTGATCGAACACTGGTACCGGCAGCAGAAGGGCTGAGCGGGGCTGACGGTGGCGCCTGTATTGCCGCCACCTGAACACGGCCCGGGTTACAGTCCGGTTCACCGCTGAGGGCGCCGCTGCGACAGGTAAGGTAGCGACGCCGAGCGTTCTGTTTCGTAGGGAGACCTGCCATGTTCACCACTCTGGCCGCCGTGCTGGTGGCACTGGCCCTGGGCCATGTTGCCCCGGCCGCTGCCGCCTCGCTGCGCCGTTTCGACGGCTTCCGGCGTTGGCTGGGCTGGCTGGACGCGCGCGGTGGCAAGGCCTGGCAGGGACCGGCCGGCGTTGCCCTGGCACTGCTGCCGCCGCTGTTGCTGATGGCGCTGCTGGCGTGGTTGCTGCGTGGGGTGCTGTTCGGCCTGCCGTCGCTGCTGCTGGGCGTGGCGGTGCTGGCGTGGTGCTGGGGCCCGCGCGATCTGGACCGCGATATCGAAGCGATCATCGATGCCGATGACGCGGCGACGCGCCAGGCCGCGGTGCGTAACCTGCAGGCGGCCGGTGGCAGCCTGCGCGAGGACATTCCGTCACTGGTCGAGGCAACCGTGCTCAACGCCTTGCGGCGCTGGTTCGCGGTGCTGTTCTGGTTCCTGCTGCTGGGCCCGGCCGGTGCGCTGGGTTACCGGCTATTGGCGTTGATGGGGGAAAGCCCGATGCGCGCCCGCGTGCCGGTGGAGCCGCTGGCGCTGGCGCAGCGCCTGCTGGGTTGGATCGAGTGGCCGGTGGCACAGCTGATGGCGTTTTCGATGGCGCTGGTGGGCAACTTCGATACGGCGTGGAAGGCTTGGCGCCAGGCCCACGGCGAGCGCCTGGCCGGCAACATCGGCTTCCTCGGCGCGGTGGCGCGGGCCAGCGTCAACGCCGAGCTGCGCGAGGATGCGCACGACTACACCGAGGCGGGGCTGTTGCCGGTGTGGCAGCGGTTGCCGGACCTGCGTGATGCGATGAGCCTGGTGTGGCGGATGCTGCTGCTGTGGCTGGCGATTCTCGCCCTGCTGGTGATTGCAGGCTGGGTGACGTAGTTGCTTTGCAGGGCTTGCAGCCCTGCACCTGCAGAGGCAACAGCAACAGCAACAGCTGGATTGCTGCGGGTTGGCGGGGTGGGTCGGATGGCGGGGGACGCCGTGAATCCGTCCGTGGAGGCTTGGTCGCCGCATCCATGCGGCTCACACCCCCGCCATCCGACCCACCCCGCCTTCGACAGATTCCCGCGGCTGTTGGTAGGTGTCGACCTTGGTCGACACGGTAGATCCACGCCATGCGTGGATGCAGAGCGAAGCGATCCGCTTCCGCTTTTGATCTTCTCTTTCTTTTCCGTGGTGGACGCGCACGGAAACTGTCCGTGGCCGGGCGGGATGGGTTTGCGGGGGTGTCCGCGGCATGGGCCCGAGGCATGCCTCGGGCGGGTTGGGCAGGAGGCTCAACCCCGGTCTTGCCGTGTGCGCAGGACAGCGCACACGAGCAAGCCGCGGCCAAGCCTCCACGGACGGATTCACGGCGTCCCCCGCAAACCCATCCCGCCCGGCCAACCCCATGACCGACAAACGCCGTCCACCACGAGGGGCTGCGCCGTTGGCTGGAAACCTAGATCGGTGCCAGTGCAGTGAACGGTGCCCACGGCAGGTTGCGCAGCAGCGCATACCCGGGCAGCACCCAGAGCCAGAACACAGGATTGGCCAGCACCCGCATCAGCGGGTCGAGCACGCGTGGGCGGATGCCGGCGATGTTCAGCAGCATCAACAACAGGAACGGCAGGCTGATGACCAGCAGCGGGTTCATCGCCATCGCGCCGGGCAGGTCGAAGTGGACCAGGGAATACAGGCAGCGCGTGCTGCCACAGCCCGGGCAGTACAGGCCGGTCAGCGCGTACAGCGGGCAGCTCGGCAGGGGATTGCCGGCGACATACGGATTGACGTTGCGCAGCACCACCGTGGCACCCACGGCCAGGCCGGCGGAAACCAGCAGCGGTGCCCAGCGGGCGAGTCGGGAACGAGCGGGAAGCGCGGACATGCAACAACGGATCCGGCGCAGGCGCCGGATCCGTCCAGGCGTATCAGTAGTTGCCGTTGCTCATCGCGCCCATGCCGCCGAGCACAACGAAGAACAGCACGTACAGCACGACCAGCACGACCCAGGCGATGGCCGACCACATGGCCCACTTCTTGGCCTTGGCGGCGGAGTCCTGGGCGCCGGCGATGTCGCCGGCCGCCAGCTTGCCGTTGACCTGGGCGGCGTAGACGATCGACACGATGCCGGCCGGCAGGCAGCAGAACAGGGTGGTCAGGATCGCCCAGACCAGGTTGTTCGGGACCTGCGGAGTAGCAGTATTCATGGGTTCAAGCTCCTTGATGGGTGGTGGTGGTGAATCATTGGTCGGAAAGAGCGCCCAGTACGGCCAAGCCGCCGAACAGCCCGAACCACAACAGCAACAGGACCGGCAGGGCCACGGCCGAAGCCACCGCCCACCAGCCCGCCTTGCGCGACGCACTGTAGGCCCCCGGCAGGTCGCCGGCCGCGCGGCGGCCATCGACCTGGGAGGCGTACACGATCGACACCACGCCCAACGGCAGGCAGCAGAAAAGCGTCGTCAGGATCGCCCAGACCAGATGGTTGGGGATGTAGACCGGACGGCTGAGCGGTGGTGGTTGATTCAAAGCGAGACTCCATTCCTTGGTGGCCGGCCATGATGAATCGGCCGGACCTCCCCCCTGTGGGTGCGTAATCTACCGCAACCTGCGTTGCATGTATGCGTTTACAGTCACGACATGTCGCGTACACCACTGGACGATGACGTATGTGGGGGAGTCCGCTGGGCCCGCTCGGCGGGCCCATCTCGTCAGGCGTGATCGCCGCGCAGGGCCCGCACCTGGGCCTCCAGCACCGGTGCGCTGGTGCTGTGGCCATCCACGGCCGCTGCCGCCACCACCTCGACGGTGGCGCGGAAACGGCGCGGCACGCGCATGCGGCCCAGGCGGCTGTCGCGCCGGCTCCACATGCTCGACCACATGCCGCGCAGCGCCATCGGCACCACCGGCACCGGCCGCCGTTCGAGGATCTTCTCGACGCCGGACTTGAACGGTGCCATCGCGCCATCCTTGGTCAGCGCGCCTTCCGGGAAGATGCAGACCAGCTCGCCTTCGGCCAGCGCAGCGTCGATGTCATCGAACGCGCGCTGCATCAGCGCCGGGTCTTCGCGCGCACCGGCGATCGGGATCGCCTTGGCGGTCCGGAAGATCCAGCGCATCACCGGGATGTTGAAGATCTTGTAGTACATGACGAAGCGCACCGGGCGCGGGATCGTCGCCGACAGGATCAGTGCGTCCATGTAGCTGACATGGTTGCAGACCAGCAGCGCGGCGCCCTCGTCGGGCACGTTGGCCTCGATGCCGTGCGGGCGCAGGCGGTACAGGGTGCGCACCATCAGCCAGCTGAGGAAGCGCATCAGGAATTCGGGGACGATGGTGAAGATGTAGATCGCCACCAGTGCGTTGGCGATCGCCAGCGCCAGGAACTGCTGCGGGATGGACCAGTGCAGCAGCTTGTGCGCGGCCAGCGACAGCAGGGCTGCGCCGACGATGAAACCGGAGTTCTGGATGTTCAGCGCCGCAAACACGCGCGACATCTGCGCCTTCGGCGTGCGGCTCTGGATCAGCGCGAACAGCGGCACCACGAAGATGCCGGTGAACAGGCCGATGCCGATCAGGTCGATGACGATGCGGATGCTGCCCGGCTGCTGCAGGAACGTCCCGATGGTCAGTCCGTGCACGGTCGCTTCGCCACTGCGGGCGAAATACAGGTCGAGCAGGAACGCGGTCATGCCGAACGCACCCAGCGGCACCAGGCCGATTTCCACCGTGCGTGCCGACAGCTTCTCGCACAGCAACGAGCCAACGCCGGTGCCGACCGAGAACAGGGCCAGCGCAAAGATATACAGGGTCGGCTCACCGCCGAGGTTGGTCACGGCATAGGCCGGCAGCTGCGAGGTCAGCACGGTGCCGACGAACCAGAACCAGGACACGCCCAGGATTGAATTGCGCACCGCCTTCTGCTGGCGCGCCATGCGCAGCACCGCCAGTGATTCGGGCAGCGGGTTCCAGTTGATCTTCAGGTTCGGGTCGCCGGCATCGACCTTGGGAATCAGGCGCGCGGCGATGTTGCCGCAGATCGCCAGGCCGATGATCGTGCAGGCCGCCACCACCGTACCGTGGCTGCCGGCGACGGTGAACACCAGGCCGCCGACGATCATGCCGGACAGGATCGACATCGAGGTGCCCATTTCAACCAGGCCGTTGCCACCGGTCAGCTCTTCGGGCTTGAGCACCGACGGCAGCACCGAGTACTTCACCGGGCCGAACAGGGTCGACTGCATGCCGGTGCAGAACAGGGCGACCAGCAGCACCGGCAGGCTCTGAGTGAGGAAGCCGGTGGCTGCCAGCGACATGATCACGATCTCCATGGTGGTGGTGATCACGATCAGCCGCGATTTTTCCAGTTTGTCGGCAATCTGCCCGGCCAGC